>JAYUUM010000023.1:0-6155 GCA_043754555.1 Arenimonas sp. | reverse complement strand
CGAACGAACCACCAAAGCCCCGACCCAACTGCATCAAAGAGCTATCGAACAAGCCAAGACCATTACCCGAGACGACTGCGACCATAACTAATTCCTTGGATACGCACTCTCAAAAAAGTTTGAGAGCTGATATCAAGCAATCACGAAAAGGTAAGAAAAGTTTAATTAAATAATTTTTCTTGAATCAGAAATATCTTTAATTTGCTCGGCACTTTAAATTTACCTGTAACTTATGACAGGTGGGAATTCCATGCTTTAAGATGGCTTATCGGAATAAGCAACAACTCCAGAAGGTTTTCAGTGAAGATGAGCGCTAGCAAGGCATAGAATGTCCATGCCAATAATCAATGTGTGGACATATGCCAGGCGCGAATAATATCCAATAAATGATATCCGCAGCACCGCAAACTTGCCCGCACCCACAACACACATTACTTCGCCCAAAAGCACCTGCAGATTCTGATAGTCATCACAGTCACGAAGAAAAATATGCTCAGATGGCAAAGATATAAATTATCTTCATCGCTATATTCGGGCGTATTTAATATTTATGGAAAAAGTTCGCGTCATCCACTTGTGTTTGTGCTTTTTTAGCTTGTTGATATTTCTGCGTACAGGCCAATACATACATTGGTTTCTTAATCATCTTGTGGGAGTGCCAGATGGTCCGCGCCTTTTCCTGATGTCAGGCCACATCCACCTCTTGTGGGCCTCACTATTGAATTTGGTAATTGGGTACTATTTCACCCCTGTATCAAGACGTAGACAGAAAATATTACAACTAATTGCATCATCGGTAATCCTGAGTACAGGGGTGGCCTAGGGGCGGCCTACCGTCTCAATTCTTGGGTGTCTGCAGTTTTGGCCACAGAGCAACTCATGGAAAAAGCCCATGCCATCGGACAACGCTGGCTCAAAGGCATTGGCATCACCCGGCAGCTACAGAAAGCCTGAGCTTGCCGACTCCTACTTCTCGATTACGGGAGAATAAAGTGTGCGCGATGGAAAAACAAAAACTAATTTCAGACAAATAAACTGACGTTTCGGCGCTATCGAGGATTAGCTCGATAGTGTGACTTAGACGACTTAGAAAATGGGTGTCCACAGGCGTTCGTCCACAGGTGTTCATTGAAACAAGACCAATACACCGAGCTGGCGCAATGGACAGGCCAACAAGTCCGGCCCGACAAGAAAAGCGCTATTCCAAAGCAGGCAACTTCCGTAGTCAATAAAACTGGATGCAGTGCCACGCATTGGCCTACTCAGGTGAAAGCGGTGGATTCGGGCTATTAGCAAATGATTGGCACAACCGAACAACTCATCGAAAAAGCCGAAGCTATTGGACAAAGCCCGCTCAAAGGTATCGGGATCACCCGGCGGCTTCATTAAGCCTGGTCCGATCTGAGCAGTGTGCGCGATGGAAATTTGTTGGATAAATTAAACGGAGGGAAAAAAACTCACGTCGTTGACTTATTCGGTTCGATTGAGCTAGCCAGTTTCAAGTCTTGGGTGTCCAGGATTGTTCCTTTTTCCGACCACGGAAGGATTAAGTGTGGGCGATGAAAAAAACAAAGACTAATTTCAGACAAATAAATCGACGTTTTCGGCGCGATCGAGGGTTAGCTCAATAGTGCGACTTAGAAAATGGGTGTACACAGTTGTACCCTTCGTACAGAGATTGTCTCTGATTTAAAGTGTCCGAGAAAGCGGGAGTTAGTCCAACCTAACCTTTTTATTGATTCACTAGTCAACATTTTGGTCACTATTCATATAACGATCGGACACTACTGATTTACAACTACTTGAAAGTTTATGCTGCTTGGTAACTGCTAGTTCAATTGAGATATTTTTTCCATCGAGTATCAGAAGCTCTTTTTTTGAATAAATATTAAATAAGATGGCCCGCTTAACTAATCTAGTTGCTCTTGGCACAAAAAGGTGGTACTTACCCCACGCGTATACGTCCACTGCTTTATCAACGCTTTTACTAGCAACTTCGCCCCTCGATATATTATGTGGCAACCCATACACGCCAATTGGCTTGTCGGTTCGGCCTTTACCTTTGTTATCGAAGATATAGGAGAAACGTCGCTCCTCGTGTGAATCCAAGTCAACGACGTCTATCCTAGATGCAGACCAACAGCTTGAAATTTTCTTAAAATTCGAAAGACCAACGAAAAAATATTTTCGTGAGTAGTTAGAAGCTTCAACCTTATCTGCTGGCCAATTTACGTTTTGATAGCGCCCACCGCCTGCCTTAAAAAAAATGCCACCCACAGAAGTTGTTTCGGCCATGTTGTCGCCAAAAACCTTTACGAGAACATAACATTGATCGGATTGCATAGTGCAGCCATTATCTGTAAAGGTTGCTGCGGCACATTGACTGTGCGAAAGCAACCAAGCAGCTAACAAGCTAGATGTAAAACGCAAAGTACAAAGCATTAATTACCTGGTGAAAAATGAATGTGATGATGGTGATTTGCTGCAGTATGATTAACGAAGTTTGTTGCACCATTATATGTCGTTCTCCATGGAGACAGCACCATGTTCCGTGTACCTGCCAGACTATCAGTGAATGCTCGAGCAACATTTGGCTCAACATTGCCCCTTGTCGGCTGTGGATTGGCTTGGTTGCCTCCATTATGCATTCTCGTATTGTTAAGTCTGGATATATCAATCCCGTTACCAACAGCATGAAGAGGCGACCATCGTGCTCTTTGGCGGTCTATTCCAGCGTCGAGTAATCTTTGCCGTGCAATTGTGTTTCCATTTTGCAGTCTCGTAGTAAACCAACCCTGGTTCTCAGCATGCTGATTCCAGATTTCGGGCGTAGGCCTCCAAAAACCTTCTATCGTTGCACTCTCTAGCCCTTGTGTTGCAAAAGAAGCATTTACTAATGTTGAATAAGTGGACCATTGTACTTTGGACCTGGCTTCCCGCGGGTCAACTCCGATCGACTCCGCCAATTGGGCGGAACCTGCGGCAAAATTAAAACGAACAGTTCGATTGTCGGCCCCATCGGTGCCGCGCCTGAACACATAGCCCCAGTCTTCTCCGGTAACTGTCGATATTCCCAGCAATGAAAACCGTTCGAATAATTCTGTTCTGCTTGCCCCAGACGCACTACCAATTGATAGCAAAGTGGCGGGGCTCGCGCTATTGCCTTTACCAACCACTTCGGTCAACACCTGATCAAATTGTTGGCGCGTCATCCTGGAGTAATCCGTATTCAAACGGTATCGATGACCTGCAACATGGCCAATGTCTTCTGTAATTCCATTCGCATAACCGAATGACCATAACGTATTACGCAATCCATCTAGATTGTTCTGACGATACGTCTCATCTGTGTTTGCCAACGTAAATTTAGATTGAATTAGATCAATCGACTCATTCAAAAGTATCCTCGTATCAATTTGCGCGCCGCGCCTAGGCACTCTGAATGTTGAGTCACTTGCGGCAGCTCTAACTTCATCGATAGTTATTAACTCATTATCAAGTCCAACCATTAGCATTCCATATGCCGCCAAGCCTCTTTCACCGTATCTATTTTTTGCATCTTCCCAAGTTGCTTCACGCGGCAGCAACAAGATTGTTGCAAGCGCTTCCGAGGTAGTGAGTTCCTCAGCCTCGTTGACTCCCGCAGCTCCCGCAGCTCCCGCACTTGTAACATCGCTTCCTGGTTCAAACGCAATGTACGTTGCGAAAGCAGCATTTATTCCTAACGCACTCATTGGAAATGGTGATCCGCCAACATTAACCCGCAAATGCTTTTCGGCGTTGTGGATATATTCGCTACTTTTCGCCAACTTTTGGTCTACCTGCGTACGTTCCAGTCTTCGCGCATTAATCCCCCGTCCGATATGGTTTCCTACGGCGCCAACAAAGGCATCGGCCGCAACCGAGGCGAAGTTGAACTTCTCGTCAAACCCAAAGGCTTTACGCGCTGCGTGATTAACAACACCACCCACCATGCCGCCGGTAAAGTCAGCGCTAAACTGATCCATACCTTTGGTAAGCAACGGCGCAACGGAGGCGGTCACCACATTCGCCACCGCACCAGCCGCAATGGAGCGCCAGCTAAACGAGGCTCCTTGCACGCCGGCAATCTTGTTGCCGATATAACCTGCCGATGCGTTACCCACGGCTGAGGCAGCGACTTTCATTATACCCGTAAAGCCTTTCGCCATCTTCAATAGTTCAGCGGTTGAACCGCCCAGCAGTCCGCCTCCGTCACCCACCCCGCCTAAACCGGCCGTGATAGCAGAAGTGATACCTGTCGCAATGGAAGCTCTCCAACTAAACGATGCCAACCCAGCAGCACTGGCCACCGCAGTGGTAGCAACATGCGCTCCGGTAGCCACCGTGCCCGCAGCCAAGGCCCCGGCAGCAGTAGCTCCCATGCCATACGTTTGAACCAAATAACCCGCCAGCTGCGGCGCGTACACCATGACGACAATAGCCACGACAGCCATAATGATCATGCCTACGGCACTACACCCTGCAGCTGGCGGCGCTATGTAAGGCAAGCCCGGTGTAGTCGGCCCAATCGCCTCGCTGGCGTTGTAAGGTTTTAACGTGTTCGCATCGTTACTGTTTACTCGAACATCAGGAGCATTTAACGTGGTGCCTGCTGCCAACTCTTGGCCCGGGTCACCCAAGCCATTGGCGTCCGCCAGCACGTACCACAGCTGCGCACTACCGTAGACGCGCATAGACAAACTACGCAAAGTATCACCAGCCCCCGCGACAACTTTGCCGCCACCGGCCTGGTATCCGCCCAATCCGCTTAAGCGAGGCCCTTGTGGCCCCATGCTAAGCTGGTTGCCAGTTACATTTGCTTTGCCGCCTTCATATATTTCTGCATGCTGTTGTCCCGCCGCATGTATCAAAAGGTAATTTGGCTTTGGACCTGCATCCGTGCTTTGCGTGAACTGTCCATCCTTTATCGTGCCTTCGCGGCGACTTTGCACCATGCCGTCTGCGTTATAACTGTAATAACGAACACGATCATCAATACTTCCATTGCGCAATGGCGTTTTTTCTTGCTGACTTTTTACGCGGCCAAAAACATCTAGCGTCAAGGTATTGGTCGTCGCCTTGTAGCTAGTATTGCTACTGCGGCCAACCACCGTTTTCTCTTGATAGCCCCCCCAGCCTTCATACGTGCTGCTGTAGGTGTGGATGTAATCCACACTTTGATTGGCTCCGTTGTATTGGATGTAGCGATAGCCCGTCATTCGGCCCGCCGCATCGAAGGTGCTCGTTACACCATCGTCCTTGGTGTAAGTCAGTCGACTCCCCTCTGCGATATCTCCCGCACCCCAATATTGGTAGTTTTCGTCTTGCTTGGCCCAATTGGTCTTGCGCACCAAACCCATTTGTTCTTTCAGTCGATCATCACCGTCGTAACTGTAAGTGGTCGCACTTTCTAGCCAACCACCGATATCGATCATGATCGGGGTTTCACTAATAATATCTCCCGATCCTACCTCTTGCATGGTGCCGGAACGGTAATAGTTCTCCGACCGGATTAAGCGATTAGCGTTGTCATAGAAGTAGCGCGTCAAAATATCGCTAGTGGTCTCTCCTGTCCCCATGGCTTCTGGAGTAAGTTCATAAAGACGATTCCCTCGCTGGTCATAGACACTTCGAGTGATATTGGTTGCATTGGAACTCAGACGCACCTGACCACTCATACGGCCCACTTCGTTGTAGTTCACAACGTAGGAGTCATAGCCGTTGTTATTTAACAGGATCTGGCCGTTAACCAATTTGCCGTTGTTGATCTTGATCCGATTCTCGCCATCATAGGTGAACCAGGATTCTGTCGTTGTATACGGCAGTAATGTGCTGCCATTGGGCAGCGTGGTACCTACTTCCTGCATATTCGGACCATAGCCCGATATCGCAATAACATGTCTGCGATTGCCGCTTAGATCATACTCGTATTTCAGCTCGAAGATTCGCTTGGCTACCACCCCGGAAAGATCTTGCTGAGTAATTAACGCCACCCGGTTGTGGCTGTCATAGGTCGTGCGCGTTACCAGATGGACGACCTTGCCCGCGCCGTCGGTGGTCTTCACCTCTTCCATTGTCCGGTTGCCGGCCGCATCGTATTCATAGCTATACGTACCGCCACCGACTTCCTGGAT
>JAYUUM010000022.1:0-6202 GCA_043754555.1 Arenimonas sp. | reverse complement strand
AAACTCCAAAAAAATAAACGCACAGCTGTCGTCGCTCCGATTGGTTATAGTGGAGCCCACGATTCGCCGTGCGGACACCGTCACGCTAACGGCCTGAGGCGATCAAGTCAATAAACAACAGCAAGAGATTGATTATTATGAGCAAAGGAAAGCTCCTTTATGCACAATCAGGCGGAGTTACCGCCGTGATTAACGCCACCGCCAGCGCGGTGATTCAAGCCGCGCGCGCCAAAAAAATCCCGGTATTTGCCGCTAAAAATGGCATTTTGGGGGTATTGAGGGATGAGTTGATCGACACCCGCCACATGAGCGCTGCCGATGTAAAAGCACTAGCGCATACACCCGGTGGCGCCTTCGGGTCTTGCCGCGTCAAACTGAAGTCGCTGGAACAAGACCGTGAAAAATACGAGCGCTTGCTTGAAGTATTCAAGAAGCATGACATTCGTTATTTTTTATATAACGGTGGCAACGATTCGGCCGACACTGCGCTTAAAGTTTCGCAATTGGCCAAAGCATCCGGTTATGACCTGGTTTGCATCGGTGTGCCCAAGACCGTCGATAACGACTTGGCCGTGACCGACTGTTGTCCGGGCTTCGGCTCGGCGGCCAAGTACACTGCGATCTCGGTGCTAGAAGCTAGCCTAGATGTTGCCGCCATGGCAGAAACATCAACCAAAGTATTCGTGTATGAAGTGATGGGCCGACATGCCGGCTGGCTAGCGGCGGCAGCAGGCCTGGCAGGCGAAGGTAAAAACGAGGCGCCACATATTATTTTATTTCCTGAAATTACGTTCGATGAAGGAAGATTTTTGCAGACGGTAGAAGCGACAGTCAGTCGCGCTGGTTATTGTGTTGTCGTGGTGTCTGAAGGGGTAAAAAATGCTGACGGAAAATTTCTGGCAGAAACTGAGGGCAGCAAGGACGCATTCGGTCATTCGCAACTGGGCGGCGTGGGACCGCTGATTGCCGCATTAGTGAAAGATAAACTGGCGATGAAAGTGCACTGGACTGTGCCGGATTATTTGCAACGCTCGGCGCGTCATATCGCCTCTAAAACCGATCTTGAACATGCAATGGCGGTTGGCAAGGCCGCCGTTGAGTATGCTCTGAAAGGTATGAATGGCGTGATGCCGATTATCAAGCGGATTTCGAACAAACCCTACCGCTGGAAAGTGGAAGCTGCAGCCCTAGAAAAAATTGCCAACCATGAAAAGAAAATGCCGGCCAGTTATATCCGTAAGGATGGCTATGGCATCACGGCTGCTTGCAGAACTTATCTTGCACCCTTAATTGTCGGCGAGGCGCCGGTGCCTTACGGGAAAGACGGACTCCCCACCTATCTAAAAAACCTGTGAGTTCATACGATTACATACCTATTTATTATCTTTTAGGCTTACTATCAGGCCACAACCAACGAGGGTATCGCCAATGCATACACAGCTTCGATTCAATCTCAGCTTGATGACTTTAACGGCCGCACTGGCCAGCAGCACTGCCATTGCACAAGTACCTACTGAGCCAAGCGCTCAAGTAGCCGCCCCCACTGAAGCAGTTGCCACTCAAATTAGCGCCGGGCCTATTGATTGTGTTGAGGTAGAAAAGTACAAAGTTGCCGAGGAAAAACAGGAAAGCCAAACCGAACGTGCCGCAACTATTCCGCCGCGTAACATTGAGCTCATTCTCGCGGGTGTTTTAAAACACTTGCCGAACAAGGCTAAAGGTGTGACCGCCGTTGACGCAGAACAGGGTGCTTGCCCCAACCCTCAAACTGCGGCGGTTTTAAAAGGCGATATTCTGGATTTTCGCAAAGGAAATATGGCACTGCGTTATTTAGTAGGTTTCGGAGCTGGCGCACAGAAAGTACGGGTTCGATTAACCGTTGTCAGCAAAGGTACCGGTGCGGTAATCGGCCAGAATGAAGCAGCCGACACTAAATGGGGCGGCGCTTTCGGTGGCTCCAATACAAAAGGCCTCGATGATTTTGCTAAAGCGTCTTCTGAAGCCGCTGCAAAAATTATCAAACAAAAATAAGTTTGTAGCTTTCAACTCAAAGCCCGGCCCCGGGCTTTGATTATTTTCAGACAGCGAATAAAAAAAGCACAGCTGGCTTTTGAAAAAAATCGCAATACCGATGAAAATTTGCGCCATCGCTATCGATCACTACCGAACTTTAAAACGGTCCTTCTCGGCGTATGCTTGCGACTTTGGATTCGAGCCTCGGCTTTTTACTTGATCGCGACACTAAGAATTAGATTATGTTCCGGGGAATGTTATGAAACAAATGATGGCTATTTTATTTGCCGGCATCTTGCTGTTTTTGAGCAGCGGCTCTGTTCTGGCCCAAAGTGGCAATACTGCTACGGTCATTTTTTATCGTGCTAGCGACGACGGTGGTAAAGCCTATGCGCTGACCAGCCAGAATCAGGAGTTGGCCAGGCTCAATAAAGGCGGAAAATTCGAACAGCAACTACTAGCTCCCGGCACTTACTATTACATGGCCGACCCCACCACCAAGCAGGTATTCACGCTTGACGTCAAAGCAGGTCAAACCTATTACGTTAAAGCAAGCAAAAGCGGTAATTTTTTCAAGGGTCAACCGACCTTGCAAATTACCAGCTCTCAGGAATACCAGCAGGCATTGGCTAACGCTGACTAAGCACACCAAGTCAGAGTTGAAGCCTGGATTAACCCCCAATACCCTATACAGCACTTGCAACGCCCTCCTTTACTGGCGCTGACCCCATTTCCTCTGCGATACTCGGGGACAGCGGCGTTCAGCCGTTTTTTGTTGACTGCTTAGTGTTTAACTTATGGGGAGTAAGAGGCATGTTAGAGCAATACGGTTTCGAGCTAGCGTTGGCCTGTGCGGCTATCGCTATTCTTTATGGCATTTTCGCGACCCGCTGGGTGCTGGCACAACCGGCCGGTAATGAGCGCATGCAAAAAATTGCCATGGCGATTCAGGAAGGGGCAGGCGCCTACTTGCGTCGTCAGTACATGACGATTGCAATGGTCGGTGTGGTATTGTTTTTTGTAATCGGCTTCGCCCTAAATAATTGGGAAACCGCAGTTGGTTTTGCCATTGGTGCCATTTTGTCCGGCGCCGCTGGTTTTATCGGCATGTTCGTGTCGGTACGTGCCAATGTGCGGACCGCACAAGCGGCAACACAAAATTTAAATGCTGCCTTGAATGTCAGTTTCAAAGGTGGCGCGATTACCGGCATGCTGGTCGTGGGTCTGGGCTTGCTCGGCGTTGCCGGCTTCCTTCTCTATGTATTACATGGTCAAAGTATAACTTCGGAATCACTGAATGAAGCGTTAGAGCCGATGATTGGCCTGGCTTTCGGTAGCTCGCTCATATCAATTTTTGCGCGCTTGGGTGGCGGTATTTTCACCAAGGGTGCCGATGTCGGTGCCGACTTGGTTGGTAAAGTCGAAGCCGGAATTCCGGAAGATGACCCACGTAATCCAGCGGTTATTGCCGACAACGTTGGCGACAACGTCGGTGATTGCGCCGGTATGGCAGCCGATTTGTTTGAAACCTATGCGGTCACCATTATTGCCGCCATGTTGGTAGCTGGTATTGCCTTCAATACTTACGGAGCATCCGGCGTGATGTATCCGCTGGCATTGGGTTCGGTTTCGATTATTGCTTCGATCATCGGTACCTTCTTTGTGAAAGTACGTGATGGCGGCAAAATTATGAATGCGCTTTATCGTGGCCTGGGTGTATCGGGTGTTCTCGCCGCTATTGCCTTTTATTTCGTGACCGATCAACTGTTCGGCAAAGAATTGGGTATGCCGCTTTTCTGGTGCACTTTGATTGGCTTGGGTCTGACTGCCGCCATGGTCGTCATTACCGAGTACTACACCGCTACGGAATACGCACCCGTACAAGATGTCGCAAAAGCATCGGAAACCGGACACGGTACCAATGTGATTGCCGGCTTGGCAGTGTCAATGAAATCGACCGCCGCGCCGGTTTTAGCAGTTGCCCTCGCCATCTGGGGTTGTTATGAAATTGCCGGTTTGTACGGCGTTGCCATCGCGGCAACTTCCATGCTTTCCATGGCCGGTGTGATTGTGGCGCTTGATGCTTACGGCCCGATTACCGACAACGCCGGCGGTATCGCCGAAATGAGCGAGCTGGGTCCGGATATTCGTAAAATCACCGATGCTCTCGATGCTGTAGGCAACACAACTAAAGCCGTTACCAAAGGTTATGCCATTGGTTCCGCAGGTTTGGCTGCGCTGGTTTTGTTTGCAGATTACTCGCACAAGCTGACCGAAAAATTCGGTGCCGGTGCAGTGAACTTCTCGCTCGATAACAAAGACGTGGTAATTGGTCTAATGATCGGCGGCATGATTCCGTATTTGTTTGGCGCATTTGCCATGCAAGCGGTCGGTCGCGCAGCCAGCGCCGTGGTAGAAGAAGTTCGCCGTCAATTTCGCGAAATTCCAGGGATTATGGAAGGTACTGGCAAACCACAATATGACAAAGCGGTCGATCTGCTGACTAAATCAGCTATCCGCGAAATGATTATTCCTTCGATGCTGCCATTGTTTATTCCAATCATTGTTGGAATGACGCTCGGTGCCGACGCACTTGGCGGCTTGCTGATGGGTACCATTGTGACCGGCTTGTTTGTTGCGATCTCGATGTGTACTGGTGGCGGCGCCTGGGATAATGCAAAAAAATATATTGAAGAAGGTCATCACGGCGGCAAAGGTTCGGAAGCTCATAAAGCAGCCGTAACTGGCGATACTGTGGGCGACCCTTACAAAGATACCGCAGGCCCGGCGATTAACCCGCTGATCAAAATTATCAATATCGTTGCGCTATTGTTAGTGCCCATGTTGACCGTACTTTGATATTTTCTTGCTGAAAGAAAAGCCCCGCTTCGGCGGGGCTTTTTTATGAATATACTTTATTAAAGTTTTCTAGGTAGCTTCTGCCAATTCCAGCAAAGCGATCATTGCTTCACGCAAACGTTCATGCAACGGACCTAAATGTAAATCGGTGTTAGTAGGCGTAAGGGTTGGCGGATTTAGGTGTTCAAGATCATGACAGGTCGCCGCCAACTGGCCAGCACCTAACGCCAAACAAGCTGAACGCAAATAATGCGCATGCTGACTAAGCTCAACGCTGTCACCGGCTGCATAAGCAGATTCGATTTTTTTAACACGATCGGGCGCTTCGGTCACGAACATCCGCACGAAATCTCTAAACGAGCCTGGCTTTTGCTCATCTAAAGAGCGCAATAAATCAATTGCCGCGGGATCTAGCACTGCATCGGTTCGCATAACTTCTCCTTATCGCTCAGCAATCTAGCCTGGTTTTGCAAAAAATGGAACCGCTAAAGCTCGTATCCTCATTATTGCCGTCAGTAGTAAAACCCGTATTTGTATAGTTTATCCTTTCCACAAGCGTCTAACTTATGGGCAAAAGGAATGCCGCTGTGTTTTTGAATTCACATTTTATTGATCGCCCAGCAGCTACACGGCACATAAAACAGAAACTGCTGAAAGAGTGAATGCTCGGCGCTTTTGCCGTATCCTGCGCGCATTGAACACAGCAGGATCTACCCGATGCCCCTAGATTTAGTCCCCACTGGCAAAGATGTGCCAAACGAAGTCAACGTCATTATCGAAATCCCTAAAGATTCCGAACCCGTTAAATACGAAGTAGATAAAGCCAGCGGCGCAATTTTTGTTGATCGCGTACTGACAACGCCCATGCGCTACCCCACCAATTACGGCTATATTCCACACACGCTTTCGGGAGATGGTGATCCGGCCGATGTATTGGTCGTGATGCCGGTGCCGCTAATTCCGGGCTCGGTGATTCGCGTGCGCCCGGTTGGCGTGTTGTTGATGACCGACGAGGCCGGCGGCGATGAAAAAATAATCGCGGTGCCGGTTAGCAAAGTATTTCCCGGTTACGACCACGTAGTTAATGCCAACGACTTGGGCGAATTAGCGCTGGCTCGTATCGGTCATTTCTTTGAACATTACAAAGACCTCGAAAAAGGCAAATGGGTCAAAATTAATGGCTGGGGCGATGCCGCTAAAGCTAAAGAAATGATTCTGGAAGCGGTCGAGCGCTATAACTTGTTACCGGATAAACCATTGTTTTAATATTGCACAAGAAATCGTGGGAGCGGCGTAAGCCGCGAATCTTTTAGACATTCGCGGCTTACGC
>JAYUUM010000021.1:0-18915 GCA_043754555.1 Arenimonas sp. | reverse complement strand
TCGGGCCTTCTAGATCCGTAGGTCGGGGCTTGGCCCGACAAAATGTCACGATTCATTAGAACGCCGGGCCGGGGCACGGCCTACGTATTTTTTATTGTTTCGGCAAATACAGCAAGGGATCAACCGGTTTTCCGTTACGTCTGATTTCAAAATGCAGCATGTCACGCATTGTGCCGGTTCGGCCCATTTCGGCGATGACATCACCCGCTTTCACTTTGGTGCCTTCGGCTACTAAACGGCGACGATTATGGGCGTAAGCCGAGAGCCATTCGTTATTGTGTTTGATAATAATCAATTCGCCGTAGCCGACTAGACCCGCACCCGAATACACTACAGTGCCGTCAGCAGATGCATGAATGGGCTGTCCGCTTTTGCCGCCAATATTAATGCCTTGTTGCGTAGTATCACCTTGCACGTAGCGTGCAATTAAGGTGCCTTCACTTGGCCAGCGCCAACTCATTGTAGTTACATTATTCGCTGGTTTTATTTCTGTGGGCGCTGCAGTTATTACGGGGGGTATTTGCACGGCGGCGGGCACTGCCGAGGCAACAACCAGCACGGCAGTTTCAACCGGATTTGCGGTGACTACAATGGGCTGCTTAATAACGACTGGCATGACGTCGACCGGTTTAGTTTCAACAGGTTTGGTATTCCTTGTCGTGGCTGGACTAGAAGTGAGCGCGACATCCGCATGTTGATTGTCGTTTGAAGATCGCAACAAAATACGCTGGCCAATTTTAACCGTGTAAGGCTCGGCAATATTATTCCAGGCGGCCAAATCGCGATAACTTAAACCTGCACGAAAAGAAATGCCATACAAGGTATCGCCTGCTTGCACGATATAAGGTTCATTGAGTGATATTGGCTCGTACTGTTTTCGAAGTGGCGTTGCTCTCACAGTCTGAGTATCACTAGTCGATTGCGTTGGCCGCACGGTCACGGTGGTCTGGGCGCACGCGGTCAGCACAACGATGGAAGCCATTACCGAACATGTGAATAGCGAAATATTTTTCATGGTGTAGTTCATACGCCTTGAGGTTTCATCAAGATCCATACAACGAATCCAACTAATAGTAGCAATGCAATCCATCCAATGGGTTCAATATATTTTCGCAGAGCCGCCTCGGCTTTTTCACCACCTAGACGAATGGCGCCGGCAACTAAATAAACCCGCTTGCCACGGCCAATCAGCGCACCAAAGAAAAATGGCAATATGGGCATACCAACGGCGCCTGCAGCAAGCGTAAATATTTTGAAAGGAATCGGCGTGAAACCGGCAATAATCAACAACCAGAATCCATTGTCTATCGCCTGCTTTTTGATGTCCTCGAACTGGTCTGCATAACCCATTTTTTCAATTAATGGCATTGCCAGATCTATCGCATAGTGACCTATGGCATAACCCACGAACATACCTACTAGAGAGCAGGTCAAACTGACCGTGGCATACCAGAACCCTGACTTTGGCTTCGCCAAGCACATCGGCACCAGCATTAATTCCGGCATTACCGGAAAGATAAAAGCTTCAAAAAAACTAAGCGCTGCCAATATTCCAACCGCATTTTTATGCTGTGCCCACCGAATCGCTTTGACATACATTGGCTGAAAAATTTTCATCAAATGATTCCTGTGACCAAGGGCACGAAAACTACATTACCTAAATCATCCTGAATAACGCCCTCGGATGTTTTGCGTAACCGCAGTAATTTTTGCACGCTCGAGCCACCGACGGGTGCTATCAACGTGCCGCCTTCCGATAATTGTTCTAATAATTGCGGCACGATGGCCGCAGCTCCGGCTGTCACGATAATTGCATCAAACGGCGCGTATTCTAACCAGCCGATATGACCATCTACGTGTTTACTGCGTACATTTAAATTAAGATTTCGAAAACGACGCCGAGCTTGTCTTAACAGTTCTTCGATACGCTCCACGGTAAATACTTCCATGCCAAGTGTCGCCAATACCGAGCCTTGATAACCGGAACCGGTACCTATTTCCAATACTTTTTTAGGCATGCCGTGTTCAATCAAAGCCTCGGTCATACGCGCCACTACCCAGGGCTGGGAAATAGTCTGACCTTTGCCAATCGGTAGTGCGGTATCTTCATATGCGCGTGAGGCTAGTGCTTCTTCGATAAATAAATGTCTTGGCAACGAGCGTAAAGCATTCAATACCCGCTCATCGCGAACGCCGCCTTCAGAACGCAAACGATCTACCATGCGGTCACGTGCGCGTTGCGAGGTCATGCCCAAGCCTTTGGCTTCGGGTTTGATGAGATAAGGCGCCATCATGTCGATTGTTTTTTTTCTGCGCTTAGACCAGAAATCCATTGCCCTACCGATTCAAGTGCATGGTAGCGGGTCAAATCGACATGAATCGGCGTAATAGAAATAAAACCGTTTCTGACTGCATGGAAGTCCGTGCCAAGCCCTGCATCTTGTTCAGGGCCCGGCGGGCCAATCCACCACACAGTGCGGCCACGAGGATCAGTTTGCGCAATACAGGGTTCGGCGCGATGACGATGACCACAGCGCGTGACTTCAAAGCCCTGAATCTCATGCCAGGGTAAGTCCGGCACATTGACGTTCAAAATAGTATCGGCCGGCAACGGGTCGGCCAATAAGCGCTCAGTAATCAATACTGCCGCTTTTACGGCGGACTCATAATATTTTGCATTGTGTTCTTGCGTGGCCAATGACATCGCAATCGCCGGAAAACCAAGACAACGCCCTTCCATTGCGGCGGCAACGGTACCGGAATAAATAACATCGTCGCCCATATTGGAAGTGTTATTGATACCGGAAATAACAATATCGGGATCTGATTTCAATAATCCGGCTAGCGCCAGATGCACACAATCGGTTGGCGTGCCCGCCACGCTCCAGGTGCTTTCGCTCCAGGTATTTTTGCTCAAGGGTTTCGCGCGAATGGGCATATCCAATGTTAGCGAGTTACTCGCGCCCGAACGATCACGGTCTGGCGCCACTACAAAGACAGTGTGCCCGGCCTCGTGCAGGCCCTGCGCCAATAGCTTAATCCCCGGCGCATCGACGCCGTCATCATTACTAATCAATATTCGCATTGCTACCTCAATTCATATTGAGCATGATAACGGAAGCCAAGCTAATTGTGTTTTTCGATCTAGGAATATGCAGAAAAAACCGCCACCCGATGAGCATAACGATGATGACGCTGCGCTATTTCGCGACGCGATTGGTGAAGTGCGTCGTATCGAAATTAGAGAGCAAAGCGTTCCTCGAAAAAAGCCTGTTGCCGATTCAAAAATGTTCCGTCGCGATGAAGCCGAGGCCCTACGCGATTCGCGTTCAGTGTCGGTCGCCGAAGCTTATTTAAATTCAACCGATGAACTTAGTTACCGCCGACCAGAAATTCCCGACAAATGGTTCAAGCAATTAAAGCGCGGTCAAATCAGCATTCAAGACGAATTGGATTTGCATTATTGTCGCGCTGCCGATGCCGAAGTTTTACTGAAGCAATTTTTAAACCAGGCACGCGAAGAAGCACATTACTGCGTACGAGTCATCCACGGAAAAGGTTTGCGTTCAGAAAGTGCGCCCGTGCTGAAAGCATTGGTTGACCGGGTATTGCGACACCGGGGTGACGTGTTGGCGTTTAGTTCGGCACCGCCGACGCAAGGCGGTACTGGCGCGGTGCTAGTTTTACTAGCGCGCCAGTGACCGACTGAATGCCAAGCTTGATTACTGACCGTCTTTTTTGGCTTTTCGTGCTCTGGGTGGACTAACCCATTTCACAATCACGCCACGCTGCAGCGCCTGACGCTCGACTCTGGCCATATAGATCTGATCGTATTCACTATTGCTTTGTTGTTTTTGAGCAACTTTATTACGCTCGGGGTTTGAATCTTTGCCATACATACTGGCGCAGGCGCTGAGGCTCAACATCAGGCAACACACGATGACTCGTTTCATGGGATGACTCCTGGACATGGACGCGATTCAAGATTACTCCTGCCAACGTCGCTTGCAAGTGCCTAGCCCTCAAGTATTCGCCGAGTCCAGTAGCTCGCCTAATTCCGCTAATAATTCCGTGGCATACGCTCCAGGCGGCAGTGAAAACTGACATTGCACAGAGTCTTTTTCCGGCCAGGTCCAGCTCAAATCCTGAACCTGAATTCGTAAAGCGCGCCGCTCTTGCTTAAGGTCGGCGGCTTCCAAGCCGAGGCACAGTTCCGGATGAGTATTGGCAATCGCGCTTTCGAGCGCCAACACTGCCGCTTGGGATCTCAGTTCGCCTTTACCCCACATCGGGCCGGTCGCATGAATTTCTAGCTTTTCAGCACGCGATTTTAATTCGTTATTCTTTACTTGGTCATTCAATGATTCGGGTCCAAAAATACTGTGGGAGCCATTAATCATCCAGACCTCACCCTCAAGCGCACTTAGCCAATTTTTGTTTTCGATACGTGATGCCAATGCGGCATTAAAAATTTCAGAACGCGCGGCCGACAAATAAATGGAGCGTTGTTCGCGTTTAACGCGGTCACCGGAAAACATTTTCAAAGCCATGCCGACATTCGCACGCTCACGACCAAAACGCTGTTCGCCAAAGTAATTGGGCAAACCATAATCGCGAATTCTTTCCAGACGGCGTTCTATTTCGGTTTTATCACCTTCAATATCACGCAGGGTGAGCGTAAACCGGTTTCCTGCCAATGCCCCGCGCGGTAGTTTTCGATGATGCCATTGCCATTCAAGCAACTTCACGTTCTCAATATCCAAACTATCAAAATCAGGCGTAATTTTTTTCGGGATATGTATCGAAAATCGTTGGGTCGTCACTGCATGACGATCTTTCATGCCGGCATAGCCAATGCCCATTTCGCTAATGCCTGCCCATTTTGCCAAGGCACTCGCAACGAAGGATGTATTCAAGCCACGTTTTTGTATTGTGACTAATAAATGTTCGCCTTCACCGTGAGCTTCAAAAGCATTTATTTCTTCTACGATAAAATCTTCAGGGACACTTCGGAATTTTCCTTTCAGTACAGCTTCGCCATAAGCGCGCGGCAACATTAAGCATTCACCAATAAAACGACTGCTTGTGCCGCTATGCCCTCGCCTCTGCCGGTAAAACCGAGCGTCTCTGTAGTCGTGGCTTTGACTGATACCTGATCAATACTTGCTTGGCAATCTTCGGCGATATGTTTTCGCATGAGTTCACTGTAAACGCCGATTTTAGGCCGCTCACAGATAATGGTGATATCGGCATTACCCAATGCAAAACCTTTTGCCTGAATCAAGGAAAAACAATGTCGCAGCAAATCCCGACTATTTGCACCACGCCAACGCTCATCACTAGGTGGAAAATGCTTACCTATATCGCCTAAAGCCAATGCACCCAGCATCGCGTCACAAAGAGCGTGCAAAACAACATCGCCATCTGAATGGGCAATTAAACCCTGCTCGTGCGGTATGCGAGCGCCGCCGAGAATAACGTGATCTTTACCACCCACTATGCCAAATGCATGTACATCAAAACCGCTGCCGATTCGCATAAAAGTCCTTCACCCGTAAGGTGGGCACTGCCCACCATCATTACTACCGATTCGCATAAATATCGTTCAACCGTAGGGGGGCAAGGCCCACCATCATCACATGCATCATCGCAAACCCGGTGGGCCATGCCCACCCTACGTCTCTCCCGATGGGTGAGGAAAATCAATCATGTTTTGATCAAAATAAATTCTGCCAATGCCAAATCTGAGGGCGTCGTGACTTTGATATTGTCTTCCGAGCCTTCTACCAACAAGGGTTTAAAACCCAGGCGTTCCATGGCCATTGCTTCATCGGTGATTTTCAAACCGGCGCGCATGGCTGATTCAATCGCACGTGTTAAACCACCACGTCGGAACATTTGCGGTGTAAGAGCTCGCCATAATTTTTCGCGTGGTTCAGTGCTGGAAATATGTTGGCTGTCTTCACTACGCTTGATGGTGTCGCGTACGGGTGCTGCCAAAATAGCACCGATTGCATGAGCTTCACCCATAGCTAATAAACGCGATAAATCGACCGCGCGTAAACAAGGCCGTGCGGCATCATGCACTAAAACAAAACGATCTTCGTGTACGACTGCAGGCAATGCTTGCAATGCAGATAACACAGAATCGGCACGTTCGGCGCCACCGCGGCAGGTATAAATCGGCTTGCCCTCCATTTCGCGCCAGCCTGCCCAATAAGGGTCATCGGGGGAAATGGCGACCATCACACCATCAACCAAAGGATGTGCCAACAAGGACCGTAGGCTGTGTTCAATCAGTGGCCGACCGGCAACGGTCAGATATTGCTTGGGGGTTTCGCTACCAAATCGAGTGCCGCGACCGGCTGCTGGCACGACAGCCCAGGTCATTGCGTATCCTCATCGGCCGATTTTTCTTCGGGAAGTTTGGCGGCATTCGGATCGACTACGCGATAAAAAGTTTCGCCAGGCTTTACCATGCCTAATTCATTTCGGGCACGCTCTTCGGCAGCGGCTTCACCGGATTTCAGGTCTTCCACTTCAGCCGCCAATGCATCATTACGTTGTTGCAGATGCGTGTTATCGGCTGCTTGCGTAGTAACTCTTTCTTCCAGTTTCGTAGCTTGCCGCCAACCGGTATTGCCTAGCCAAAGCTTAGTCTGCAAAGCCAGCAATAAAATGCCAAGCAACAAAAAAGGCCAAAGACGTCTCAATAGCGACATGCTTAGTGCTTCAAACTCACGAACGCAGCTCGCCCGGCATAGCGCGCTTTAGCGCCAAGCGCTTGTTCAATACGTAATAATTGGTTGTACTTCGCAACACGATCACTACGACAAAGCGAACCGGTCTTGATTTGGGTCGCGGTGGTCGCAACGGCAATATCGGCTATCGTGGTGTCTTCGGTTTCGCCAGAGCGATGCGACACGATCGCGGCATAATTATTCGCGTCCGCCATCGCTATCGCTTGCAAGGTTTCGCTCAATGTGCCGATTTGGTTTACCTTGATCAAAATCGCATTGGCCACTTTTTTGTCGATACCTTCCTGGAAAATTTTCGGGTTGGTTACAAACAAATCATCGCCGACCAATTGCACTGTATTGCCCAGACGATCGGATAATAATTTCCAGCCATCCCAATCATCTTCCGCCATGCCATCTTCAATCGTGATGATGGGATATTTTTTCGCCCAACCATCCAAGAAATCGACAAATTGTTCGGACGACAAGCGCTTACCCTCGCCCATCAAATTGTATTTGCCGTTTTCATAAAATTCGGTACTGGCAACATCCAAGCCCAGCAAAATATCGTCTCCGGCTTTGTAACCGGCTTTGCCGACGGCTTCAAGAATGGTTTCCAGCGCTTCTTCGTTCGAGCGTAGATCTGGGGCAAAACCGCCTTCATCACCGACCGAGGTTGAAAGACCCCGCGATTTCAAAACCGATTTCAAGGAATGAAAAATTTCGGTGCCGGCACGTAGTGCCTCACTGAAAGAATCAAAGCCGACCGGCAATACCATGAATTCCTGCATATCAACATTATTGTCGGCATGCGCGCCGCCATTAATAATATTCATCATCGGCACCGGCAGCGTGACTTCATTATCGCCAGCCAAGTGTGCCCAGAGCGGCAGTTTTCTCGAGGCCGCCAGCGCATGCGCATTCGCCATCGAAACACCCAGCAATGCATTCGCACCCAAACGTCCTTTGTTATCGGTGCCATCAAGATTAATCAATTTATGATCGAGGCCTTTTTGATCAGCGGCATCAAAACCTTTCAAGGCATCGGCAATAGTTGTGTTGACATTAGCAACCGCTTTTTTCACGCCCTTGCCCATATATCGCGATTTATCACCATCGCGAAGTTCAACGGCTTCCTTACTACCGGTCGATGCACCCGATGGCACGGCGGCACGGCCTGTATGGCCCGAGCTTAATGTGACCTCGGCTTCAAGCGTTGGATTACCGCGTGAATCAAGAATTTCGCGAGCGATGATTTTACTTATTTGCATGAGGAACCTGCTCCATCAAATTTAATAGTCTTTCAGAAGGTACGCAACTGGAATTAGCGCCCATTGCCATATAGATACCTAAGATAGCTGCAGACTTCACCTGCAAGCCCAAATCCTTGAATTTACCAGAAATCATCGTCATACCAATTTCATTAAAGATCAGATCGATCTCCTGTTTCTTGTTTAAATTGCCGCTATCAATTTTCAGAAACAATTGATGATTACTGCCTAGCACCGATTGGACATCCAACCTCAATTTTTCAAGATTGATTTTATCGAAAAACTCTTTTTTTCTAGCTTCTTCAATATTCGGGTCAAGCTTTGTGGATTCCAGGCAAGACACGATCAAGCTTAATTCTCGCAGCATATCCAGAGGCCTAAGCATTTGCTTTAACTGCTCCAGTAAACTGGAAACATCAACTAACAGCTTTTCTGCTTCCAAACGGTTTGCAGCATCAGAGATTTCCACCAAATTCCGGGAAGCATCCAATGCAACCTGAGTCGTCTCGATTGCAGACTTCAGCAGCAAGAAAAGTTTTTCAGGATCTAGCCTTTCTGAAAAACTCTGGTTAATTTTTTCCAAATCAACTTTTGCTGTTTTCAATCTGGCATTAATTTCTGCATATTGCTGAAGGTATCCAGAGCTTTCAGAAGTATCATTCGCGCTAGAATTGAACGACAACAAAACCAAGAAAACAAATATTCCGAGTGTTTTGAGAAGCCTCATAACCGGACTATGCTCCGAAACCATTTTTCTTGGAAATTTCATCCAGCGCCAGCATGGTTTCCAGCAAACCCTGCATCTTGTCGAGCGGCCAGGCATTCGGGCCGTCCGACAAAGCTTTATCTGGATCGGGATGGGTTTCCATAAACACACCAGCCACGCCCACGGCAATCGCAGCACGGGCGAGTGCAGGAACGAATTCGCGTTGGCCACCGGATTTACCATCCATGCCACCGGGCAATTGCACCGAATGGGTGGCATCAAACACCACCGGGCAACCGGTGTCGCGCATCACTACCAGCGAGCGCATATCGGACACCAGATTGTTGTAACCGAAACTGACACCACGCTCGCAAACCATGATTTGGCTGTTGCCGGTAGCCTGTGCTTTTGCTGAAACGTGTTTCATTTCCCAAGGTGACAGGAATTGGCCTTTCTTGATATTGACTGGCTTACCGGTGGCTGCCACTTTTTGGATGAAGTCGGTTTGCCGGCACAAAAATGCCGGCGTTTGCAGTACATCAACCACACTGGCGACTTCGTCCATCGGTGTGTATTCATGCACATCAGTCAATACCGGCACGCCGATTTGTTTTTTTACTTCTGCCAATACTTTCAAGCCTTCTTCCAGACCCGGACCACGAAAACTATTGCCCGAAGTGCGATTGGCTTTATCGAAACTGGACTTGAAAATAAACGGAATACCCAGTTGGCTGGTAATTTCTTTTAGCTTGCCGGCAACATCCATTTGCAGCTGCATGGATTCGATTACGCAAGGACCAGCAATCAGGAAAAATGGTTTGTCCAGGCCAACATCAAAACCGCAGAGTTTCATGTTTATGCTCCTGTAGCAGCGGCCATGGCCGTGCTATTTGTTGATGCATCTGGTGAGTCCAATTCGTGACTTACTCCGCTCCTGCTCGCTTTATATTCGCGTGCTGCACGAATAAAGCCAATAAACAAAGGATGCCCATCACGTGGTGTCGATAAAAATTCCGGATGCGCTTGACAAGCAACAAACCATGGATGATTTGGCAGCTCGATCATTTCGACCAATAAATCATCCATTGATTTTGCCGAAATAATTAAACCGGCTGCTTCGAGTTGATCACGGTAACGATTGTTAAATTCATAACGATGGCGATGACGTTCAGCCACTACGTCGTTACCGTACATTGCACGTGCTTTGGTACCGGCTTTCAAACGACATTCCTGCAAACCCAAGCGCATGGTGCCGCCTAAATCAGAATCTTCGCCGCGTTTTTCAACATCGCCACTTGCGGTACGCCATTCGGTAATTAAACCGATAACAGGATCACTACAATTTTTATCATTTTCGGTAGTATTGGCCCCCGGCAAGCCGGCAAGATGACGCGCAACATCGACCACAGCGGCTTGCATGCCATAACAAATACCAAAATACGGCACCTTATTTTCGCGGGCATATTTTGAGGTGAGAACTTTGCCTTCAAAACCACGATCACCAAAACCGCCTGGCACCAAAACCGCATCGACATCACTTAAACATTGTCCACTATCGGCTTCGACTTGCTCGGATTCCAGCCATTTCAAACGCACTCGCGTACGTTGACGCAAGCCGCCATGTTTCAAGGCTTCCGATAAGGATTTATAGGCATCCTGGTGGTCAACATATTTACCCACAACCGCAACGGTGACTTCATCAATCGGATTTTCTGCCGCATCGACGGCCGCAGCCCACTCCGATAAATCGGCAGGTTTGGCCATGTCTTCCAGACGCAAACGCTCGATAACGATTTGATCGAGTTTCTGCTCATGCAACCAGAATGGAAGTTTGTACACATTATCAACATCGACGCAGCTAATCACCGCGCGTTCATCAACATTGGTGAATAGCGCAATTTTTTTGCGCTCACCTTCCGGCAAGGGTCTTTCACTGCGACACAGTAAAATATCCGGCTGAATACCAATGGTGCGCAACTCTTTTACCGAATGCTGGGTCGGCTTGGTTTTTAATTCACCCGCCGCCGCAATATAAGGCACCAGAGTCAAGTGCATGAAGATAGCGTTTTCACGGCCACGATCGCTACGAATTTGTCGAATGGCTTCCAGAAACGGTAGCGATTCGATATCGCCGACAGTACCGCCAATTTCAACCAACGCAACATCAAAGCCATCGGTGGCTTCGAAAATGCAGCGTTTAATTTCATCGGTAATATGCGGAATAACTTGAACTGTTGCGCCTAAATAATCGCCGCGACGTTCTTTACGAATGACATTTTCGTAAATGCGGCCAGTCGTTACCGAGTTTTTTCGCGTCAAGCGTGTGCGCACGTAACGCTCGTAATGACCAAGATCCAGATCGGTTTCAGCGCCGTCATCAGTGACGTAAACTTCGCCATGCTGGAACGGACTCATGGTGCCCGGATCCACGTTGATATAGGGATCAAGCTTCATCATGGTGATTTTAAGGCCGCGAGCTTCTAGAATGGCCGCGAGCGAAGCAGCTGCAATGCCCTTGCCTAGCGAGGACACCACACCACCGGTAACAAAAATTAAACGCGTCATTGGGAAAGCCTGGCGCTGGAAAGTTTCATTTTACAGGCTTGCGGGCCTGACCGCGACCGGTAATTTCATTGCAAATGAAAAATCCCGAAGTATTTACTTCGGGGTTTTTGGTGAAAGCGCGTATCTACAAAGGTTTCTCAAGCAGTTAAAAGAACTTATTTATTTCCTTCATCAGCCGAATTTTTCTTACCGTCGGCAGATTTGTCCTTTTTCTGGGCTTTTGCACTAGCTTGTGCGCTGGCATTGCCGGAAATAGCCAAATTCGGTCCACTAGATTGAGCCGAGGCATTGCCGGAGGCTTGTGCAGAGCCCTTCGAAGTATCAGCCGTTAAGGCAGATTCAGCAGAACCCGAAGCTATGCTTTGGTTTGCAATACCGGTACCCGCATTAGTCTGATCTTGCGCGCTAGACGAGGCTTGCTCGCCTTTTGCCAGAGCTGCCTGGGCGCTTGCTTCACCATTTGCCTTTGTCGAGTCCGCTGTTTGATTCGCGAATTCTTGCTTGGCTTTTGCTTCAGTCTTTGCAGCTTTAGCTGCGGCACGTGCCTGCTGTCTGGCCGTTCTTGTTGTGCTATCAATACGGCTGGTAGCGTCAGTGGTACGAACGTCTACATCAGCATTGCCGCCCAAGCCACCGCCAACGCCAATAGGCGAATTGGTGGTGCCGAGACCGCCGGTGATTCCACCCGTTGCACCAGTACCGAGACCAATGGCCATCGCAGCGGGGGCTACCAAAGCAGCGGATATTAAAGTGGTAAGGATAAATTTACGCATAGTATTTCTCCTAGGTCATGGTTTTCATTTCATTGCGTTGTATTGCATAAGAGGTAAAGCGTTTGCCTTTGCAGCGTCGCCACCATAAAACCTCGAATTTAAACAGAACGTGAAATCGAATTTTACAGTTCAGTTATGAGACAGATTGGCCTACACATTAAATTCACAAGTTTAAAAACAAATAAAATAATACTCACCTTCAAATGCCTCAAAGCCGATACCAAGCACCCTCGCCGACATTATTTTTTTCTTGACCCCAAAGCGATCTCAGCTCATCCTGCCTACCTCTTTGAAAACAATACAAAATAATGAATTCACGCTATAACGCCGCCGATATCGAAGTTTTATCAGGACTGGACCCCGTCAAGCGCCGCCCAGGCATGTACACCGACACCACGCGTCCAAACCATTTGGCCCAAGAAGTGGTCGATAACTCCATTGATGAAGCACTTGCAGGCCACGCGAAAACAGTTGAAGTTACGCTTTATATCGATGGTAGTTGCGAAGTTAGCGATGATGGCCGGGGTATGCCGGTGGATATTCATCCAGAAGAAAAAATTCCTGGTATTGAATTAATCATGACGCGCTTGCATGCCGGCGGAAAATTCTCGAATAAAAACTACACATTTTCTGGCGGTTTGCACGGTGTTGGCGTTAGCGTAGTGAATGCGTTATCTAAAAAAGTTGAAGTGTTTATTAAACGCGATGGCAATGAATATCGAATGGAGTTTCAGAATGGCGACCGCACTTCGCCATTGGAAATTATTAATTCGGTCGGTAAACGCAATACCGGAACGCGCCTGCGGTTTTGGATTGATCCTAAATATTTCGATACGCCAAAGTACGCAGTTAAAGCACTGCGACATTTATTGCGCGCCAAAGCCGTGCTATGCCCAGGCTTGACCGTCAAATTATTTGACGAAGCTACGGGTGAGCGCAATGAATGGTTTTATGAAGATGGCTTGAGTGATTATTTGCGTGGCGAACTGATCAATCGCGAATATATTCCGAATGAATTATTTGTCGGTAACTTGAGTAAAGACACCGAAGTGGTGGACTGGGCCGTGGCCTGGATACCTGAAGGCGAATTAGTACAGGAAAGTTACGTCAATCTAATTCCGACCGCTCAAGGTGGCACCCACGTCAATGGATTGCGCAGCGGCTTTACCGATGCACTGCGGGAATTTTGTGATTTCCGCAACCTGCTTCCGCGCGGCGTAAAACTGGCACCCGAAGATGTTTGGGATCGCGTGAGTTACGTGCTGTCGGTAAAAATGACCGACCCGCAATTTTCCGGCCAAACCAAAGAACGACTGTCATCACGACAAGCCGCCGGTTTTGTTGAAGGCGCATCGCACGACGCCTTCTCTCTATGGCTTAACACCCACACTGAGCTCGGCGAACGTATTGCCCAAATCGCTATTGATCGCGCTGCAGCGCGTTTAAAAACCGAGAAACAAATCGTTCGTAAAAAAATTACCCAAGGTCCTGCCCTGCCCGGCAAATTGGCCGACTGCATTTCACAGGATTTATCACGTACCGAAATATTTTTAGTTGAAGGTGATTCGGCGGGCGGCTCGGCGAAACAGGCGCGCGACAAAGACTTCCAGGCCATCTTGCCCCTACGCGGAAAAATCCTGAATACTTGGGAAGTAGAAAGCGGTGGCGTACTGGCATCGAATGAAGTTCATGACCTTGCCGTTGCCATTGGTTGTGACCCGGGCGTCGATAAAATCGATGGCCTGCGTTACGGCAAAGTGGTTATTCTGGCCGATGCCGACTCCGATGGTTTGCATATTGCTACTTTGTTGTGCGCTTTGTTTCTGAAACATTTTCCAGCGTTAGTCAAAGCCGGCAATATTTTTGTTGCAATGCCGCCTCTGTTTCGTGTCGATGTGGGCAAGCAGGTGTTCTACGCGCTCGACGAAGAAGAAAAACGTATTTTGCTAGAACGCATCGAGAAAGAAAAAATGCGTGGCACGGTGAATGTCACCCGTTTTAAAGGTCTGGGTGAGATGAATCCATCGCAATTACGTGAATCCACTATTCACCCGGATACCCGACGCCTAGTACAACTGACCATTGACGATGCTGGCGAAACAAAAGCACTGATGGACATGCTGCTATCAAAGAAACGCGCGAGTGATCGCAAGGCTTGGCTGGAACTGAAAGGTGATATGGCAAGCCTGGAAATCTGATTATGCAGGGCACTTGCAGGAGCGCTCACGAGCGCGAAAGCAGCTTGCCGCTTTTTTTGATCTTCTCGCCGGAGCGCTCACGAGTGCGATCAAAATCCTCGCAGGTCTACCGCGCTCGTGAGCGCTCCTACGCTTGGGCTTTACAAAACTGCGGCGAAAAACTTTCGTATCACCGCCTGCACATGTCCTGCTTTCGCCTCATCATATTGACGAGTCTCTTCGTCCATGTAAGCGGTTTGCGATAATTCCAATTGCACGGTTTCGATATTGTTCGCGATATCACAATAATTCCGTGTGATATAGCCGCCTTTAAATCGGCCGTTGCAGACTGATGTGAAGCGTGTTTGTTCGGACAATATTTGCGCAATCATGTTTTGTGTGTCCGGCTTGCAACTTTCACCAGCTACGGTTCCTATGTTGAAATCCGGCAAGATACCGTCGAATAAAAACGGCACTTGCGATTTGATTGAATGACCATCCCATAGCAACACGCGACCATGCAAAAAATGCAGGCGCGCGATTTGTGTCTTCAAGGCATGATGATACGGACGCCAATAATGCTCGATACGTGAATTAATTTCGTGTTCACTCGGCCAATGACCTTCAATATAAACAGGCTCGCCGCTAAATTGCCGTATCGGGCACAAACCAGTGGTGTTTTGTCCCGGATACAAACTGACATCATCCGGCGGACGATTTAAATCAATCACGTAACGCGAATATTTAGGTTGCAAAATAGTGGCACCGAGCGATTTTGCAAATTCATACAAATGACTGACATGCCAATCGGTATCGGGTGCGTTACGAGCTGCCGGCTGCATGCGCACCTGCAATTGTTCAGGGATTGCGCTACCGTTATGCGGCAAACTAATGAGCAAGGGACTCGTGCCTAAATGAACTTGAAAGATATCGTCTGTCATCGGATCAAAACCTTTGAATGGAATAAGGCACTGGGTTAATTATCGGTATTCGTTGGCAAATTAAATCCGCTATCAGGTGTCCGGTTACCGTCGACATGCTGACACCCAGCATCCCATGCCCTGTCGCCAACCAGCCATTTTTATAATTAGGGGTTGCGCCAAGAATCGGCAGATCATCCCAAGTCATGGGCCGCCAGCCGTACCATTCTTCCAGTTTTAATGGGCCAATGCCTTCGTGTAGATATTCGCTGGCGCCGCGCTCCAGCGCATCCAATCTGCGGCGATTCAGTTGTGCATCGTAACCGGAAAACTCCATCGTACTTCCCAGACGATAACCACTACCCCAGGTCGTTACGCAAACACTTCGCTCTTTCAAAACAATCGGACGTTTGGGCGCAATGCCCGGGCGCGTGTAGGTTATCGAATAACCTTTACCTGGCTGCACCGGCAAACTTATGCCAATGGCTTTCATCATCGCTGGTGACCACGGACCTAAAGCAAAACAGTAATCTTGCGCCTGATATTCACCGAGTGAAGTAATGATTTTTTGCACTTTATCGTGCGTTGTTTCGATAGCGAGTATTTCGCATTGTTCGATAATCGAACCACCCAGTTGCCGAACCACGCGGGCCAACTCCGCGGTGTATAGATCCGGCCGTAAATGCGCGTCACCTGGATAATGCACGGCACCGGCCATGCCGAATTTCAAGGCAGGTTCATCATTAGCAAGTGCCTCACTCGATAAAATATGTGACACCAAACCAAATTCACGAACAGCTTCGGACTCGAGAGCGGCTTTATCAAAACCCGCCTGTGATTTGTAAACATTGTGCATACCGGTGGCGGCAAATTCACAAGCAAGATTTTCCTGCTGCACGAGCTCTTCAAGCAGACGACGGGAGTTATGCAATAACTCCATTTTCGCCAATGAACTTGCACGCCAATCTTTTTGATTGCAGCGACCTGCAAATTTTAATAGCCAGGTAAGTAAATATGGATCTAAAGTGGGTTTGACATAAAACGGGGCATCTGGCGTCAGCATCCATTTCATGGCTTTCAACATCATGCCCGGCGCCGCCAGTGGTGGAATATGACTA
This sequence comes from Arenimonas sp., assembly GCA_043754555.1. GTDB lineage: Bacteria > Pseudomonadota > Gammaproteobacteria > Xanthomonadales > Xanthomonadaceae > Arenimonas. The sequence goes on along the minus strand of JAYUUM010000021.1, from coordinate 2,648 downwards.
GGCGTGATGGTGCCACAATTGCCTAAGGATGTTGCAGAACCTATTGTGTCGCGCTCCAATACGCAGACACTGCGCCCTGCTTTTAACAGGTAATAGGCGCAGGCCAAGCCAATTACGCCGCCGCCTAAAATCAGGACATCTGGCTTGTTTTTTTTCATTGCACAATTGTAGCGTCTAATTAACGGCGTGGTTTGGTCGAACACGCATTGGCGGCAAGGTCCAATACGTCAGCGCACGCCACAGCCATTCCATCGGACCATAGCGAAAATATCGAAGCCAGAGATGGCTAAAAATAACTTGTGCGATAAACACTGCCATTACAAATAATGCCAGATCGGCACGACCCCATTTATTCCAGAAACCAAAACCGTAACCGAAAAATACTGTGCTGGCGATAAGTGATTGCATCAAATAATTAGTCAGCGCCATTTTTCCTGCCGGCGCTAAAAGCCCCAGGATTCTACTGCCTGAAACAAAGCTCATCGCATAGGCAATGCTGCAAAGGTAAAACAAACTCAAGGGCAAATTGCCTAATGTCATTAAGGCCTGCTCGAGCATACCCTTCGAGGTCATCATGCTGTGTCCGTGCACAATATTTGCGATGCCCATTAATCCGGCTGCCAGCAGTGCACAAACCATCATGGATTTTAGAAAAAAGGATCGGTTTGTTTTTAAATCGAGCAAACGGCCCGAGCGCATGATCGCGGCTCCAATCAGGAAAATACCGAGCGCTCCAATAAAAACATAAGGCTCGAAGCTCAACATATGCAGAAAATCCGATAGCCGCTGGTTGACAACCTCCCAATAATTACCATGAGCGTAGGCATTGGCTGCCTGAACTGCGTGAGTGGCGTTGTCTGCCGACTCGATGGCAATTTTTTCCAGCTCGGCCTCGGGAAGGAACGCCATGCTTGCGCTTGATAAAAACAATAAACACGCAGGTGCCAAATAAAGCATGACACCAATAAGGCCGCATGCTCGCAGCGACAATAACGGCAACCACATTAAAACAAAGGCGACTAATGCATACGAATGTAAAATATCGCCAGACCACAACAAAACGAGGTGCAGTAACCCGAAAACGAGTAGCGCGATAGTTCTGCGCAAATATAAACGCTTGAACTCGCGACCATTCAAAGCAGCTAGTGTTTGCATGACGACAAAACCCATGCCAAACAACATTGAGAACAATACCCAAAACTTACCGGTGACAAAAATTTCGGTCAGCCTGGCGACGGTGTAATCCCACCCGACGGTTGCCGCTGGAATGCCTTGGCCAAATTCCTGCACAGGTCGATTAAAGTACTCGATATTCATCAAGAATATACCGAGCAACGCAAATCCTCGAAGTACATCGAGCACTTCGATTCGCGCAAATTTTTGTGGTGTTTGGGTATTGGGAATTTCGGTTTCAGTATTTACACTATTCATGCCGAATTTCTTTGTTTATAAATTTTTAGTGTTGCACGCCGCCATCACCGTGCACATGGCCGTGCTCTAGCTCTTCGGCAGTGGCTTCACGTACGGTCAGAATGTCCGTTTCAAAATTCAGTGTTTTGCCTGCCATCGGGTGATTTAAATCAACATCGACTACGCTGATACCCACTTTTAAAACCGTCATTGGGCGCGGTCCCATTTCCGTTGGCAAAACCACTTGCATGCCAGGAGCGAGCTTAGCGCCCTTGAATAGTTTTCGTGGAATACGCTGATTCAACCCATCTTGGCGTTCGCCATAGGCTTGTTCCGGTGTGACGGTGATTGAGAATTTTTCACCCGCTTCACGACCGATCATCGCGTCTTCCAGACCCGGGATGATATTGCCATGACCAATCAGGATCGCCATTGCATCACGCTCGTGCGAACTTTCTAATTGCGGCAAGCCTGGCTCTGCCACGGAATAATGGAAATGGACGACGGAATTTTTCTCAATTTTCATTTTTAACCCTAATTTATCAACGTAATGGGCCCATTAAGGCAAAATCGGGCCATGTATTCGGACGCGCATTATCCCCAGCCTATGACTTTATTACCAGCAAAATCGCGGCGCTTAGGGTTTTCATCAGCTCTTTTGATGCTTCTTCTAAGTGCGTGTGCTACCACGCAAACGCCTCGCACCAGCTATGAGAGCTCGCAAACTCATAGTTTAGAAGACGCCGATAACATCGAAGCCCGTGATCTGAGCCAAGTCAGCAACGAAGTGATTATTCGCGCCATTAGTTTGGTCGGAACACCTTATCGCTACGGCGGCACCCAACCTGATACTGGTTTTGATTGCAGCGGTTTGATTGGCTTTGTCTTTAATGAAGCCGCCGGTTTACGACTGCCACGCACCACACGTGAATTGATCGATATTGAAGCAAAAGCCATCGATCACAATGATTTGCAGGCTGGTGATTTGATTTATTTCAATTCACGCGGCGGTCGGGTCAGCCATATTGGCATTTATGTGGGAGAAGGTCGTTTTGTGCACGCACCAAGCACCGGCGGTGTTGTTCGCATCGATAAACTCAACACGCCGTATTGGACCAAGTTTTACGTCGGTGCAAAACGGCTGCTGATGTAGCGCGCCCCCTGACTGCCGATTCTTAAAAGACAGTGTTGAAATCGTGGGAGGGCCGTAAGGCCCGAATAGCATCAGATTATTCGGG
>JAYUUM010000020.1:0-18994 GCA_043754555.1 Arenimonas sp. | reverse complement strand
ATGTGCCGGGGCAATATGCAATACCGGCGGCACTGGAAGGCATCAGTACAATTTCCGAGCTCACTGCCCAAAATGGTCGCTTGTACGAATCACGGCGTGCGGTGATTGAAGCCTGTGCCAATAGCAAGTACCTGAGTCTTGTGATACCGCAAGCTGCACTCTATGGTTTTGTGGGTGTTACCGGTGAACTCGCCGGGAATTTTAATGACCACCAATTTGCTTATGATTTGCTTGAGCAAGAAAGCGTGCTGGTAGTTCCGGGCTCGAGTTTCAATGTGGCGTATAAAAATTATTTCCGTATTACTTTGTTGCCCGAAGCCGACGAACTGCGCGAAGTATTTGTCCGCATTGAACGATTGCTTGAACGCTACGCCGAAAAAAACTCCCAGCGCGAAGTGGCTTAAGTAATGCGTTATCTGGCCATCGGCGATTCCTATACCGTAGGAGAAGCCTTGCAAGTAGAAGACAGTTGGCCAATGCAGTGGGCGCACGCCCTGTGTGCCGATGGTATTGCCATCGATGACCCGGGCATTATCGCCAAAACGGGCTGGACTACTGATGAGTTATCCGAAGCATTGGATGAAGCAGAATGTAACAACACCCTAAGCCCGCCTTATGATCTGGTATCGCTCTCGATCGGCGTAAATAATCAATATCGCGGACGTAGCGCCGATAATTATCGCGAAGAATTTTCTGCCTTGTTGAAACGTGCCATCGCTTATGCCGGAAAGAAAACATCGCAGGTATTTGTACTTTCGATCCCGGACTGGGGCATCACCGAATTTGGACGAAAGTCCGGCCGCGATACCACACAAATCGCGCGCGAATTAGATCTCTATAATCAGATCAATGCCGAAGTGTCAAAAAGTAACGGTGTGAATTATATCGATATCAGCAAGATCACTCGCGAAGTCGGCGCCGATACTAAATTTTATGCTGAAGACGGCCTGCATCCTTCTCGAGCACTTTATGCGCTGTGGGTAAAAGAATTGCTGAAGATAAAATTGTAACGTCATCCCGGCGAAAGCCGGGACCCAGAAACATCTCATAATCCGCAACAACGCGAACTAATATCTCAGCTCATATCAGCATTTGATAGCACGCTTCGTATTTCACTTTTGGATCCCGGCTTTCGCCGGGAAGACGATTGTTTTTATTATTTCCCATGAAAATTTGTGGGGTAGAGCGCACCCATACGTAATGTGTCACGCTACAATCTCGTATGAAAATCGCGCTCGCTACTGCCCTCGCTGCCTTCTCGCTGGACGATGATCTGGCACCACTCGCCGATGCATTACGCAACGCCGGCGCGCACGTTGAAATTCTTGCCTGGGATGATTGTTCGGTTTCATGGACGCGCTTTGACAAGGTAGTACTCAGATCCACTTGGAATTACACCGAAAGGTTGCCGGAATTTCTTGCTTGGTGTGAACGTACTACCGTGCAAACGACATTGCTTAACACGATTGATATTATTAAATGGAATACCGACAAACATTATCTTGCCGATCTGGCGAAGAAAAAATGTCCGGTCGTTGAGTCTATTTTTATTGAGCCTGGACAAGCCTCTAATAAATTTCCTGATTACGCCGAATTTGTCGTAAAGCCCGCCGTCGGTGCCGGTTCTCGCGACGCCCAGCGCTATCTTGCAAAAGATCGTGCTATCGCGATCGAGCATGTGCAGAAATTACTGGATCAAAAACGCGCAGCCTTGATTCAACCCTATTTAGCTGAAGTGGATACCAAGGGCGAAACCGCCCTCATCTTTTTCAAGGGCATTTTTTCGCACGCGATTCGAAAGGCGCCATTATTGCAACTGGACGAAGGCCCGACCGACCATTTATTTGCGCCCGAAGTGATAACCGCACGCGAACCGAGTGGCGACGAGCTGGAAGTAGCGCATCAAGTGCTGGCCGCCATACCATTCAAGTCGCTGTCTTACGCCCGCGTAGATTTACTACCATCCAGCCAGGGGCCGATGCTTTTAGAGTTGGAGCTCACCGAGCCCAGCCTATTCTTTGCTCACGCGCCCGGTAGTGCCGCGCGTTTTGCGGCCAGTCTTTTATTGCTCCCCTCTCCTGCGGGAGAGGGTGGCGCATAGCGCCGGGTGAGGGTACGGGCTTACTTTGAATCATGGAATCAAACAGGCCCAAACAGTTACAATAGCGGTCTCTTCACAACGTCTGTAGTGTCTCTAACGGACGTCTTCTCGCTTAGCGCAGGAAAGCCTCATGAAAATTTTGGTGGGTTACAAACGTGTCGTCGATTACAACGTCCGCATTCAGGTCAGGCCGGACAATTCCGGTGTCGTTACCGAAGGCGTGAAACTCTCGCCGAATCCATTCGATGACATCGCACTCGAAGAAGCCTTGCGTCTTCGTGAAAAAGGCATCGCCACCGAAGTCATCGTTTGCACAATTGGCCCGGCTGATTGCCAAGCCCATTTACGCAATGGTTTGGCGATGGGCGCTAACCGCGCCATCCACATCGTTACCGATCAGGCCATTCAACCACTGACTGCCGCCCGCGCGATGTTGAAATTGGTTGAAAAAGAACAACCCGGTTTAGTAATGATGGGCAAACAAGCCATCGACGACGATGCCAATCAAACCGGACAAATGTTGGCGATGCTGTGGAAGCGTCCGCAAGCGACCTTCGCCAGCAAAGTCGAAGTTGCCGATAACAAAGCCACGGTCACGCGCGAAGTCGATGCCGGCCTTGAAACCCTCGAAGTCGATTTGCCTGCCGTGATCACAGTCGATCTGCGTTTGAATGAACCGCGTTTCATCAAACTGCCCGACATCATGAAAGCAAAATCCAAACCGATGGAAACTCTGCAACTGGCCGACCTTGGTGTCGAGTCTGGTGATTTCCTCAGCACCACGCACTACGCGCCCCCTGCCAAGCGCAGCAAGGGCATCATGGTGAAAGACGTGGCTGAATTGGTAGCTGCATTGAAAACTAAAGGGCTGGTGTGATTTGACTCGTCAAATCGCACGCTTCTAACAAGGAATTATCATGAGCAAAGTTTTAATCATCGCCGAACATCTGAATGGCCAACTCAATTCCGCCACCGCGCGCTGCGTGACTTGCGCGCAGGCAATGAAAGCCGAATCGATTGATATCGTCGTACTGAGTGACGCACCCGACGCCATCGCTGCACAAGCAGCGCAAATCGCTGGTGTCAGCAAAGTTCTCACCATTGCCAATGCCGCCAATGCACATCCAATAGCACATATTCTGGCGCCGCAAATCGTCAGCCTCGCCGCTGGTTATTCGCATGTATTTGGACCATCAACCACCTTCGGTAAAGACCTGATGCCTTGCGTGGCCGCGTTGCTTGGTACCGCCCAAGTCAGCGACATCATGGCAGTGGAATCGAGCCATAATTTCAAGCGTCCGATCTATGCCGGCAACGCAATTATCAGCGTGACTGCACCGAGTGATAAGACGGTCGTAGCAACGGTCCGTACCGCTTCCTGGCCTGCCGCCAGTAACGGCGGTAATGCTGCGATTGAAGCGGCGAATGTCAGCGTTGCTCTGCCAACCCACACGCGTTTTGTTGGCTTGCAACAAGGCAAAAGTGATCGCCCTGATTTGCAAAGCGCCAGAAAAGTTATTTCCGGCGGCCGCGCGCTGGGTTCCGCCGATGCATTCTCGATTATCTATTCACTCGCCGATAAAATGGGCGCCGCCGTCGGCGCATCACGCGCTGCGGTCGATGCCGGTTATGTGCCGAATGAATTGCAAGTTGGACAAACCGGTAAAATTATTTCGCCTGAATTATATGTAGCGATTGGTATCTCCGGTGCCATTCAACATCTGACCGGCATTAAAGATGCAGGCACGATTGTCGCGATCAACAAAGACGGCGACGCACCGATTTTTGAAATTGCCGATTACGGTTTGGTTGGCGATTTGTTCCAGATTATTCCGGAACTGGAAAAAGCGCTGTAATCGATTTAATCATCGTTAGAAGAAATGGCCGCATTGCGGCCATTTTTTTGATTTGAAGACGCCTAAGCGCATGTAGCGGACAAGTTAATTATTGCAGCGATGGTTCAGGCTTCAAAAGTGCACACTGCCTTTAAATTCTATTCTTTGATCTGCTTCGAGCTTATTCGACCCGTGCAATGCGTTCTTTCGATGCCACCTCCACTACTGTCACGGGCGAGATACAAGAATGGAACTACCAATAGGGGTACCCCATTGATGATTCCACCACAGATTGCGACGGTGCTTTGGTGGATACAGCATGAAGCGAGGGGTCCAGCCTACCAATCAAATAATCTTGCAGCCTTCATTTCCCAATAAACCAAGTTTTAATATTACGGAATGACGTCGTCATACGCCACGATCTGCTGTGGTAAACCGCTCGCAATTCATTGTTAGTTTGCAGTAATTGCTGATCCAATAATTGTAGTTGCTGTTTTAGTAATTGAGCGCTGGCGTCTTTATCAGCCAATTGGCTAATAAAGCCGGATTCAAGTTGTCGGATTTTATTTTCAAATATGGCAAGACCGTCATCACTTTTTTTGTGGTCGGCAACCATGTTATTGAAGTTGATTTCAGTCTGTCTAGCCTGCAATTTATGCAGATCGATTATTTCTTGCTGAAAATCTTTCTGTTGTTGCAACAACCCTAACTTCAATTCACTCTGGATCCGCAAGCTTTTTTCCAACTTTTCGGCGCTTTCCGTTAAAGCTTGCTCACGCTGGATAAATTCCGTTTGCAGTTTTTCAAAGCGGCCACCTAATTGTTGATGGCTTGCCAACAACTGCTCAAGATTCTCGGCACTTTTCCTTTGTTGCTCTTGATGCAAACTACCGGTTCTAATCGACATCTCGATCAGCTGATCAATTTTTCTGTCCATGGCGGAGTCTTCTTGTACTTGATGGGATGCGGAGCAGTTGAAAAACCAATTGGGTGCTTTTGCAGCAGACACCGTAGCCCAGGCATCCGCCATATCTGTCAAAGTAGCTAGATCGGCTGGTAATGAGGCGGCAAGTTTTTCCAGCTCCGCACGAAAGTCTCGGAAGTATTTCAGTTTTTCGATAAATGCTTTAGCATTTGGCGCTACGGTAGTCACGTTGTTGAAAGATTTTGCACGCTCGGCGTAGGCACCGATGTTGGCACATAACACCGGCACACCGACAGCCAGCATCTCGCTGAGCACGTAGCCAAATGTTTCGGGCACCAGTGAGGGCAGCAAGGCAATATCGGGTTGTATTTTATCCACCCATGCCGACAACTCTTCACGCTTGTATTCGGGATAACAGGTAACGGCTTCGTGTTGAAATTTATGTTCAAGATGGGTAGCGCAACCCAGCAAAACCAGTTCGATATTGGGTGGAAGCTCGGGCAATAATTTAACGAGCAGGCTTTCACCTTTATCGCCATTCAGATGCCCTGGCACCAATACACGCAACTTTCGCTTTGGATCAGACCATTGATTTGTATCAACACGGTCAAGCCTCATGGTTCCATGCGGAATCACCCGCCAGTCGGCATCACTTATTTTTTTCTCAATGGTGCACAGACGTTTTTTAGCATATTCACTCGGCGCTACACAGGTTATTTCCCGGCTCAAGATGGTTTCTGCCAGATGATCTTTTATCCCCAGCCAGTAACTGGCGGAATGTGGTAAAAACGATGTCGCATTTGGGTCTTCGCTTAAAAATTTAGCCAGATATCCAATTGAAAAATCGGCCTCGTTAGTCTCGCGGATATCGTGCAACAGTGGCCAATACGGGTATGCATCATGACAAGCCAAGACGGTTGGCAAGCCTGTTTTAAGTACGTCCATTGAATGGCCAATCAATGATGAAACAATGATGGCACCAATACCCCAGCGATCTATTATTTGCCGCAGTATTTTCCGGACTTCATCCGATTCAATGTCGGTGTCGTCAATCTGAGAATCAAGTCGCCACATTTGCAGGGGTACTTCCGAGCTTGACTGATAAAGCGCCAATTGCTTGCCAAACGGCGGCAGGCTATCAGGGCTGATGGCTTTCAGGAATAGGTGATGGCGCGCATGGTCACCTGCTCTTAAATCACGGGCAAAATATTCGATGCCGCCACCCCAGGAATGCAGTACATGCAACACCACAGGCTTGCCGTCGCCGATAAAACTTTCGTCCGGATTTGATTCAACAAATTCATTGGCAACATACACGCCATGCATCATGAAAAATTCTAGCTGTGCTAATGATCGATGCTTGCCCGCGATTACTTCAGCCAACGCTGCCGAGCGCCAAAGACTGCCATGAGGTGCCCAGTGGGTAACCGGCTTTATGCAATGTTCGCCATACAAAAACATCATGGCGTCAATATCTTGGGCAGGTAGTGCAGGAAGCGGAAGACCCTGCTCTGCGTTGAGCGGCGACAATACTTCTACATGTTCATACTGTTGCCATCCAACCTGCATACGAGACAAAAAACCCGAGGGCAACCCTAAATCTGTTTGTATCAGCAAGACATCATGTCCGGGATATTGTCTAGCTGCCGCCATGATCGCCAACTCGGGCGCATCGCGGATATCGGTACGCACCAGCTCGGGCCAGGCTAAATACGATTGGTCGCCCAAGCCGTTTTGCGATGACTGCCATAAAGCGAGTGCGAGTGGATTATTGAAAGGCATCTAATCAGTATGCGGTTATCGTCATTGTTATAATGAGGGTAAGATGCCCAAATATACTAGCTTGCTGCTGGTCTATACTATTTTAGCCCCACCCATCAACTACGGCCACTCCATTGACTCCCATTGAAGTCCCGATCAATTCGCTAAGTCGGCATTTCGCTCCCCTCGTCGAAGAGCTCTCGCAAGCCATGCGAGCCGTCATTGAAAGTGGGTATTATGTTTTAGGGCCGCATGTTGCCGGTTTTGAAACAGCATTTGCACAATACTGCGGTGCTGCTTATTGCATTGGTGTGGCCAATGGTACCGACGCACTAGAGCTGGCCTTGAAAGGTGCGGGCGTTGAACCCGGACACCATGTAATTGTCTGTGCGAATGCGGCGATGTATGGCACCTCTGCTGTTATCGCCTGCAATGCGATACCGGTTTTTTTGGATGTTGATATCAATACTGCGACCTTATGCCCCGATGCACTGAAAGAACGATTGAACTCCAGCCATCCTCCAGTCGCCGCCATCATCGTCACCCATCTCTACGGCCGACTGGCCGATATGGATCGTATTACCGAATTGGCCAAACAATATAACGTCAAAATAATTGAAGACTGCGCTCAGGCACACGGCGCGCATGATTCGCAAAATAGGAAAGCCGGCAGCTTCGGCCACGCCTCAAGTTTTAGTTTTTACCCGACCAAAAATCTTGGCGCGATCGGCGATGGTGGTGCGGTACTTACTTCGGATAAGTCGGTAGCAGAACGCGTACGCAAACTTCGGCAATATGGCTGGAGTAAAAAATACCAGAACGATTTGGCCGGTGGCCGCAATTCCCGACTCGATGAAATACAGGCTGCATTTTTATTGCACTTACTTCCGCACCTGGATCAATGGAATGATCGCCGCCGTATTATTGCAAATCGGTACTCGGCCAATATTCATCATCCCGACATTCAATTACCCGGGATTACAGGCAAAGAATATGTCGCACACCTTTACGTTATTAACAGCTCAAGGCGTGACGAGTTGCAAAAGCATTTAAGCGCCTGTGCCATAACCACCGATATTCACTACCCCATACCTGACTACCGCCAAGCAGTATTTGCCGGAACGTATGTGGAGATAAAACTACCCAATACTGAAAGATTATGTGCAAGCAGCCTGACACTGCCATGTTTCCCGGAGCTCGCCGATAACGAAGTTCAAAGAGTAATAGACGCATGCAATCAGTTCTAAATCCGCTTGTTTCCCTGGTGATCCCCGTTTATGAAAATGAAGGATCCATTACCGACTTGATTGCCTCACTGGAATGGCTGAACGATCATGTCAAGCAAAATTTGGAAATAATCTTCGTGGTGGATGGCAGCCGTGATCAAAGTTATGCCCTGCTGCATGCGGCGCTCGGCTCATCGGTATTAAGAGCTCAACTAATATCCCTGTCACGCAATTTCGGTGCATTTTCAGCTATCCGTTGCGGCCTCGAAAAAGCCAATGGCCAATACATTGCCGTAATGGCCGCCGATTTACAGGAGCCTATCGAACTTATTCCCAAGTTTTTCCAGGCGCTGCAAAAACAGCAATATGATGTCGTGTTCGGGGTTCGCGAAGCCCGCAATGACCCATGGCTGTCCAAATTGTCATCGAAAATTTTCTGGGCTATTTACCGCTATTGGGTGATGCCGGAAATTCCTGCCGGTGGTGTCGATGTATTTGCTGTTACCGATCGTTTTAGCAAGCGACTAGTCGAACTCAGGGAATCCAATAGCAGCCTGTTGGCGCAATTATTCTGGCTGGGCGGTCGTCGTTCATTTGTCGGCTATGAACGCAAGCAGCGCGTTCACGGCAAGAGCGCGTGGACCTTTCGCAAGAAGCTCCGCTATTTCTCCGACAGCATTTTTTCTTTTACCGATTTGCCGGTGCGATTGCTGATCGGGCTTGGCAGTTTTTCGCTGGTCATCGCAGGCCTGCTTTTCATTGTGACCCTGCTTGCGAAACTCTCCGGGCTCGTTCCGGTTCCCGGTTACGCCGGCACCATGCTGACCATTCTTTTTTTCGGTGCATTAAATTCGCTGGGTCTGGGCGTTGTGGGGACTTATGCCTGGCGCGCCTACGAAAATACCAAAGCCCGTCCTCTTGCATTAATTCAATCCGAAGAACAATTTGAAGGTAAGACACAATGAGTTTTTTTGTACATCCCAATGCCTTGTGCGAAACAAATTCTGTCGGTGACGGCACCAAGATATGGGCATTTGCACACATACTGCCCGGTGCAAAAATTGGCCTTGATTGCAATATTTGTGATGGCGTTTTTATTGAGGGCGATGTCATTGTGGGTGACCGCGTGACCATAAAATGCGGCGTTCAACTCTGGAATGGTGTTCGCCTTGCCGACGATGTTTTTGTCGGCCCCAATGCCACCTTTACCAATGATAACTTTCCACGCAGTAAACGCTATCCTGAAAAATTCCTCGAAACCATTGTGCATTGCGGCGCTTCAATCGGTGCCAATGCTACCATTCTTCCAGGCATCACTATTGGCAGCGGGGCAATGATAGGTGCTGGCGCGGTGATTACACGCTCGGTACCGGCTAATGCCATCGTGGTGGGTAACCCGGCAAGAATTACCGGCTACATTACTGACAAGTCAGACAATCTTGATCACGCAAGCTCTAGCAACCAAGACAGTAACACTCCCGATTCTGTCGTTGAAGGCGTAAAGCTTCATCAACTTCCACGTTTCGCTGATATACGAGGGTCGCTTTCGGTCGGCGAGTTCGATAGCCAGCTGCCTTTTATTCCGAGGCGTTATTTTCTAGTTTTTGATGTGCCAAGTCAGGAAACACGTGGCGAACATGCGCATAAAAAATGCCATCAGTTTCTTATTTGCGTGAAGGGGTCGGTTCGCGTGCTTGCCGATGACGGTCATCAACGCCAGGAATTCAACCTGGCCTCGCCCGCTACCGGCATCCATTTGTCGCCGATGGTCTGGGGCACGCAATATCGCTATTCGAGCGATGCTGTATTGCTTGTCTTTGCGTCTGAACCTTATGACAGCAGAGATTACATTCGGAAGTACAGCGAGTTTCTTGAGCTACGAAAAAGCTTAAATCAAAAAATACCTAATGATTGCCGGTAAAAGATTTTTCGAGATTGCACGTTTTCTTTTGGCGGGAATTGCAACCACCGTTTTTTCTTATGCGATCTATCTCTTCTTGCTCCAAATGCTGCCTTACATGCTCGCCTATGTAATTAGTTATGCAGCAGGCATTGTATTTTCTTATTTTATAAACACTTATTTTGTTTTTCAGCAGCGCTTTAGCTGGGAAACATTTTTTCAATTTCCGCTCGTGTATGCCACCCAACTCGTCATTAATCTGCTTATCTTATGGCTGGCGGTGGATAGAGTTGGTGTAAAACAGGAACTGGCTCCATTGATCGCTATCATCATTTCAATTCCTGTAACTTATTTTATGAGCCGTGCGATCATAAAAAAAAGATACGAGTGATAATAGTACGAGTTTTGCTTACAAGCCCAATTCGATTTTTTGCTGGTATGAAGGGGCGCTCAACTTGACCACCACGACATTATTGACTTGTGCAACAGAACCCTGCGCTGGCCAGGATGGCATTTTCTCAATATCCCTCAAAAATGGCTTGATCGTACTTGGTGGTCTTGATTCAATATTGGTTGTTCCAATAAAGCGCATAAACATAAGCATGCGGAAACGATTTCCACCATCTTGCTGAAAGAAAGATGTACCAAATATTTCGACATTACTCACGCCCTGCACAGGTTGATGCGCCCATTCGCCGACAAACACTACCGGCACTATATTTAAATATGCGGGAGCGACCCGGGTTATTTCTGCCGAAATTTTTGTGGCCATCACTTCATCGCGCTGCCTTGCAAGTGCATCAAGGCCAAAAAGAAAAGCAGCCATCCAGACACAAATGACTGTCGAATAGACGAGAATAGATGCACGAACACGCGGCCATTTTTTCAGAAAACGAAAACCAAGCGTTCCTAAAACTGCGCACAGTAGCGGGAACCCGACTACTGCACGTAAGGGAAGTAATCCAGCCGCTAAGAGTACTAAAGAAAATGTCAGAAATAGTAATAATAACGCGGCAAACGATTGCATCAAGAGCAGACGCGGCCTTCTCGATAGTGAAAAGGCATATCGCACACAGGCGAAAGCACCCAACCAGGGCAATAAAAGTACAGCCCAGCCCCAGCCCAGATAACTCGCATCTGTGCCGGTAATTAATCGGGCTATTTTATGGCCGGCACTTAGGAAAGTAGCGACAGGATTTTCAAGATAATCGCTAATATGAACAAAAGTACCAACATGGGTAATTTGCACGGGCACAAGCATCATTGCGATTTTTTGTACCGCCAAGTAAAACCCGACAGCCAGGACTACGCTAACGCCAAGCCGAACTAGGGGAATAAGCATCGCCGTAAAACGCAATTCATTACTGTCCGCTTTGGCTGTTTGATGCCACTCTTTCATGGCGAGCATCAATATTGTCATGGCATAAAAAATAACTAACGCCTGATAAACCGCTGTTGCAAACCCAACACACATAACGGCAAAAATAGTACTGCTTATTTTTTTCTGCTTGAATAGATGTACTGAAAATGCACAGACAGCTAGTGCAATACCCACACCCCAGGACAAGGTATTGAACTCGCCGACGTGAAGCCAAATCGGCGCGGCTACAAACAGGATGATAAATACGGCTGCTTCTTTCCGGTCTGAAAAAAATTGTTTCGCTAAATAGACCGAAGACAAACTCAGTAAAGTACAAAACAGCAGCGTTGCCAAATACGGAATGTAAGTGAAATTGGGCAATAGTTTGAGCAGCAAAGCCATACCCCAACGCCCTTGGCTTAACCATGCTTTCCAGCTAGCAGGTTCGTAAGCAGCCACCTCTTCATCAATCGAAAGTGTAAAACTGCCCAGCTCGACGCCATAGACTAATAAAGCGACTAGCAGCGCGACGACGATCAGGAATTTGTTGTCAGCAATCGAATCTGGTTTTAATGACATCGGCCCCGGCCTGCACTGGTAATATTGCTAGTCATGGCGATTACGTCGCCATGACTCTAATCAGTTGCTTGTTTATCAATAAATTAATCGATCAGTTTTATCTGACGGCCCGGATCGCAAATCGCTAAACCGCCTGCATTAGATAAAGTGACAAACACGTGATACTCACCGTTCACCAATTCATTTAAGTCAGTAGTAAATGAAAAGCCGGAATTTGCAAGTTCAGGGCTATAACCGCGTGTTTCCGCAACGCCGGTACGGTCAATACGAGTAGCCAGCTGGCTAGTCCAGACACCGGGGGTTGTGCCAACGCCGGCAATCACCAACCTCAAATCATTACCGAGAGATTTCTCCACGGGATTAATCAGCCAGCCGGTAATGTCATGTTTTGTCGACTTTGAAATAACAATTTGATCTCCGGTGAATAAAATGCCGTCAACGCCTTCAAGATTGCAGTCTTGGCTGAAATTCGGGGCTCCATCAGTCGAAATCGGTTCTGATTTTGTCAATGCAAATTGCGGCGCAATAATGACCGGCGCAGTAGCAGGTTCGATCTGTGTTGGACTGCTTTCTGATTTTACCGGTTCCGGAGCGGTTTCTGGCTGGCAGGCACTAAGCACACCCAGACAAAGCAGACTGAATACAAAAGATGTTTTCATGAAACTCTCCTAAATAAATTACAAAAACAAATAAGCGAACGTGCTCAAAAAAACAAAAACAAACCGCCATTAATTGGGCAGATTATACGTGAGAATTACCATCAGCCTTATGCTCACAGACTCCCGGAACCATAGTCGGCAAACCAAAATAATGCTCGAGTTCCCGAATATAGGTATCTGCCTTATCCTGCATCTTTTTAGATACCGTATGCCGCTGGCTGACGGCAGCCTGCATTTTTTGTACTTCGCTCAAATGCCGTTTTTTATCAGCGCCCGAGGTTACGCTATTGGCATGGCGCCGGTGACGATTCAATGGTGCTGGATTAAAAGCAATTTTTCCCTCTGCCAACAAACGGATATACAAAGCCCAATCACCTGCAAAGTAATAGGACGTAACTTCATCAAAATACTGTCTTAAGACCGCCTGCAAGCGTTCGCGTTTGAATAATACGGCACTCACATTGGGCACCGAGTTTTTGACGGACATCACCTCGGTTATTTCTTCAAGACCGGAACGAACATACGACGTAAGCCAACGCTCGGGTTCAAGATCGGAAAGGTAATCTCGATAATGCTCTGCGATCACTTCGCCATCGTTATTAATTTGAACCGACTCGGTGTAGCTCATGACCACTGCTGAATCTGCAAATGCCTTAAACGCCGTTTCGATAAAATCCGGTTCGGATAAATCATCGGCCTCTGCAATCCAGATATATTCCCCACGTGCAAGCTCGATGCCTTTCTGCCATTGCTGAAAAACTGACCCAGAATTTACTTTGTTCTTGACGACGCGCAGCTCCATCTTTTTTTGCAGCTTGGCAATAAGCTCTAGACTATTATCGGTAGAAGCATCGTCCAAAATGATGATTTCATAAGGCGCGACAGTTTGCCGCGTGATCGATTCCAGTCTTTCGGTAAGTAGATGAGCGTAGTTATAATTCGGAACTATCACCGACACATGGGGAATATTTATTTTTGCCAGTTTCAGCAAATCAAACACATAGGCTCGAAACGAAAATTCATCATCCACGAATTGCTTTCCGGTTAAACCGATTTTCAATCGCATGCCATCATTTTTCAGGTGCTCCACAATAGACTGGGAAAACGCTGCGCAATTAAAGGCTTCAATTAAACTTGCACCGATTTTTTTTAGAAATCCTTCAAAGCCACCTACACCGGAGAATGCAATGACCGGAACGCCAACGTCAAATGATTCCATGATGACTGAAGGAAAAGGATCTTCGCGTGAGGTTAAAGCTAATATATCGGCGCCGGCATAAAACAGATCGGTATCGGCCTGACGACCAGGGAAATGAAACTGTTTGGTAAATTTTGATTTTGCTATCAGCGCACGAATTTTCGATTCTACTGAAGTGTCAAAATGACCTACCCAGACAAAATGCAGATCTGGCCATTCCTGCATGGTTCTTTCTGCTATATCGACAAATAAATCTATGCCCTTACGATGATCGGCATAACCAACACCCAGGATAATTTTTGCGTTTTCGGAAATACCCAGATTTTTTCGTAGCATGGATCCAGCTAACGAGGCATTATCATCGGCACGTAGATTATTGCGCTTATATAGTCCCTGCTTCCGTATGGATATTTTGCCCGATTCCAGCGGCACTAATTTTCTGAACTCATCGCCAATATAGTCATTCGCAAACACCACGTGCTGCGCCGCACGACTAATTGCCGTCGCATGAGAACGCAAACCAAAGCTTTCAATCACGCCTGGTAGCTCGTGTATCAGCGAAACCACTTTTATCCCGGCGCGCGCCAGATTGGCAACAAACAAACCGGAAACCGTGGTGTTCGCAATGGCAGATTTGAAGCCAGCCGCAGAAAGCTGCGTTGCCAGTAAATCACATGCTTTGGCATTATTAGTATCTAGCTTGTGAACGACGGCAAGAGCTTGATAATCTGCCAGCAATGCGCCATCGCCTAAGAGCACAATCTCGATTTCGACACCGATCGCTATTAATTCACATGCAATATTCAAAGCAAGATACTGCGCTCCATGGGGGTGTGCGTCATGTCCCACCACAATGACTTTATTCTGTCTTTTGAGATCGCAATTATTACTCAGTGCGTCGCGAGTCGCTTGCAAATAGGCATAGCCATATTTACGGTCTGGTTCTAGATAAGCACCTTCGGCCCATTCGTTCCACGCATTGATAAAAACGACTTGCTCGCCTGCCACCGGATTTTTTTGCGCGAACAAAATAGAATTCTTCAACCACTCCCGATATAAACCCGGAGTGGAATTGGTAAAGGTGTAGCCCCGCCCCGGCTTCCGCGCTTCGTTGTCCCACCCGGGAAACACGCCACGAAATAACGGATACCCAGGCGCCCCTAGCTCGCTTGCACGGTTAACGACCTGAGAGTAATCAATGACATAACCGGCATAGTCGGAATTGGCAAAATTCAATGTCTGGTGAATATTGGGCAAGCCGGTAGCAAGTTTGTGCGGCGGAAATTCCAATGCCGCATCAAAACCAAACGCGATCGGATCCAGTGCATCGAACTGCACCATGGCTATAAAAATTTCACCCAAACCTTTATCACGACAATAATTACGCCACCGGTATGTGGTTGTTTTCGGATCCGGCAAAAGTGAGGGGCGATACACGATTAGAAGCGGCTTGCCATCAATTTGTATCGCACGTTTGTCATGCAACATTGGCAAGATATCGTGAATAAACTCAAGGTCATTTTCGATCGAATGTTCCTGACCGATCAATACATCCTGATCATGCCCGTCCCAACGCCGCGTCCAGTTTTCATTTGCCCAGCAAACACAAAAGGGGAAGTCGATATCCGATGCCAAAAAATCATTTAGAGGTTTTTCTAGTAATCGCCGTCCGCCGAACCAGTAATAATGAAAACAAAAACCATGCACGCCATAGAGCCGAGCAAGTTCAACTTGTCGCTGCATTATTTGCGAAAGTCTTAGATCATAATAACCAAGTTCACCAGGCATTCTTGGTTGGTAATGACCTTCAAACTGGGGCACTGCTTTACTGACGTTCGTCCACTCGGTAAAACCACGTCCCCACCATTCATCATTTTCCGGAATGGGATGGAATTGCGGTAAATAAAAGGCAAGTAATTTTGTTTTTATGTCAGTGATTGCACTCTGCGATTGCAGCGCTATATAGTCGGCATTCTCATTGCCATTGGTGCTCGACAAGATCTGGTCTTGATAAACATGTTGAAATACGCCGGAGTTATTTAAGATTGGAACACCATGGCTCGGCCCGGCTGGCGAGACTTTCTTGAAAGCCTGCCAGCGAAAATAGGCATTGGTGTTTCTAAACAACAAAGGAAAAAGCTCGAATAATCTTCCTTTGACATACTGCTTTTGCGTAAACGCTATCGGCAGCCAGTCATAGCAGCGCTTTACGCTCTGTTTCAACAGATTTAAGTAATTGCCTAGCATTAAATAAGCTCAAGCCAAGAAACATATTTCATATTAGTTGTTGCTTGAACTTACGACAACGCGCTTTGAAGTTCTGTTCTCAAATCTTCAACATCTTCCACACCAACACTCAGGCGCACAAGATTGTCGGTAACACCAAGTGCGGCGCGTCGATCAGCAGGAATAGAGGCATGGGTCATGATGGCCGGGTGATTAACCAGACTTTCGACACCGCCGAGCGATTCGGCACAGGCGAATAGTTCGGTACGTTCCATAAAGCGACGCGCGGACTCCAGCCCACCTTTCAAGAAAATGCTGATCATGCCGCCGAAACCGTCCATCTGTGTTTTTGCGAGTGCGTGTTGTGGATGCGAGGCAAGACCTGGGTACAGAACTTTTTCGATGGCTGGATGTTTTTCCAGCCACGCAGCAAGTTCACCGGCATTTTCACAATGGGCTTTCATGCGTAAATGCAGGGTTTTCAAACCACGCAGTGCAAGAAAACTATCAAACGGACCTTGCACACCACCAACGGCGTTTTGCAGATAGGTCATTTGTTCGGCTAGCTCTTTGTCATCACCAACAACCAGCATGCCGCCGACAATATCTGAATGGCCGTTCAAATATTTGGTTGCCGAATGCATGACCAAATGGGCGCCAAGTTCCAGCGGACGCTGCAATATCGGCGAGGAAAAAGTGTTGTCAACGGCAAGTCGAATGCCGCGTTTTCGGGCGAATTCTGCCAAGCGCGCGATATCGACAATTTTCAATAAGGGATTGGTCGGTGTTTCGCACCAGATTAATTTGGTGTTCGGTTTGACGGCGACCTCAAGTGCGGCCATATCGTTCAAATCGACAAAAGTAAAATCCAGATTGGCCGAGCGACGACGGACATTTTCAAACAATCGATAAGTACCGCCATAAACATCATCCATACAAACGACATGGCTACCGGCATCGAGCGAATCCAGCACGGTTGCGGTTGCGGCAAGGCCGGATGCGAATGCATATCCGTTGGCTCCACTTTCCAGCGATGCGACGCAGCGCTCGTAGGCAAAACGGGTCGGATTATGGCTGCGGGAATATTCGTAACCCTGATGCACGCCCGGGCTTTGTTGTACGTAAGTCGAGGTGGCATAGATTGGTGTCATCACGGCGCCGGTGGATGGGTCTGGTGATTGCCCGGCATGAATGGCGCGGGTACCGATTTTGTAGTGTTGGTTAGTGCTCATTTTGGTTCCGATGTTTGTTTAACAGATCGGGCCTAGAAGGCCCTCCTACAAAAAATCCGATGTGGCTTGATGAATCGGGCCTACAAGGCCCTCCTAGCAGTTTTATTGTGAGCGCCGACGCAAATAATTCAGCAGATCTATACGCGTGATCAGGCCCATGAATTTTTGTCCATCGACTATTATCGCAACATGACCGCGATCAAATACCGGCAGCAGCGATTCCATCGAAGCGGTAACGTCGAGCATATGCAGTTTGCTTACCATCGCTTCGCTTACCGGCTGCAGGAATTTCGGTTCGTCGCCATATACATGCATCAACAAGTCGCTTTCATCGATAATGCCGACAATCTTGTCACCATCCATCACCGGCAATTGTGAGACGTCATACAACTTCATACGCTGATACGCGACGGTGAGTGAATCATTCGGGCCGACAACGACGGTGTCGCGTTGTGCATACGGGCGCAAAATCAAATCACGCAAATCGCCATAGGTTTGGCGTTCAATAAAACCGTTATCGAGCATCCAATAATCGTTATACATTTTCGACAAATATTTATTGCCGGTATCGCAGACAAAGACCACCACTTTTTTCGGCGTGGTTTGTTCTTTGCAATATTTCAAGGCTGCTGCCAATAAAGTACCGGTCGATGAACCGCCGAGTACGCCTTCTTTCATCAATAATTCACGGCCAGCGAGAAAACTTTCTTTGTCACTGATCGCATAAGCCTTTTTCACGCGAGTAAAGTCAGAAATACTTGGCAAAAAATCTTCGCCAATACCTTCGACCAGCCAGCTACCGGATTTAGTGCTTAGCACACCTTCGTTGATGTATTGGGTAAGGATTGAACCGACCGGATCGGCCAGAATCAACTCAACCTCCGCACCATGTTTAGCGAAGAAACGCGACAAGCCGGTAACGGTGCCGGAAGAACCGCAACCAAAAACAATGGCGTCCATATCGCCTTCCATCTGTTGCCAGATTTCCGGACCGGTGCCTTCTTCATGCGCTGCTGGATTGTCTGAATTACCAAATTGATTGATGAAATACGCGCCCGGTGTTTCACTGGCGATGCGCTCTGCCATGTCCTGGTAGTAATCCGGATGACCTTTGGCGACATCGGAGCGGGTCAGAATAACTTCAGCACCCATCGCGCGCAGATTAAAAATTTTCTCGCGACTCATTTTATCGGGAACAACCAGAACCAGCTTGTAACCTTTTTGTTGCGCCACCAAAGCCAAACCAATTCCGGTATTACCCGCGGTGCCTTCGACCAGGGTGTCGCCTGATTTTATTTTTCCGGCTTTCTCGGCAGCATCGATCATTTTCAAACCAATGCGGTCTTTAATTGAACCGCCGGGATTGGTGCACTCGAGTTTGAGGTACAGCTCGCACAGCCCGGTATCAAGATGCTGGGCTTTGACGATAGGAGTATTGCCGATCAATTCAAGAACGCTTTGATGCACCGTCATAAAATTATTTTTGATGAGTTGTGACGGGCTATTGTACCTTGCAGCTGGCGCGCATGGCTCAAACGAAAGCTAGGGTGGGTATGCGACCGTCATGGATGGCGGAAGTGTCGGTTTTTAACAGACGAATGTCTGGTCAAATGCAGGAGCAATTTTCAACCCCACCTTACAAAAAAGGTGCGGGCGGCGCGCCCGACGAGGACGGGCACGCCACCACGCGGGTGAATTAGTTAGGCTCGGCGATCAAATAGTCGCGTTAGCTTATCTTTGGCATAGAGTTTTTCTTTTTTCATTTTGACCAAAGTAGCGTCATCGACAGGAAGCACGCCCAGCTCGGCATCCAATACTTGTCTGTCTAGCTGGCGGTGGCGGTTAAGCAAGGTACGAAATTCTGGATCGCTTTTTACCATTGCTTCAACATCGGACTGTGGTTGACTTTCAAACATCGTTGACCTCCATGCAAAAACGCAAACGCCCCGTCGAAACGGGGCGTGTGGACTTCAGGACGGGCAGGATTTTGTA
>JAYUUM010000019.1:0-6263 GCA_043754555.1 Arenimonas sp. | reverse complement strand
GTGCCACCCAGAATAATTGAGAGATTGGGCTTGGCACCCTCAGGCATTCGCATCGGTAGCCCCGCATTTGCTAGACGGGCTGCAAATCTTTCGGACCCTACTCTATCCATCAAATCGACGGCTGGCACATTGAGTGACAACTGCAGTGCCTCGCTTGCAGAGACCGGACCGTGATAAATCGGATCGAAATTGGCCGGACGATAATCACCAAAATCTTGTGGCGCATCTACCAACAGACTTTCGGTATGAATCAAGCCGTCATCCATTGCCAAGCCGTACAAAAACGGTTTGAGCGTTGAACCAGGCGAGCGCAGTGCTTGCACCATGTCGACATGGCCCAAGGTTTTTTCATCGCCAAAACTTAAGGAACCCACATAGGCGCGGGCTTCCAATGTTTGGTTATCCACGACCAGTAATGCCGCCGAACTATGTTCAGGTAATTGCGAAAAATAACTCTGCAAGCGTTGTTCCAGAAGACTTTGCAAATCCGCATCAATCGTACTTTGTATTTTGTTGGCCGACGGGTTGGCATTACGCAAACGCTGTGCCAATAAAGCTGCACTCATCGGAATGCGCAAACTACGGGTGACCACAGGTTCTTGTTTGGCTTCGGCGATGGGAATGCTCGACCAGATATTATTTTGGGCCAGTCGTTTTAATACTTTGTCACGCGCTTTGCGTGCCGCTTCCGGATTTCGATCCGGGCGCAAACGGCTAGGTGTTTGCGGGAGCACCGCTAATAGTGCTGCTTCGGAGTGCGACAACTGCTTTGAAGATTTTCCAAGATACGCCCAACTCGCTGCTTCAACGCCTTCAATCGTGCCACCGAAGGGTGCGTAACTTAAATAGATTTCCAGAATTTCTGTTTTCGAACAATGCCATTCCAGTTGGAAGGCACGCATGATTTGTCGCATTTTCCCGAATATTGTGCGCGGATGCGGCTCAAGAATTCGCGCCACTTGCATGGTAATTGTCGAACCACCGGAAATAATTCGACCATTGCGTAGACCTTGAATGGCGGCACGCGTTATCGCGACCGGATTCACACCTGCGTGATAGTAGAAATAACGATCTTCGTAACCTATCAGTGCTTCAAGATACAAAGGTGATACGTCTTCGGCTTTTACCGGATAACGCCAAACACCGTTTTCACTGGCAAAAGCCCGTAATGGTCTGCCATCACGGGCAGTGACCAGAACACTGGCATTATTTTTTGATGGTAGTGGTAATGGATAACAACCATCCAGAATACTGGCTGTAAGCATGACGCAAAGCAAAGCGATGGCGAAAAATCGCCACCGCTTTTGTTTGCCCGAGTTTTTTAGAGATTCGCTAAGCACGTGTTACTTCGGCTGAACCACCGTAATACTGGCCGGGAACGCAACGCCAACACCACGAATGCTTGGACGATACATATCTTCAACCTGCGGTGGCGGCACTGTGTAAGTACCGGGTGTTACAGCACGCACAATATAAAATAATTTTGCATATTGCCCGCTATGAAGTTTGATAGCAGCGACATAGCGATCGTCGCGAAACTCTTCATGCACAATCGTCGCCGCATCGGTACGGTTCTGCATATTTACGCCATCAATTTCTACATCCTTCCATTGATCGTCTTTGGCAAGATTTAGATTTTCTACTTCGAGACCCGCCGGCAGTAAATCCACCAACAACGCATCATTCATGCTTTGATTAGCCTGTAGTTTGACTTGCACCAATAAAATCTCGCCTTCGCGCAAGTTGCCGCCTTTCCATACTTTGCCATCCGGCGTGAAGTAATGACGTGTGACCTTGATGTATTTATCATTGGCTGCAGGCGCAATCTTCGGAATACAGGCAATATCAACCGTCGCATACAGACTGGATTTTTCGGCTGGTTCAAAACGAATCCCTTTAGCAAGATCGGCTTGGCTGAAGTTACGACTGATAATACTGTCGGGGCTCAGCACTACTTTATCTGCGCCCGTTTGCAGGCTGCCCGAGAACACGCTTTCTTTGCTGACTGCGATGACTTTACCCAGTTTTGCCAAGCCGATTTGCTCCTGGGTGCTCAAGTAATAATAGTGATTATTACTGGTCAGATTTTGCATATCTTGCGATAACTTTAACAAGCGTTTATTGAAAGCAGGATGATTCAGATTATGTTTCTTCACCAATGCCAGCATGAAAGTTTCATCGCGCAAGTTACTGCCGTAATCGCTCATGTAGTCCGGGCGTTTGCTGAGTTTGGCAAACGCTTCGTTGATGGCTTTTTGACCACGCACTTTGTCACCTTGCAAATTCAATGCAATGCCCAAATGCAATAGCGGCAAGCCGGTCAGTGATTTTGTACGTTCGTTGTCATACAAGGTACGCAGTGTGCCCAGAGGCGCACGACTCAACCGTGCCAACACATAAGCACCGTGTGCCTGATAGGCGTAGCGCATATGTTGTTGTTGATCGTATGAATAAAACGGCGCGCCGCCAGTAAGCATATCTTCGCTTAAACGCTCTAATGTTTTCTTCAAGACTGCCTCCGGCACTGCAAATCCGGCATCGCGTGCATCTAGCAGGAACTCGGCGATATACGGCGTAAGAATAGGGTTAGCTTCCGAGCCTCCGCCCCAGTAGGAAAAATGACCATTGCTTAATTGCATGTATGCCAATTGGCTAATCGCGACTTCCATTCGCAATTTTCGTTCTTGTGCATTAATGCCTTTGAAGCCCATGCGTGCGGTGGTTTGTGGATCCAGCAACAAGGCGGCGTAACCCCGCGTGGTCGTTTGCTCAGCACAACCATAAGGATAAGCAAGTAAATCGCTCAGTGCTTGTGCAAACGGAATCGGCGGCATAGCACTCACGGTAAACCGCGCGTTCACCGTGTTTGGCATCAAGTGGTCGCCCATGGCTGAATTCAAGCTCAGGCCTTCACCCGATGCGAGGGTTTGCAGAGTTGAACGGACCACACTGCCCCATGCTGGACGCACCGGTATTTCAAATACACGATTAACTTGATGGCCACCGCCTTCGACTTTCAAGCTAATTTTTCCAACACCATTACCCTGACCGCCGGTTAACGGAAAACTCAAGGTATTTTTGGCTTCTGGTGTCAGCGTTAGGCGCTTGGAGGCTCCCGCGATATTCACAGGACCGCTGGCACTGACACTGACATTGAAAGTGCCGGTCTTGCCAGTAAAATTTTGCACATCGATAGTCATGGTGCTGCGATCACCCGGCGCTAAAGCACGCGGCCCACTAATTTCAGCCAGTACAGGCGCACGAATAATACTTTCGCTATCGGCTTTGCCGTATTGATCGGCGGTAAATACCAAAGCAGAAACACGTAGCGCTCCGTTGAAGTCGGGCACAGGAAGATTAATCAAAGCTTCGCCGCGTTGATTCAAATTTACCAAACCCGAATACAAATCTACCGTGAGCACTTTAGCCGTTGGTCTGCGTGCTTGTGGCAGCGCTTCCAATGCCATGTCACCACCGAATTTTAATTTGGCGGTATTGCCCTCGTGACTTTCAATCACCCGACCGTAAATATCGTATATTTCAACACCAAAACGACGCTGTGCGAAGAAATGTGCAGCTGCGTCCGGCACCGGGAATTGCGTGATATTTAAAATACCTACATCTACCGCCGACACCGTAACCCAGGCTTTTTTACCGGCGAGCGCGGGCGCTTTTACCGTGATTGGCAAGGGCTGCTCCGGCTTGGTTAGCTTGGGTGCAGTCACTGTGACTGCCACTTCGCGATTGCTACTTTGCATAGGCACATGCGCCACACCCACAGCACGCGCGGGTGTAATTTTTTCTTTCGCAGAGCCGCCACGGAAAACCAAGGCCGTGATGTAAACATCATGACGTTGCCATTCTTTGGTGACGGCGATTTCGAAACTCGCGCCAGGTTTGGCATCAATAGTTTGCGTATGTAACAAATGATCGCTTTCGACAATCAACACGCCGGGACCTTCGTGCGGTGGTGTGATCGTGACTTTTACTTTGTCGCCCACTTTATAGGCGGTTTTGTCGAGCGCGACTTTGACTTTGTCAGGGCGCGCGTCCAAACCACGATTTTGATCGTCCCAACGCCAGCCCGCATAGAAAGGGTAACGGGTAATCAAACCAGTCTGTTTGTCAGTTACTTCCAGTCGATAATCGCCCCACTCTACATCGACCGCAATTTTTGCCCGGCCGTTGACCAGCGTTTGACTGCTAAGGGTTTGCACCACCTGATAGCGTGAAGTGAAATCGTAACCCCAGCCACCATTGTCGGTGTAGTTCCAATGATAATCGCGGATTTCACGAACTAAATTTACTGTCACAGGCGCCGTCGATAATTGACCCGAGACATTGCTGCGAATCAGCTCAAAGCTGGCAGTATTTTCCGAGGCTGCGCCATCGGCGGCATCAAACAATGGCCGCACGCCGATTAAATTCGGCGCTGGCCACAAGGTGCGCTTCAGCGAACGGCTTACAGTTCGGCCACCGGTTTCATAAACACTGCCTTGCACTATGATCGATACTGGCGCGTTGGACTTTACTTCTTCCGGCAATGCCAATGCGGTTTGCAAAGAACCTTCGGCATCGAGTTTTTCATCGATAACATCATCATTATTTTTTGGATACTTAATGGTGCTGTCGCCAAAATAAAAATCTTTCAATTTTTCGACCGGGTGTTCTTCGTTCAACACATACATGCGGGCAGTAAAGCGATTGCCGTCCGCAGGAGCACCATATAAATAGGCCGCATCGACTTTCAAGTTCAATGCTTCTTTCGGCTTGATAACGGTTTGTGCAGAGCCAAGATCGAGCTTCATGCGTTCAGGCAAAAACTCTTCGACATGAATCGACATGCCTTCGACAACATCACCGGCACCCGGTGCTGTACGAAATTCAACTTTCCACATACCCGTTGCTGCATCCGGCGGCAAAGCTTGCTTCCACTCGAAATAACCCTGTTGCTTTTCGGCCAATTTGGTTTCGATCAATGCCCGGCCATCAGGCTGGCGCAGTGTTAAATAAAGCGGTTGCGACTTAATCG
Organism: Arenimonas sp.; assembly: GCA_043754555.1. Taxonomy (GTDB): domain Bacteria; phylum Pseudomonadota; class Gammaproteobacteria; order Xanthomonadales; family Xanthomonadaceae; genus Arenimonas. The sequence continues at coordinate 1,231 of JAYUUM010000019.1, read as the reverse complement.
TGCGGCCATCGTAATTACGCATCAAGGCAGATAAGCGCAGGGTTTCGCCAGGTCGATACAAATCGCGGCCAGCCCAGGCAAATACATCAAACCAGGCTTGTTTTCGGCCGGACACGGCAAATTCCGACAAGTCCAAAGCCGGCTGATTAAATGACATAACCGATATGTCACTGGAGCGTTTCGCAATTAAGGCTTCTTCGGATTTAAGCGTGTACGCGATCAAGGCATCACCCTTGGAATCTGTCTCGGCTTTGACTGTGGTTTCGCCTTTTTTAGTAAGAACCGAGATTTCTACACCCGACAGGGCAGCGCCGGTTTCCAGCGATGCGGTATGCACATAAATTTTGTCTTTATAAGCGCGTACATGCAGACCAATATCGCTGACGTAAAAAACCGAGGTGTCATAACTTTCACTAAAGCTACCGACTTTTTTTACCAGCGCAAAATAAAGGCCCGGCTTTTGCAGTTCATCAATATTCTGGATCGGCAAATAACTGACGATTCGCTCGTTTTCTTCGCCGCCTAAAATAAAGCGATTCAAATATACCGATTCGGCATAACGGGTAATGCCACCACGCTCACTATCTTCATCCTCACTGTAGTCATAGCGGTTGTCGTTCAGCTCCCAACTACTGCGGCGACCACCGCGCTGAAATTTCGTTAGAAAATTGGCTACTTCCTTGTCATGCACACGATAAAACTCGACATCGACTTCCGGAACGTTGACCGACACCAACGGTAAACCGCGTGATTCTTTTGCCGGCAGCACGCTGCCTTGTGATGCAAAACCAACTGCCGGTTCAAGCGGGCCGGTGAACACTTTTCGCTCAATTTCTTTGCCTAAAGTCTTACCGTCGGCAGCCATTAAACCGGCACGAATAATAACGGTATAGTTTTGGCTGGCATCGACATACGGAAACCGCAGATTGGTATTGTTGTCAGCCAATACCCAGCTCCCTTTGACGACTTCATTTTTCTCATTTTTTACGATGATGTATTTATCGAATTCCTGCGCGCTCGCCAATGCTTGGGAGAATTGCAGCAATAAAGCTACTTCGTCCGATGCCTTGCTGCGTGTTGCCGAAACTAGGCCGAAACCAATCACCGTTTCGCGCACATCAATGGCGGAATCTTTACCCTGTAGGGTCGGGACCTGATTTTTGTCGCCCTGGCAGCCCGCCATAAAAAAAAGCATAAAAATTGACACAAAAAAAGCCGCGATTGCGCGGCC
>JAYUUM010000018.1:0-6263 GCA_043754555.1 Arenimonas sp. | reverse complement strand
AGGCAGATTTGAGAAAATCGTTAAATTTTCGCAATTCTGCACTTTTATTACGGACGCTCCCCCCGGAGACTTGGTTTCCAGTACTTGCATATTAAGAGTCCGTTAGAAAATGGCAATGCTCAAGCGTACGGTTTAACAAAATATTTCTATGTTGCGGCGCACAAAACCGAGCTTTCCCTCTAATTTACGGGCTAAACGGCCTAGGTTGATAGCAGAGCGCAACTTGCGCTGGTGCAGCATCAAAGACCCAGTCCTCCCTCAAACGCGCAAAAAATCCAGCCCCCAAGCCATTGGCCAAGCCTGAAAAGGCTGCAGCTCGAAGCCCCAATTCAAACATACGATCAGAAATTCGTAGAACAATGGCCTTCGGCGAATGCTTTTGCAGGGTACTTAATAACATCTGGTCGAAAGATAATGTTTCACCTCCAGGCAAATCCAGAATTAATCGGTCACATCCAGGTAATTGCAGCGCTTTAAAGACCGCGTCAGCAATATCGGCAGCATGCACCGGCTGACGCAATCCCCCAGCATTCTTGGGCAGCAGCACAAATTTGTAACGCTTCGCCATATGCAATAAACGGGACAAACTTTGATCGCGCCCCATTCCATAAATCAAAGTGGGTCGCAGGATGATTAACTTCATCGCTGCGTTTTCAGCATATCGTAAAAGTATCTGCTCGCTTTCATGCAAGAGCTGAGCCAACTTCCGTTCATTTGCATCAGGTGAATTTTTTTTCGTTACGATGCTGGTCGAACTCAGTACTATGATTTTTTTCGTTTCAATATTCGATGACATTAACCAGTTTGAAAACGCATCTAGTGGCCCAAGACTTACAATCGCATCGAAATTTTTCTCGATAGATTTAAAGTTTGAAAAATCAGCTTGTTGCCAAATGATATTTTTTGCATCCGATTTTGTGTGACGCGAAATAGCCATCACTTGATATTGGGAATCGCTCAGCAATGGCAGCAATGCATCACCTACCTGGCCCGACAATCCGAATATAAGCAGCTTATTCATCGACTATTTTTATTGAGTTGCCATTTCAAAAACAAAAATGCCGAAATAGCAGCAATACATGACGCCACTAAAATACCAAGACGATAACTCACTTGCAGCAGTTCGCCCTGCCCTTCAAATGCTAGCGATCCAATGAACAGGCTCATGGTGAACCCGATGCCGCACAGCATCGACAAGCCCCACAGTATTGGAAGAGTAAGCCCGTCGGGCAGACGTACCCATTTTAATTTGAGCAATGCATAAGCCACACCAAAAACACCGACCTGCTTACCAATAAACAAACCCACAATAATACCTAATGGAATTGCATCAGTTAAATTCGACCAGCGAATACCTTGCAATGAAACACCGGCGTTAGCGAAAGCAAACAGTGGCAAAATAAAATACACGACCCAAGGATGCACAAAATGTTCTAGCTTTTCCGATGGCCGTGCCGCAGCTTCATCAGCACTCCCAAGCGGGATGCATAAGCCCAATACAACTCCGGCTAGTGTAGCGTGTACACCTGATTTCAAAACAGCGACCCACAACACAAGGCCGACTAGTAAATAAGCACTGAGACGCATTACAGAAAAAAGATTTAATAAATACAAACCAGCCACGGCGAGCGCCGCCAGCCCAAGTGACAAGAAGGAAAGATTAGAGGTATAAAAAATAGCGATAATGATAATGGCCCCTAAATCATCCGCGACCGCAATGGCAGTCAACAATAATTTCAACGCCACCGGAACTCGCGAGCCAAGCAATGACAACACGCCAAGGGCAAAAGCAATATCGGTGGCAGCAGGAATAGCCGTGCCCCTTAAGGCGACCGAATCATTCCAATTGATTCCTGCATAGAGTGCCATTGGCACTATCATGCCGCCCAATGCACACATGGCCGGCAGCAATATTTGTTTTCTATCTGCGAATTGACCTTCAATAAATTCGCGTTTCAACTCCAAACCAACTAACAGAAAAAAAATCGCCATAAAGCCATCGTTAATCCAAAGCACCAAGGGTTTTTTTATGGCGAAGTCGGCAATGCCAATATGAACTGGGAAGCTCAGGAAATTTTGATATAGGCCGTCCAATGATGAATTTGCGACGACCAATGCAACGATTGATGCAGTCACCAACATGATGCCACCGGCTGCTTCAAGGCGAAAAAAATCTAATAAACTGCCATAAGCTCGTATTGATAGTGATTTTTTAGTTTGCATGGCTGAATACTAACACCCTGGCATTACCTCAGATGTCGGCAGCTGCTTGCGGCCGATAAGACGTTTCGTAGGAGGCCGCTTGCGGGCGATAAGACGTATCGTAGGAGGCCGCTTGCGGGCGATAAGACGTTTCGTCGGAGGCCGCAGCGACCTCCTAAGAGAAATATTGCGTGTCTCCAAGCGGCCGACAGTGGCCTCATACAGAAAGAAAAGTTACCCCCAAACTTTGAATAGCTCGAATCCCAGCCACGCCAGTAACAACAACAGCAAAATAAAGCCTTCGTTACGGCTGATACGTAGATCACCGCCGAGAATCGGATATAAGGCCAGTGTGAACGCCATGGCCGCAGGCAACTCAAACCCAATAAAAGAGACTGGCAACATGACCGGATTTATTATCGCCATACCACCCAGAATAAACAGCATATTGAACAAACAGGCGCCCAATACCATCCCGGCTACCAGATTCGCTTTGCCACTGCGTGCCGCTAGTATCGCCATTACAACTTCAGGCAATGCCGTACCAATCGCAACTACAGTTAATCCGGTTAATAAAGGACCAAAGCCAAGCGCCAGACCGATAGACGGCGCAGCTTCAATGACTAACTTTGCACCAAAAAATAATAAGGTCGCACCCATCACTATTCTTATTGCATTCATCGTGGGCGAGGTATTGGTCTCAAATGCATCACTGACTTCTTTTTGCACTTCGGCAATTTCTTTGTTCGCTCTCTGCATGGTGACCAATACAGCAACGGCGAATGCGATAACCAACAAGCCGCCTTCCCAGCGTTGCAGGCCGCCGTCCAGCCCCAGCAGCAGAACTGCACCGGTGGCGACTAACAAAAATACCATTTGCAAGGCCAAGGAGCGCATTGCCAGTAACATCGGTGCGGATATGGCTGCCAATGCCAAGGTCAAACCGATATTGACGATATTGCTACCGACTGCATTGCCCAATGCAATCTCCGGATGATCATTGAAAATCGCGTAAGCATTGACGGCGAGTTCCGGAATTGAGGTGGCAAACAACATCATCACTACGCCGGTTTTAAAACCGGACAAACCCAAGCGTTGCGATAATCCGGCAAGACCTTTAACCGTTGAATCGCCGCCCAATAACAACACTAATAATCCACAGAAAAATAAACCGGTACTGATTAACATGGCATCACCTCATATTTTTTTCAGGTTTTTTTATAGCGTTGGGCATCATTTCTTTTTAGGAATATACAAATCGGTAATTGTGCCTTCGTAGACTTCTGCCGCCATGCCAATGGATTCACCTAAAGTAGGATGCGGATGAATACTGTGGCCAATATCGCCTGCTTCGCAACCCATTTCAATGGCAAGTACGACTTCAGAAATCAAATCGCCAGCATTCAAGCCCACAATGCCGCCGCCAATAATGCGATGAGTGGCTTGATCAAAGATTAATTTGGTGAAGCCTTCGGTACGTCCGATACCAATCGCGCGACCGCTGGCCGCCCACGGAAACTTACCGACGCCAATGTCCAGATTTTTTTCTTTCGCTTCGGTTTCAGTCACACCGACCCAGGCGATTTCAGGATCGGTATAAGCCACCGATGGTATGACACGTGCTACCCACTCACGTTTTTCGCCTGCAGCCACTTCAGCCGCCAACTTGCCTTCATGAGTCGATTTGTGCGCCAGCATGGGGTTGCCGACCAAATCACCAATCGCAAATATATGCGCTATGTTAGTACGCATCTGTCTGTCGACCGGAATAAAACCGCGATCAGTTACCGTCACACCCGCCAGCTGTGCATTTAGCTTGCCACCATTCGGTACGCGGCCCACGGCAACCAGCACACGATCAAATACTGTTTTTTCCGGAGCCGTGCCTTCAAAACCAACATGGATGCCGTCTTTTTTAGCTTCAACTTTTGCAGCTTTGGTTTTCAGATGAATCACAACGCCGGCTTTTTTCAGACGATCCGCCAATGGCTTGACCAAGTCTTTATCGGCGCCTGGCATCAACTGTTCGGCTAATTCAACCACGATTACTTCACTGCCCAAGGCGCGATATACCGTCGCCATTTCCAGGCCGATAATTCCGCCACCAATCACCAATAAACTTTTCGGGATGTCATGCAGCATTAAGGCATCGGTAGAGTCCATCACACGTGGATCTTCCCAAGGAAAGCCAGGCAGTTTTACCGGTTGTGATCCGGCTGCAATGATGCACTGTTTAAAGCCAAGTATTTGTTTGCCCGAGGCTGACTCAATTTCAATTTGATTGGGCGAAATAAATTTACCGGTACCGGTAACAATACGAACTTTTCGCTGTTTCGCCATACCCGCCAATCCGCCAGTCAAAGTGCCAACGACTTTTTCTTTGTGAGTGCGCAATTTCGCCAAATCAATTTTCGCTTCTCCAAAACTCACGCCATAGTCAGCTGCATGTTTTGCTTCTTCGATCACTTCAGCGGCATGCAATAAAGCTTTTGACGGAATGCAACCCACATTTAGACAGACACCACCTAGTTGGGTATAACGTTCAACCAGCACAACGTCCATACCCAGATCAGCAGCACGGAAAGCGGCAGTGTAACCACCGGGGCCAGCTCCAAGTACGACAATCTGGCATGTAAGGTCCGTCGCAGTGCCACCCTCACCCGCGCTTATTGCGTTCGCTTGAGCTCCGTCGCCTGCGGCGGAAGCTTGTGTTGTCGAAACAGTTGAAGCTGTATCAACGCTTGCAGGGATGGGCTGGGCAATAACAACATTCGACGTTGTTTCAATAACAGCAATAATATCGCCTTCGGACAATTCATCGCCTATTTTCACCCGCAACTCTTTCAGCACTCCGGCGGCACTCGACGGTACTTCCATCGTGGCTTTGTCGGATTCAAGAGTCACTAAACCCTGATCTTTTTTGATGCTGTCGCCGACTTTGACCAATATTTCGATCACTGGCACGCCTTTACTGCCACCAATATCGGGAACCTTTAATTCAATAGCACTCATTGTGTTCTGCCTTCGATAATCACAGTAACAACTGGCGTAAATCCGCCAGCGATTGCGTCAAGAAACTGGCAAACCTGGCTGCGGCCGCACCATCAATAACGCGATGGTCGTAGGACAAAGACAAAGGCAACATCAAGCGCGGCTGGAATTCGGTACCGTTCCAGACTGGTTTAATTTGAGATTTAGAGACACCCAGAATGGCGACTTCCGGAGCGTTGATAATTGGCGTGAAGCCGGTACCGCCAATGCCACCGAGCGATGAAATAGAAAAACAACCGCCCTGCATATCATTCGGACCCAGCTTTTTATCTCGTGCTTTCCCGCTGATAACGGCGAGCTCCTGCGCCAATTCGAGCAAGCCTTTTTTATCGACATCACGAATGACCGGCACTACCAAACCGTCCGGTGTGTCAACGGCAATACCGATATGAAAATATTTTTTGAGAATTAAATTATCGCCTTCAAGCGATGCATTGAAGTTCGGATACTTTTTCAGAGCGGCGACCACCGCTTTCATCATGAATACCAGCGGTGTAACTTTGACCTCTTTATGTTCTTCGGCAAGTTTCTTGCGGAACAAATCCATCTCGGTAATATCGGCTTCATCGTTTTGCGTGACGTGTGGAATCATCGCCCAGTTACGGGCAAGATTCGCTCCAGAAATTTTCTTGATGCGTGACAGTGGTAAGGATTCAACCGCACCGTATTTGGCAAAATCCACTTGCGGCCAGGGAATTAGATTCAAACCGGAACCACTGCCTGAATTGCTTACGCCCGATACCAATGCAGCCTTAACAAAAAGCTGCACATCGGCTTTTGAAATACGTCCGCCACGCTCACTGCCTTTGACTTTCGATAAATCGACACCCAACTCGCGAGCAAATAACCGCACGGAAGGGCTCGCGTAGGGCACATTCGCTGGCATCAGGCCTTCGGCGTCAAAACTTACTGGCGGCGTGCGGACAACAAGATTATTCGCAGGTACGGGCGCAACTATCGGCGCTGGCTCGGCTGTTACTGGTGCAGGCAATGCAGGTTCTTCTTTTTTC
>JAYUUM010000017.1:0-19182 GCA_043754555.1 Arenimonas sp. | reverse complement strand
TCGACTCAGCCAAGTAGCAATGGTCATCAACCAGCAGGTCGGGCAGAATGCCAACCTTGATCAAGAGCTAGTGGATTTACTGCGCGATACCATTGGTGTGCACCAGGCGACACTAAGTCTAATACGCGGTCATGGCATTGCACGAGACATCGACGTGTTATCGCTTTCGGATAAATATTCAGAATGGAGAAACCGTTCGATAGTTTTAGATAACAGCGATGTGCATGCACTGCTGAGCCACACCGACGGCAGCTTACGTTTGACTCAGGACGAACTTATCAAACATCCTGGCTGGTCCAACCCAGATTCAATAACGCCTATGCGTCCACCGATGCGCGGCTTACTCGCTGTACCTTTGATCGGGCGTGATGGCAGCAACATTGGTTTGCTACAACTTTCAGACAAACTTGAAGGTGATTTCACCGAAGACGATGAATTAATCGCCGTACAATTTGCCGGCATGGCAGCAACGGCGATTGAACGTAATCGCCTCATCGAACGATTACGCGAACGAGATAAGTTTTTTGAAATGTCGCTAGAGATTTTTGTAATGTTCAACCCCGCCACGCGAAAATGGGTGCAAGTAAATCCGGTTTTTTCACAACTCACCGGTTATAGCCAGGAAGAATTGTGTGCTGTTGAGTTCATCCATTTCTTGTACCCTGCCGATCGTCCAGCGGCTGAAGAACGTGCGCAACTTTTGCGTGCAGGGCAGGGTGTAGTCAATAGTTTTATCAATCGCTATGTTTGCCGGGATGGCTCACTGCGTTGGATCGAGTGGGTGTCGGTACCCTCTCCTGATGGTTTGATTTATGGTGTTGGCCGTGATATCAGCGAACGTCGTAAATCCGAGATAGCGTTGCAGCAAACATTGGTGGATTTGAATAACCGTAATCGCGAATTGCAAGATTTTGCCTTTGTCGCCTCGCATGACCTGCAAGAACCACTTCGAAAAATTCGCGCTTTTTCAGATCGCTTAACTACCCGCTATCGCGAAACTTTGGAAGCGCAAGCCCGTGATTATCTGGATCGAATGAATCAGGCGGCAACTCGCATGCAAGTGTTAATTGATGATCTGTTGGCGTACTCACGGGTTGCCACACGTGACAAGCCATTCACTGAGGTTAATCTTGCGACCGTCTGCGCCGAAGTAATCGCTGATTTATATGCACGAATTGAGTCCACTCAGGCTCGCATTTCATATTCATCGCTGCCTGTCATCATCGGTGACGCCACCCAGATGCGGCAACTATTTCAAAATTTGCTAGCGAATGCTCTGAAATTTCATTCTCCTGATCGCAATCTTGAAATTATTATTACCTGCACCACAGTCATGGTGGATAAAGAACCTTGTTTCCGTCTGGAATTTGCTGATAACGGTATTGGTTTCGAGGATAAATACGCGGAAAGAATTTTTACCCCGTTTCAACGATTGTACTCGCGCGCAGAATATGAGGGCACAGGCATAGGCCTCGCCATCGCAAGGAGAATTCTTGAACGCCATCACGGAAGCATTGAAGCTTTCAGTGAACCCAATATTGGTAGCCGATTTGTGATATTTATACCTCAGAAGCAACCTATCGAGCCGTCGACGCCAAAAACATCAAACCCTCTCACGACATAGGTATCGCGTGAGTCCAAGGAGCTGCAAATGGGACAGAGCAACCTCATAACCATTCTGATTGCGGAAGACGATCCCGATGATCGTGCATTGGCAGTAGATGCTTTTTTGGAAAGCCGAATTCATAATCGACTAGAGTTCGTACATGACGGTGTGGAAGTGCTGCAATACTTGCGTTGTGAAGGAAAATTTGCCGACAAGCTGCTTTATCCAGAACCTGGTCTGGTATTACTGGATTTGAACATGCCACGCATGGATGGGCGCGAAGCGCTAGCGGAAATAAAAACCGATCCCAAACTTCGACATTTCCCGGTTGTGGTTCTGACTACCTCCAAGTCGGAAGAAGATATTGCACAGAGTTACAAATCCGGCGCTAATTCTTTCATTACCAAACCGGTGACATTTGAATCGCTGGTCGACATGGTCCGTACCTTGAACCAATACTGGCTAGAAATTGTTGATCTTCCTAAAGACGGGAGGGACAAATAACAATGAGCGCGCCGATCCGAGTACTGATGGTCGATGATGATGAAGATGATTTCATTATTCTCAGTGACTTACTCAGAGAGATTTTCGGTGCTAACTACACAATAGATTGGGCAAGTTCGATAGCAGAAGGGCAACAACTTTTCGACGAGTCACGGCACGATATTGTCTTTGTCGATTACATGCTTGGGCCAGATCGCGGCTTGGACTTGGTGAGCCTGGTAGCGCATTCGTCAGCGCGGGTTCCGGTTATCTTGCTGACCGGGCAGGGCAATATTGAAATTGACGTAGCCGCCATGCAAGCCGGTGCCTCCGACTATCTGGTTAAAGGTCGCTTCAACGCTGAGCAGTTATCACGTGCAATTCGTTATGCGCGTGACCAAGTTCGCTATATCAACCAGATTAAAAATGACGAACTGAAATACCGACTGCTATTTGAACGTAATCCGGTTCCGATGTGGGTATTTGATCGAGACACACTAAAATTTTTAACGGTAAACGACGCAGCGGTGAATCAATACGGCTATTCGCGTGAAGAGTTTCTGATGATGCGAACTCTCGATTTGCGAGATGCAGAAGAACAACAACGACTTCTCGATTTTATTTCGCATAATTATCAGGGCTTGGTTTCCGCAGGTATCTGGCGCCACCGGCGCAAAGACGGCACTGAAATTTTTGCCGATGTTGCTTCGCATGAAATACATTTCGAAGGACATATCGCCCGGATGACGCTTGCCAAAGATGTGACAGAGCAAGTACGAGTTGAAAAAGCACTTCGCGCCGCTGAGCACCGACTTCGTCAAGTGCTGACAGATGCTTCCGATGCATTAATGGTAGTGTCGGCGCAAAATATTGTCGAGTTCGCCAACCCTGCGGTCGAACGTTTACTTGGCCGTTCTCAGTCTGAATTGATTGGTCTTCCTACCAGTATTCCGCTTAATGTGTGTGATGGCGAAGAAATTCAAATATATCGAGCCGATGGCCAATTACGCCAGGCGGAAATTCGTACAGCGCCAACAGAATGGGAAGGAGTTCCTGCGGCTGTGCTATCACTGCGCGACGTGACCGAAAGTCGGGAACATGAAAAACGGCTGCGTTTGCTCGAGCGCGCTATTTCAGCGAGCGTCAATGGTGTGGTTATTGTAGACGCACTCGCCAACGACTTGCCTATCATCATGGTGAACCCAGCTTTTGAAAATATGACTGGCTATAGCGCGGCAGAAGTTATCGGAAAAAACTGTCGCTTCTTGCAGGGCCATGATCAAAAACAGCCGGAACTTGAGTCTCTGCGTGATTGTATAGAAGCAAATCTAGAATGTGATGCAATTTTGCGGAATTACCGCAAAGATGGAAGCTTGTTCTGGAACCACTTAGCCATCTCGCCAGTCCCTGATAGAAACGGCAACGTAACCCACTATGTGGGAATACAAAGCGATGTTACCGAGCGTCGACGCTCGGCTGAGGAGTTGACCTTTGTTAGTAGTCACGATGCCATAACTTCTCTATCACGTTACGCTGCCATTGAATCAGGACTAGACCAGCTCCTTGATCAAGCCGGAAACAATGGCGAGTGTGTGCATTTCTTTTTTATTGATTTGGATCGCTTTCATGCAATCAACGAATCGATGGGGCATGTACTGGGGGATACGGCGCTGGCGATTATTGCGCGGCGTTTGACAACGTGCTTGCCCAAAGATGGCGAAGTTGCTCGTTTTGCCGGCGACGAATTTGTGATGGTGGTACCCGGGCTAAATCGCAAGAGTGCTTTAGCCTTGGCCGAACAGGCACTTGAAGCAATATCGGTACCTATTGAAACGGGAGACTACGTGCTTTTCTTAACCGCCAGTATCGGTGTCAGCCAGTATCCGGAACATGGTCATTCTGCGCTGGAATTATTGCGCCGGGCCGAAGCTGCGAAAGGTCGTGCTAAGGGGCAGGGTCGGGACACTGTGTGCGAGTTTTCTGTCGAACAAATGCGGGAGATTGAAGATCGATTGGTATTGGGTGCAAGGCTCCGAACAGCCATTTCCCATGGCGAGCTACTACTGCATTTTCAACCGAAAATTCGCACTAGCGATAGTCGTGTTTGTGGTTTTGAAGCACTGCTCCGTTGGACCAATCCCGAGATTGGCTCGGTGCCCCCAGGGCGCTTTATCCCGATCGCCGAGTCTCTTGGTTTGATGCCAGACCTTGGCGCATGGGTGTTTGATGCGGCGTGCAGACAAGCGCGTTTATGGCTGGATGCCGGGCATGGCGATTTCAGCATTGGCGTGAATGTCTCGGCGCAACAACTTCAACGCCCGGATATTGTTGATCGTATTAGATTGTCAATGCAGCGTCATGGCGTGTCGGCACATATGATCGAACTTGAACTCACCGAAAGTTCGTTGATGGAAAATGTCGAACGCTTGCAGGGAACTTTGTCTGAACTCAAAGCTCTGGGCTTAACATTATCCTTGGACGACTTCGGTACAGGATATTCGAGTTTGTCGTATCTCAAGCAATTTTCACTCGACAATCTCAAAATTGACCGCAGTTTTGTTCGCGATTTACCGGGTGACACCGACGACGCTGCCATTGCAAGAACCATAGTCGCCATGGCGCATCAGTTACGAATGACGGTAACCGCTGAAGGCGTAGAAACCAAGGAACAATCGGCATTCCTTCGCGAATTAGGCTGTGATCAACTCCAAGGCTATTTCTTTGGCCACCCGGTGCCGCCGGCGGATGCCGAAAAATTACTTGGGGCTACCATCATTTGCTGACAACTCTGATTAATCCTTTGCAACTTCTGAAACACATCACACAAGCATGCCCGTGATGATATTTAACGTAGCAATTATTTGTCATCTAAAATCAAGCTTGAGCGAGTGAAAGGGTGCAAAGCTATAGCTATCTATGAGGGGCACCGTACAGACCTATTGTAAAAATTGACCTAATATTTCACGTGCGGGTAACCACCTTGCGTAAGTAAATTAGGTTAAGTGATGTCTGTCCAAGCTGCTGCGTTTAGGCCACATCAGAACCATCTTTTATCGACATTACCAGCCGAAGTTAGAGCTCGAGTGTTCCCAAAATTAGAGCTAGTGGCTATGCCACTGGGTATGGTCTTGTATGAACCCGGCGACGTTATGCGCTACGTCTATTTTCCCATCGATTGCATCGTATCCTTACTCTACGTTATGGAAGATGGCTCGTCCGCAGAGATTTCAGTCGTCGGGAATGAGGGGCTTGTTGGTGTGTCCTTGTTTATGGGTGGTGAGAGCACACCAAGTCGGGCCGTTGTGCAGAGCGCTGGAAATGCCTATCGGCTGAACGGTCAACTGATGAAGGATGAATTTAATCGTCACGGTGAAACTTTAGTACTCATGCTGCGTTACACGCAAGCTTTGATCACGCAAATGGCGCAAACCGCAGTATGTAATCGGCATCATTCGATTGATCAACAACTTTGTCGCTGGCTTTTACTTTCACTCGATCGACTTCCTTCCAATCGCTTGGTAATGACACAAGAATTGATCGCCAATATGCTCGGCGTTCGGCGCGAAGGTGTTACCGATGCCGCCGGCAAGTTACAAAAACTTGGCGTGATTGCCTACAGCCGGGGAGAGATCACGGTATTGGACCGACCAAAACTTGAGCAATTGAGTTGCGAGTGTTACGAGGTGGTCAAGAAAGAAACCGACCGCCTGCTGCCACCCGCCAATCGCAACCAAATTCCAGATATTGAGCCCGCATAAACAGCAATCAGAATTTATGCCAATTTTCTGCCGGCATGGCGGTGGCTTTATCGTCCTGACACTAGCAACTTCATTCAAATTCCATAAGATATTTCATGAACTCAGCACACTCTAAACGCAATGCGTCAATCATTCCCACTTTGCGTTATCGCAATGGACAAGCTGCCATTGATTTTCTATGCAAAGCGTTTGGGTTTAAGCAGCAGCTTGTGGTGCCGGACAAAAGCGGCGCGGTGGCTCATGCCCAACTTGTTTACGGAAACGGAATGATTATGTTGGGCTCGGCAACCAACAACGAGTTTCATGAACTGGTGAAATCGCCAAGCGAAAGTGGGGTCATTGGTTCGCAGAGCGCCTACATCATGGTTGACAATGTCGATGAGCATTACAAAACCGCTGTTGCCGCCGGCGCCAAGGTCGTGATTGATATCAAGACTGAAGCACACGGTGGCCGTGCCTATTCTTGCAAAGACTTGGAAGGCCATGTCTGGAATTTCGGTAGTTACGACCCATGGGCTATTTGAAATTACGCCTCAAGGATGAGCTATAAAGCTTCGTAAAGCAGTTCTTGCCTTCTTTCTCTTAGCAGCCATTATTGTCGCAGCGCTTGCCTTGCCAATTACTGAGTGGCGCACTGGACGCAGTAATGTAGCGCCACTGCGCTTAGCCCCGGCAGGCACATATGCAATCACTTCGAATCGCATTTGGGTTGATACCGATGCAGCTTGCGGCACTGGTCGTACAACTGATCCGGATGATTGTTTGGCCTTGCTGGCATTATTGAAGGCTCCCAACTTTCGCGTCGTAGGCATATCCACGGTTTTTGGCAACGCATCAATCGAAGTGACTGACCATACGACGCGTGATCTTGTTGACCAGCTTGCAGTTGATGGCTTTGAAGTTTCTCAGGTACATCGTGGACTAGCGGCTAGTGAAATTTCTTTAACGAGCAAAGTTTCAAGCCCGGCAGAGCGTGCATTACGCGATGCGCTCGCCGAATCGCCAATGGTGATCATTGCTCTTGGTCCACTGACCAGTATCGCTTCTGTGCTTCGCAAGCATCCGCATTTGGCAGCGCAAGTAAAAAGAATTGTCGTGGTGATGGGGCAACAACCCGGCCACGTATTTCATCCGGTCGAAGGCGGTAGTGCAGGTATATTGTTTGGCCACGGTCCGGTATTTAAAGATTTTAATTTTGCAAAAGATCCCGCGTCCGTTGCAACACTTCTTGCCCTGAAACTTCCAATGACTTTTATTCCTTACGAAGTGGCACGAAAGACAACCGTGTCTGGCGCCGATTTAGACACACTAAACGATGGTGGCGCGAGCGCTCGCTGGGCAGCAGAAAGATCACGCGATTGGTTGGCGTTTTGGCGTGATGATATCCGTCAACCGGGTTTTTATCCGTTCGATCTAATCGCTTCGACTTACTTGCCTCATCCCGACTTATTTCAGTGCACACAAGTCGAGGCAAGGATAAAAAAACATTCCTGGTACTGGCGTTGGCGGCTGGGAGAAACCGGTTTGTTCGTTGATCAACAGATAACTAGCAAACAGAGTCACAGCAATCAGCAACTGGTTTATTGCCCAAGTGCAAAACCAGGATTGCACGATACCGTTATGGCTGATCTGATGCGCAAGCCAACACGCTAGTGCTTATTACAAATGCTTTAAACAAACGCGTCCTAGACTACGATTTGAAACAGCGGGACGTACTTATGTTGAAACCAAGCGAAAAAAATACCGAAGGGCAGGGCGCATCAAATTGTGGGATTTATCAAATTTATTGTCAGATTTAATCCCAGACTTATTACAAGGCAATTCATCAGGCATATGACTTCGATCAAGTCTGCCACTTAAATTACTCCGTAAACTCAGACTTATCCTACTGAGTATTTGCAAACGGCATGCCTCCAGAATCAGGCGACAGTCTTGAATCCTATGCGCTTGAGCAGGTCAAGCATGCCATAGCATTTCTGGGTTGGCGCGGCTCCCGTGCACATGCGGGTGTTCACCAAGTGAGAAAATGCATGCGTCGGGCACGGGCTTGCCTGGCATTAGGTCAGCCCGCGCTAGGCGCTGGCGCTATGATGCTTGATCGTGAGATAGCCAAGATTTGCGAAAGTTTATCTTGCCTGCGCGATGCCAAGGCACGCGTCGAGAGTTTGGATAGATTGCTGGCAAGCAATGCTGAAATAGAAACCCGGCACTGCCTGCAAGCGGCTAAGCGAATAGCCACCCATGCACGGGCAGGTGCAATGCGTAACGAACAGATAAATGATCCCGATTTTTTAACCCGCCGGGAGCGCTTGCTTGTAGTGGAAGCGGCAATCCCGGTTTTGCCGTGGAAACAGATCAGCAAGAGTGGCCTATCACGAGCCGTGCATCATTCCATGTATGCCAGTGATGAAACCGCTGAAATAGCACTCAGCCGAGGTAAGGCTAATGATTGGCACCGATTGCGTCGCCGTCGGCGGCGTTTAGCACAGCAACATACGGCACTACAGTACTGCGATATTCTGTTGCCCTCTATCGTAGTGCCAGATCATAAACTTGGAAGTCTATTGGGCGAAGCTCAAGACATATCAGTATTGCGTGAGTTTTTTAAAAAGCACAGCGGTCTATCCAATGAAAACAACAAACTTTTAAAAGTATTTCTTAAAGGTGAATTTAAACATTTAAGTGCAGTGGCTATGGGAAAGAAATGAAAATATTGTTTTCTTTCGAAATGCTGATCATTTATCGATATTTAAATAGTAGCCAATGGACTACTCATTATTTGTGAATGCTAAATTTGGGGATGCTAATACAGATACAGAATACTGTTGCAAAATAACGCCGAGCTAGCTCGGCGTTTTGTTTGTCGTATCCTAATTAACTCAGAGATGGTCAGTATGTTCAAAGCCTGGGGCTAAATAAATGTGATGAATCCAAACGCCACCTTTGCCATCAGGTGCTGCCCACATTTCGTCAAATACACCTTTGCTAATACGTGAACCCATGGGAGTTACGCCGGCCATCAAGTCTTGTTTAGCTGTCAACTTTGTGGCGGCAAGTGTTGTGCTATAGCTATTGTAACTATCAGTGTGGCCGTATTGCGTTACCAGCTGGGCATAGTCATGCGAATTGGGTGCCGTACTGTTTGGTGATTGTGAATAGTCCATGCAAGTGCCTTGCGAGCTACCGTCTTCAGTGGTGTGGCCTAAACCGAAAGTATGTCCTAGCTCTTGGCACATAACGTGACGACGCTGATCCTGGCTGGCAAATGAGGACGAATAACTATCGTTCATCTTTGATGTGCCCCTAACAATATGGCCACTGGAATCTAAATTGATTGATGCTAAACCGAGCCAGCCGTTGTTGCCATAAGCATAATTGCATGAGCGAACTTTACCGGTAATAGCGGTGCAGCGCCGGCGAGCTGTGCTACTGCTGTCACCAGAGACAACCTGCAAATCAAGTTTTGTTGATTGTGACCATTGTGATGCGGCAAGGTTTAATTCGTCATCCCAATTACTTGTATTGCTATCAACTACCTGAAGCGTAAATGATGATGTAGTGCGTGCCCAGTGGTAGTTATTCCAAGTGTGTGAAGCAATCGCCGAAACCGATATTGCAGCAATACACAATGCGAGTGCGCTCTTGGCGAGTAGTTTTTTCGAAATCATGATTTTATGTCCCCAGAAAGTAGAAATAAAAGTAGAAATAAAAGTAGAAATAAGTGAGTGACTACGTCAGCCCAGCACATCTCTATTGGGCTGAGGGCGACACTAGGCCGAAATGTTACAGGATGCAACATTCGGGCCTGTACGGTCACCAGCAGCAACGCTGAAAGACTGCTGTAACAAGGGTTTTCGTCACATTTCGCTTTTTCTAGTTCCGTCCGTTTTTGAGCATAGATCTCAATTGCGCACTTTGACGAAGCGCGACGTCTAACAAATCTACAGCAAGGGCAGTTTTCAAGATCTAATTTCTCGATTTGCCTTGCAGAATTTGGCTGATTACTGCCGTGTTTAGCAACTACGACATTAACCATTAAATACGATGAACTTTTTTCGCGCGACGGAATTGTTTAGGCATTGTTAAATGGGATAAATAGAATTAGATGTCCTTTATTCAGGTCCAAGCAAATGAAATGCAATTTGCATGATCCTAAAAAAAATTCGATGCTTTCAGCATGATGCTAAAAAGGTAGTAGAAGTAACGCGAAGTGTCTTCATGGGGATCCAGCGTTTGGCATGAGAATTGCTAAGCTCATTAGCCCATCAAGGGCAATCTCTTTCCCTAGCCCAAGGACCCTCGCCATGGCAGCTCGAAATATTTTGAAAACATTGACTACCGAACATAATGATCTGCGTGAATTGTTCGCGCAAATGGAAAAAACAACCGATAGAGCCGCGAAGTCCCGCGAAGATCTTTTGAACAAGATCGAAAAAGGGCTTCTTCCACATGCGAAGTGGGAAGAGAACGTTTTCTATCCTGCGTTCAAGGCACGCGCTGATCGCGATGGTTTGAAAACACATGCTGAGGCGCTTTCAGAACATGCTGCGGTTGAAGAAACTGTCATTCCGCGCGTCAAGGCATCGGAGTTTGCTACGCCACAGTTTGCCGGTCGCGTGAAAGTCTTTGGTGAACTAATTGACCATCATGCGAGCGAAGAAGAAAAAACAATGTTTAAGATGGCGAAAGAAATGTTTTCAAGCGAAGAGCTCGCAGAGTTTGACGAACAATACGAAGCCTGGAAAAAATCCCCTGAAGGTATGCAAGCGATTGCCGCAGCCAAGGCTTACTCCGAGCGCTTAGCAACTAGCTTAGCTACTGAAGAATAGGTCGACACCACGCCAAAACAGTTTCGGAATAACTTTCGGAATAAGGCTCGAGCGCATTTCGCTGGCTGAATTAATTTAATTTATGGGTCAGGTATAGCGCTTGATCCGGGAGCATTTTATGGTGACACCTAAGAGTTCATATCCAAAACAAGCACCGAGTTTGGATCTCATCGATACGCAACTGCAAGACACCGACTCCACTGTCGCTGCTTTGCCTTTCAACGAAGAGAAAGCCGCAGAATATGCACCTGATAATGGAGTCAATCCGCAGGAAGGCACCCAGATTGAACCGCCATCGCCTCTGGCGACTGGCAGCACATTGACGGAACATATTTCCAATAATAAAACCGGCCAGCCGGCCGCGCCTGGGGCAAGTCCTGCCAGTGATTCCCTCAATCGGGTACGAACCGATGCCTCCAGCCAACGCTTGACTACCAATCAAGGTGTGCCAGTTGCCGATAATCAAGCATCATTAAAGGCAGGTTTACGCGGACCGGCATTGTTAAAAGATTTTATTCTGCGCGAAAAAATCACGCATTTTGATCACGAGCGGATTCCTGAACGCATCGTGCATGCGCGTGGCTCTGCAGCGCATGGTTTTTTTGAATCTTATGGCTCGTTTGCGAAGCTCACCAGCGCTTCGCTATTGGCTGAAAAAGGCAAGCGCACACCCGTATTCGTACGTTTTTCAACCGTTGCCGGTGAACGTGGTTCGAAAGATACTGCACGTGACGTGCGCGGCTTCGCGGTAAAGTTTTATACCGATGAAGGTAACTGGGATTTAGTAGGCAACAACATGCCAGTTTTCTTCATCCAGGATGCGATGAAGTTTCCCGATTTAGTACATGCGGTTAAACCTGAACCCAATAACGGTATGCCGCAAGCTGCATCGGCGCATGACACGTTTTGGGATTTTGTATCACTCATGCCCGAATCAACTCATATGTTGATGTGGCTGATGTCGGATCGCGCATTACCTCGCAGTTACCGAACCATGCAGGGTTTCGGAGTTCACACATTTCGATTCGTAACAGCGGAAGGTGAGTCGTCATTTATAAAATTCCATTGGACGCCGAAGCAGGGAACTCATTCCATGTTGTGGGACGAAGCGGTCAAAGTGTCAGGCTGCGATCCAGATTTCCATCGCCGTGATCTTTGGGATGCCATTGAAGC
Source organism: Arenimonas sp. (assembly GCA_043754555.1). Classification (GTDB taxonomy): domain Bacteria; phylum Pseudomonadota; class Gammaproteobacteria; order Xanthomonadales; family Xanthomonadaceae; genus Arenimonas. The sequence goes on along the minus strand of JAYUUM010000017.1, from coordinate 7,333 downwards.
TGGCGCATTTCCTGAATGGGAACTGGGTGTGCAGGTGTTTTCTGAAGAACAAGCCGAGCGTTTTAGTTTCGATGTCCTTGATGCGACCAAGTTAATTCCGGAAGAACTTATTCCGGTCACGCCATTAGGTCGCATGGTGTTAGACCGTAACCCGGACAATTTTTTCGCAGAGACCGAGCAAGTCGCGTTCTGCACCGCACACGTAGTACCGGGTATCGATTTTTCGAATGATCCTTTGCTCGCCGGACGCATACATTCTTATGTCGATACGCAAATATCCCGTCTTGGCGGCCCCAACTTCCACGAAATTCCAATCAATGCACCGATTGCACCGGTTCATAACAACCAGCGTGACGGCATGCACCGGCAAGCGATTCATCGTGGGCGAGTTTCATACGAGCCCAATTCACTCGGCGGCGGCTGTCCATTCCAGGCGGGAGCGGCTGGTTACGTTGCATTTCCGGAACCTATCGAAGCTGATGAAGTACGTGGTAAACCGGAAAAGTTTGCCGAGCACTTCAACCAAGCTCGTCTGTTTTACAACAGCCAAACACCAACCGAGCAAGCACATATTCAGGGTGCTTACCGGTTTGAACTTAGCAAGGTAAACGTACCCGCCATTCGCTCGCGGGTGGTATCGATGCTGCGTAATGTTTCAGAAGATTTAGCGCAGGCCATCGCGGATGATTTGGGCATGAAACTCCCCGCTGCAATGCCTCCGGTTTTGGCGAATGCACCATCACAGGAAGTCGATGAATCCAGATCATTGTCACTCTTTGCTCGTCCAGGCTCTGTAGGTGTACAAGCGCGTCGTGTTGCCATCTGGGTTGCCGATGGTGTGGACGCGAAACAGGCAAATGCAATATTTGCGACATTACGAAACGCCGGTGCAAATCCGCGAATGCTAGGACCGAGAATCGGAGAATTTAAAGCGTCGGATGGATCAAAACTGGAAGCGGTCGGGTCGCTGGAAACCGAGCCATCGGTCGTCTTCGACGGAATGGTATTTCCTTCCGGGAGCGCCGATTTCGTCAAGACATTCACCGAAGACGGCCGTGCGATCGAATTTGTTAAAGACCAATACCGTCATTGCAAAACGATGTTATTTATTGGCGGCGCCTCCGATATGCTGACGGTGATTGGATTGTCCGGCAAACGTGATTCCAGAGAAGGAATTGTTGTGGGCTCAAAAGGTAGTTCGACTGACGTGAACGCATTTATTGATCAACTGACACTCCATCGACATTTTTCCCGCGAGTCTGATCCGCCGTTATTGTAATCTCCGCTGAAACGCGACGTGACCCGGGCAAACGATAAGATCCATACCTCCAGCCGATTCGACACTCCTCGAATCGGCTGTGCTGGTTGGTCCATAGCCGCTGCTCATTCGGCACTGTTTGGAGAAGGCGATAGCGTGCTTGCACGCTACGCTACAAGATTTAATGCCGTTGAAATAAATTCATCGTTCTATCGACCACATCAGCATAAAACCTACGTCCGCTGGGCCGACACGGTCCCCGCTGATTTCCGCTTTTCAGCCAAAATTCCGAAAACAATCACCCATGAATCAAGGTTGCAAGGTACGGACAATTTGCTTGATAAATTTCTGTCAGAAATATCGGGGCTAGGAGAAAAACTGGGCGGATTACTCGTGCAATTGCCTCCTAGTTTGAAGTTCGATACGCGTATCGCATCCACGTTTTTCTCAAGTTTACGCAAGGGCACTTCGGCTGCACTGGCGTGTGAGCCCCGACACGCCACATGGTTCACTCAAGAGGCAGAATCATTGCTGACCGACCACCATGTAACTCGCGTCACCGCTGACCCGGCACCGATTGCTAACGCGAATCATGTCGCCGGCAGTGGTTCGTGGCGCTACTGGCGTTGGCATGGCTCACCGCAAATGTATTACAGCAACTACACCGATGCAGCATTAATAGAGCTTGCCAATACGGTTCGCATTGAAACACCTAATGATGTTGCGCCCTGGATAATTTTCGACAATACCGCGAATGGCCATGCCACGACGAATGCAGAGCAGCTACAAAGATTATTAAGTATGGCGTTAGACCACAAAGGAGAACCTAATGCCTGAAGGTCCTACTATTCTTGTGTTGCGGGAGGAGGCGGATCGCTTCTGCGGAAAAACTGTACGTCGCGCCTCTGGCAATGCGAAGCTTGATCTAAGGCGTTTGGAAGGCAAACGTGTCAAGGCCGTCAGAACATGGGAAAAGCATTTCCTGTTGGAATTTTCTGGTTTTTCAGTTCGCGTGCATCTATTGTTATTCGGGAGTTACCGCTGACTGGGTAGCTGATGTGCTTTCCGAATCATGGTCAGCGGCGAATGCGAAAAAGAAACTTCGGTTGAAACCGGACCTGTTGATCTGCGATGCATTACTCGATCAGAATATATTTGCTGGCGTCGGCAATATCATCAAGAACGAAGTGTTATTCCGCATGCGCATCCATCCGGAAAGCCAGGTTGGTGCAACACCGGCTGCCAAAATCGCCAAGCTGGTAGATGATGCCCGTGTTTTCAGCTTCCAGTTTCTGGAGTGGCGGCGCGCCGGCGTGCTGAAGAAGAATTGCAAGGTACACAAAAAATCGATGTGCCCACGCTGTGGCATCCCGTTGGAACTGTGCGAATTGGGGAAGACGCATCGTAGAGCGTTCTATTGTCTCAATTGCCAGACGCTCTACCAAGATGAAATGAAAAAACCGATAGCCTTGAAGAAAGCGGCTGCCAGAAAAAAAGTAACGGCGCCGAAAATTGGAAAAACCGTAACTTCAAGACAAAAAAGATTGTTTTAGGCTCAGGGTCAATCAAGTAACGTGTCGAGATAAAGTTGTCTGCGCTTTGCCAAAGGTCAAGAAACTGTGGCGATGCCGGGCAGGCTGTCGCTGTCCGAATCGTCCAGGAATTTCCATACCTCTTTCACCACCTGTCTCGACTTGGCGACTGCTAATGATCTTGCCAGTTGGCTCAGCAAGCAGGCAGGGAATCGATATCGGGTGCCGACGCGCGCGGAGCTAAGTGCGGTCATTTCCAATGTCGAGATTGCGCCTGTCTATGCGTGGACCAGCACCTGTAATGAGGTGCGCGTCGCGCAACCGCGTAACGTGGCATCACGGACTTGGTCGGGTGTCCGCAAGATATTCGGCTAAGCGCCGACGGCTAAGCGCCGACGGCTAAGCGTATGCAAACTCGTTGCGACGGCCACTTCACGGTGAATCTCGATGGCCGCGGCACGGATGTCCGCGTGCAGAGCAAAGCCACGCCAAAGACTTCGATTGTGTTGGTCCGCGAAATGGCGGTAATCAAACGACGTTAAGACTTATGATGCAGACGGTTCAAAACCTCACAGTAATAGTGATCCTGGCAAGCAAGAGGTAAAAACAGGCAGCCAGGTGCACATGCCACGTCCGCCAGCGACTTCGCATAATGTCTATTATGTAAACGTTTCGAGTATTCGAGCCGCTAATTGGCTTGTTCGATCATGTTTCGGAGAACTGTGCGATCACGGCCCTGTTCTTTGCCTTGGTACAGCGCTTCGTCTGCGATTTTAATGAAATCGTCTTTGGACGATTCCGGGCCGGGAATACCGATGGCTGCACCGATAGTTATAGTAACTATTTTCGCAGTGGGGGAAGCCGGATGGAGAATATTCAATGCTCGTACACACTGTCGTACGCGCTCAGCAACCACCTTCGCGCCGTTGAGATCGTTACTGGGCAAAATGGCAAGAAACTCTTCACCTCCATAGCGTCCGATCCAATCGCCTGCACGGCGCAACTCTTGCTCCAATGCTGCACTGATCGCAATCAGGCATTGATCACCCGCTTGATGGCCGAGGCTATCGTTGTATAACTTGAAATGATCCACATCGATCATCAGCACGGTTAGGAACGAGCGGCTTCGATGGGCACGCTGCCATTCAAGTCGCAGCAAGGCTTCCAAACGACGGCGGTTGGGCACGTGCGTCATAGGATCCATCGCTGAGAGAATTTCAAGCTTGTCGACCGCCCGTTGTAGTTGTCCGGTTCGCTCATCAATCAGCGTGCGCAATTCATTTTCTCTCGCACGTACTATTTTGAGATACAGCATGTGAGCGCCCATTACTAGCAGCAACAGGCTCAGCAAAGCCGCGAGCAGGAACCAGCTGGTTTCATAGAAGGCGGGCTTTACGCGGAAGCTAAGCAAGGCTTTTTGATCGCCCCACTCTCCTGTCTGAAATCTGGCTTGAACTTCAAATCGATAATCGCCACCGCGCGGCTTGGCTATCGATAGCAACCGGTTGTCGGCAACGTCAATCCACTTCTGGTCCGAGCCTAGGCGGTAGCGGAACGCAACGTGATGAGCATCAATCAAAGTCGGCGCAGAGTAGTGAAACGTGAGTGCTTGCGTGCCGGACGGAATTTCGAAGGGTGACTGCAAAGACTGACCATCCGCATCAAGGCGTTCAATCACCGGACTCAATGATGGGTACGGCAAGGTTTTTTCACCCGGCATTATCCGAGCAACGCCGCGTATGGTGGGGAACCAGAGGCTGCCGTCAGAAGCAAACAAGGCGGCAGGCTGAACACCTCCACTGGTGTGGCCGCTTTTCATGCCGTCGGTAGTGTCGAAAGTTCTAAATTCAGTGAGTGGCTTGCCGAGCGTGATCGATGCTTCAAGCGCTTTGATGGAAATTTGGTAAACGCCACTCTCTCCACTGATCCAGAGATTGCCGTTCGCATCTCGGATGATTGCGTTCACAGCCCCAAGAATGGCTGATGAAGTTGTCTGTACCCGCGTGCCACGCCCTTCTTTGTTCAATACACACAGACCGCCGCCATCGGTACCGATTAACAGATGACTATCGTTCAAGCGGTGCAGCGAGAGCACTTGACCATTACATTCACGAGTCGCCTCTGGAACAGAAACAAAACGGCCCGCTTCGTATTTAATGACGCCACCGCCATTCGTGCCGAGCCAGGTGACGCCTTTTTCTTCCAGAACCACCCGAATGCTGTCTACAGGCAAATCTTGCGGCGCATATAGACTAGACACCGAACTATCGTTCTTGATCAGATGCAAGCCGCGTTCTGTACCAACCCAGATCGTGCCATCTGCGGCCTGGTGCAAAACGAGGATCAACTTACTTTTTAGTAGACTGTTGTTTTCCCAAGCCAAAAAGTTTTTATTACGGCGGATACTCAAGCCTCCCGCTGTTCCCACGAACAATGCGCCCTCCTTGGTTTCCAGTAAGGAAGTGACGACGTTGTGCACCAAACCATTCTTGACTGAATAGGTCGCAGTCACGGCATTATTCTCGATCGTTGCAAGGCCACCATTTGTGCCTGCCCACACCAAACCTTGACGATCTTGCAAGACGGTCCAGGCAATATTGTGTGGCAGTCCTTCCTGGCTGGCCCATGAGGTCACCAAACCATCAGTTAAGCGGTTCAAGCCACCACCGGCTGTCCCAATCCAGAGCATGCCGTATTTGTCAGGATATAGACTCAACAAAAAGTCCGATGTCAAACCATCGGCTGATGTGTACGACTCAAATTGGTTTCCATTCCATCGACTCAGACCGCTATTACTAGCAACCCAAAGACTACCCGCACGATCAATTACGATATCTCGGATAAGATCATCCGCAAGGCCATCCTCGGTGGTGTATTTACGGAATTGCCGACCATCCCAACGCAACACTCCTTGCACCGTGCCGAACCAGAGTGCACCGTCAGATGTCTGCGAGATTCTTCGTATAGTATTGCTGCCACTAGGCAGCTCAAGCAGGCGAAATTTACCCTTGTTGACATGTACCAAACCATCCAGCATGCCAATCCACAAGCCACCGTCACGGTCGCGATATGCATCACGTACTGTGGCATTGCGAATCGCTTCGTGAAACGGTGCTTTGACACAGTGGTCTTTCTGCCAAAGGCAGATGCCATGATTGGTCGAAACCCAGATACCCTCGGGCGCAAGCTCTAAATCGTAAATGATATTGCCAGGCAGACCGTCTGATTCATCAAAGTGCCGGAACTGGCGATTTTCGAACAAGGACAAGCCTCCTCCAGCGGTTCCTACCCACAAACGACCAGGCTTCTCCTCTAGTAATGCATTGATGATGTCGCTTTTCAGCCCTTCCGTTTTTTCAGTCGAAAATGTACGAAAACGATAGCCATCGTAACTGACAAGTCCGCCATGAGTTGCGAGCCACAAATAACCATCTGAAGTACGTTCAATGCGCTCTACCGTGCTCTGCGCAAGGCCCTGTTGTGCCTGCCAGGTTTCCAGCACGAATTGGGAAAGCTGCTTTTCAGATTTCGCCATCGCAACAGGATTGGCCAATAGAAAAAAAGCGAGAGCCACGAAAATCTGATGCTTAAGTTGGGACAAAGGTGTTCGCAATGAATTAACCCCCCATTCCGTGCGTATCAGCTCGGCTTCTATCGCGGTCTACTATCATGAGTGTGGCGGTTGTTATCTAGGAGGCTAGCGCATTTAAAGACATGTTGCGAGGGATCAAAGTGCTCACTGTGTTCCAGTCTTATCTATTTTATGGTTCTACCTCTCATTACAGAACGAATGTAACCATTATTAACGTACCTATTGTTTACGCAATCATTGTTTACGCAACCATCAGACGCACACCTTTAATAAGGCGTGGACTAGTTTGCCTTCTGCATACTAAAAAAAATAGCACCAATATTGGCTTGGATTTCAGACAAACTTCATAACTTCTTGTCTGTGCGTTTGTTTTTTTTATGGATTAATAAATGTTACGCACGCGCGGACATTGACGCCATGATCTGTCATTTGAATAGATAGTTAACAACAACTCTAGGTCGCAGCAGTTTAAGCGTAAAAAATTATGTTTTCAGATAACATTTCCCTGCTATAACCAACATATGTTCGAGCAAAGAAACATGTCTGTATTCATTAAATTTGTAAAAATTCTATTGCTACGTGACAACTGTTAATCTACCTAGATGTTTCAAAACCATGCAATATGTCTAATCGAGTCTGTGCGTCAACGCACCGATATTAAATAAGCCCAGCAATATAGTTTTTACCTTGCACTCGCAGTCCAAGCCCTACTCTGCAAGATGCACAAGTTACTAGAAGGATTCAAGATGAACTCCCATTCAATGTCGTTTGCAATTTGGGCGGTCATCATTGGCACATTGTTAACAATAATGGCGCTCTCTAGCACTGTATTAAAACGGCTACCTTTAAGTACCGCGATGCTTTATCTGGCGGCAGGCGCAGCACTCGGTCCGGCCGGTTGGATGTTGATGTCACCTGATCCAATTAAATATTCCGTTGTGCTTGAAAAGA
>JAYUUM010000016.1:0-6327 GCA_043754555.1 Arenimonas sp. | reverse complement strand
AATCATGGGGCAACCAGTTTGAGAACGCCCGAAGGGCATTGAGAAAGGGGATAATAACGGAAAGGGGCCATCCGGCTCCAATCGAGAGACCCATCCGGCATGCACCAGACCGATTCCCCAGATGATAGCGACCGCGAAATCGTGGAAGCCATCGTGCCTTTGGAGGCCGCAGGCAAGCGTTTTGACGCCGCTTTAGCCGAAATGTTCCCCGAATTTTCACGTTCCCGACTAACTGAATGGATTAAGGCCGGCGACGCCCTTTTGGAAGGTGAAATTGCCAAACCCAAGGTCTCGGTGCGCGGCGGCGAGACCGTAACCCTGAGTATTCGGGTCGAAATCGAGACCCGTGGCGAAGCCGAGCAGATGGACCTGGACGTGGTCTATCAAGACGCCGATGTGCTGGTGATTAATAAGCCGGCCGGTTTGGTGGTGCATCCAGGCGCCGGAAATCCGCATGGCACTTTGGTCAACGGTCTGCTGTATTTCGATCCCAAATTAGCCGAATTGCCGCGTGCTGGTATCGTGCATCGCCTGGATAAAGATACTTCGGGATTGATGGTGATTGCGCGCTCTTTACGCGCGCATGCCAGCCTGGTAGAACAATTATCGGCGCGCGAAGTGCATCGACAATATCTGGCCGTGGTCGCAGGCACTATGGTGGCTGGTGGCACCGTGAATGCGCCAATTGATCGTCATCCCAAAGACCGTATCCGCATGGGCGTTGCGCGCGAAGGCACCGGACGCGATGCAGTTACCCATTACCGATTACGTGAAAAATTCCGTAATCACACCTTGGTGGAATGTCGTCTGGAAACAGGCCGTACGCATCAAATTCGTGTGCATATGACCCATATCAAACATGCGATTGTCGGCGACCCTATGTATGGCTTGTTACGCTTGCCAAAAGCCGCGACTCCAGCACTGGTAGAAATGCTTAGAATTTTCCGGCGACAAGCTTTACATGCCGAAAAATTAGCGTTCGTGCACCCTGTTACAGGCGTTGAAATTACTACCGAAGCGCCGATGCCCGAAGATATGCAAAATTTGTTGAAAGTATTACGCGATGACAGTGCACAAGCCAAGTTGTAGATTCCGGTAGGAGGGCCTTCTAGGCCCGAAAACTTCTAAGCCCGAAAATGTAAAGCGAAAGAAAACGTCACAAAGATTGCACGATGAGCACAAGACATAATCGTGGAAGTGTCGGATGCGAATGCGGTGAGATTTATCGGGCCTAGAAGGCCCTCCTACGAACACTTGATGCATCACCCAGCCAAATCATCAAATGAACAAAACTATCCTTACCGCCGATTGGCCTGCCCCCAAAAACATCCACGCCTTTACGACGTTACGTTACGGCATGGGTGTTTCAAAGCCTCCCTTTGATCAATTTAATCTGGGCAACCGTAAGAGTGACCAAGGCGATGACCCCGTCATTGTAGAAAAAAATCGTGAACTGTTAGTGCAGGCGTTTTCCTTGCCAAACGCTCCGCATTGGTTGCGGCAAGTGCATGGTGTCGATGTCTTGCGTTTAGACGACACAGCAAAGGGTAGCGGCGATTATCATCGCGACGAGCCGGTCGCAGATGCATCCGTCACATCACAAAAAAATATCGTCTTGAGCATTCTCACGGCCGATTGTTTGCCCGCCCTGTTTTGCAATAAGGATGGCAGCGAAGTCGCTGCAGCCCATGCAGGCTGGCGTGGCCTGGCGGCAGGCATTTTAGAAAACACGGTGCGTTCAATGAATGGTGGACCTGAAAACATTATGGTTTGGCTAGGTCCGGCGGCGGGGCCGACGGCTTATGAAATTGGCGCAGAAGTACGAAACGCTTTTGTTCAATATGACAAGCATGCCGAAGTCGCTTTCATCCCTACCCGCGAGAATCATTGGAAAGTAGATCTATACCAACTTGCCCGCATGCGCCTGCAAAGCGTGGGAGTTGCCAGTATCTATGGTGGAGAGCATTGCAGCATTAGTGAGCCCGACAGTTTTTTTTCGCATCGCCGCGACCAACAAACCGGACGTATGGCCAGCGTTATCTGGATGTCCTGATAAATATTACTAGTAAATATTGAATGACTATTGGCAGGTTCATTTGCCATTTTGTTATGAAACACTAAGCTCCCGTTTTCAAAGTAAAGGTTCTGCATATGCGCTTTTTGTTTTCTTGCGCGCTTGTATTTGTCCTGGGAGTTTCTTCGGCATTCGCAATAACAGCTGCTGATGTGAAATTGCAGCTGGAGTCGCGCGACAAAAAAGCGCTGGTAAGTGCCGAAGCACTCGCTAAGGCCGAACCAAAAAATGCCGAGGCCTGGATTTTACTTACCCGTGCCCGTTTGCAGAGCAGTCAGGCTGAAGCAGCGGTTGAATCGGCCGAGAAAGCTGTCAAGTTCGCACCCAATAATTCGCAGAGCTATTTTTGGCTAGGTAACGCTTACGGCTCGCGGGTCGGCCAAGTAGGTATGTTCTCGCAGATGAGCATGGCGCCGAAAATACGCGATGCCTTCGAGAAAACTGTGGCACTGGATCCCAATAATCTCGATGCACGTGAGGCCTTGTTGCAATATTATCTGCAGGCGCCTTCCGTCGTTGGCGGCGGCAAAGACAAGGCTAATGCGCAAGTCGGTGAAATCGCCAAGCGCGATGTTGCCCGCGGCCATTTAGCGCGCGCCCAGATTTTTATGTCTGAAAAAAATACAGCGGCTGCATTGAAATCCTATGAAGCTGCGTATGCTGCAAAACCATCGGACAAGAATATTCGTATGGCGCTCGGTGTTGGTTATCAAATGGCCGAGCGTTGGAATGATGCGTTCAAGCATTTTCGGGCATGGACGACACAGGATGAAAAAGTGGGTTCGGCCTGGTACCAAATCGGTCGTACCAGTGCCTTAAGCGGCCTGCAATTGGATGAAGGTATTGCAGCCTTGCAAAAGTATTTGGGCATGCCGCATGCAGCCAATGATCCACAAAACAAAAATGCCTATCACCGACTCGGGCAGTTGTATGCGAAGGCCGGTAAGAAAGCTGAAGCCAAGGCCGCATTGCAAGCGGCGTTGAAGCTGGACCCGAAGTTCGCCGATGCCAAAGCAGAACTCGCGAAGTTGAAATAAAGCATCCAAATTATGCGCGTTTGATTTGAATCAAGCTATCGCAGGGTTTGTGGCGATACTGTGTGCAGGGCTTGAAAGCCCGGAAAAACGACCATACAAATGAGGTATCAGCGGCTCGTCCGCCACCTCTTTCATAGGTATTTCTATGCGCATGGATAAACTGACATCGAAATTTCAGGAAGCGCTTTCCGACGCGCAATCGTTGGCGGTTGGCCGCGATCATCATTTAATCGAACCCAGTCACTTGCTGTTGGCCCTTTTCGATCAGAAAGGCGGCTCAACAAAGCCCTTGCTGATGCAAGCAGGCGTTAACGTGCCTGCTTTTCGTTTACGTGTTGCAGAAATATTGGATCGACTGCCGAAAGTCTCGGGGCAAGAGGGCAGCCTGAATGCCAGTAATGATTTTTCGCGATTGTTGAACATCACCGACAAACTCGCGCAACAACGCGGCGATGCTTTTATCGCCAGCGAACTATTCGTACTTGCGTGCATCGACGACAAAGGCGAAGCCGGACAGGCATTAAAAGCCGCAGGCGCGAACAAGGCAAAAATAGAACAAGCTATTGAACAACTACGCGGTGGCGAAAAAGTCACGGATGCTAATGTTGAAGAAAACCGACAAGCCTTGGAAAAGTATTGCATCGATTTAACCGCGCAAGCCGAAATTGGAAAGCTAGATCCAGTCATTGGCCGTGATGAAGAAATTCGTCGGACTATTCAAGTACTGCAACGTCGCACTAAAAATAATCCGGTACTGATTGGCGAACCGGGTGTTGGCAAAACAGCAATCGTTGAAGGCCTGGCACAACGCATTATCAATAACGAAGTGCCAGAAGGCTTGCGCGGACGCCGCGTGCTGTCGCTCGATATGGGCGCGCTGATTGCCGGTGCAAAATTTCGTGGTGAATTTGAAGAACGCTTAAAAGCCGTGCTGAGTGATTTATCAAAACAAGAAGGCAATGTGATCCTGTTTATCGATGAATTGCACACGATGGTCGGTGCCGGTAAGGCGGAAGGTTCGATGGATGCCGGCAATATGCTCAAGCCCGCACTTGCACGTGGTGAGCTGCATTGCATCGGTGCGACAACACTCGACGAATATCGAAAATATGTCGAAAAAGATGCAGCGTTGGAACGTCGTTTCCAGAAAGTATTCGTCGGCGAGCCCAGTGTTGAAGATACTATTGCCATTCTTCGTGGCTTGAAAGAACGCTATGCCGTGCATCACGGTGTTGAAATTACCGACCCCGCAATTGTCGCCGCCGCTACCTTGTCGCATCGCTATATTGCCGACCGGCAATTACCTGACAAGGCGATTGATTTGATGGATGAAGCCGCTTCGCGTATCCGGATGGAAATTGATTCCAAACCAGAAGAAATGGATCGCAAAGAACGTCGTTTAATTCAATTAAAGATTCAGCGCGAAGCACTCAAGAAAGAAAAAGATGCCGAGTCGAAACAACGCCTGAAAGATCTGGAAGACGAGATTGAAAAACTCGAACGCGAATTCAACGATCTGGAAGAAATCTGGAAAGCTGAAAAAGCCACACTGACCGGCGCGACCAAAATCAAGGAACAAATCGAGCAGGCCAAACTTGCCTTGGAGGCCGCACATCGGCAGCAGGATTTTGCCAAGATGAGCGAAATCCAATATGGCCAATTGCCCGAACTTGAAAAGCAATTATTAGCAGCGTCGGAAGTCGAGCACAAAGGCTTTACCCTGTTGCAGGACAAAGTGACGGCAGAAGAAATCGCCGAAGTGGTTGCGCGCTGGACTGGCATTCCGGTGTCTAAAATGCTGGAAGGTGAACGCGAAAAATTACTGCGAATGGAGGCCGAGCTGCATCATCGCGTAATTGGTCAGGCCGAAGCCGTAAAGTCGGTATCAGATGCGATACGACGCTCTCGTGCCGGCTTGTCGGATCCCAGTCGTCCCAATGGTTCGTTCCTGTTTCTTGGTCCGACCGGCGTTGGTAAAACCGAGCTATGCAAAGCGCTGGCGGAGTTCTTATTCGATTCGCCCGATGCCATGATTCGTATCGATATGAGCGAATTTATGGAGAAACATTCAGTCGCCCGCTTGATCGGCGCGCCACCGGGTTATGTCGGTTATGAAGAAGGCGGATATCTGACCGAAGCTGTGCGCCGTCGCCCGTATTCAGTGATCTTGCTCGATGAAGTCGAGAAAGCCCATCCGGATGTCTTTAATGTGCTATTACAAGTGTTGGATGACGGCCGTTTGACCGATGGCCAGGGCCGTACCGTTGATTTTCGTAATACGGTTATTGTGATGACCTCAAATCTTGGCTCGCATCATATTCAGGAATTATCCGGCCAAGGCGATACCGCTTATCTGGAAATGAAAGCCTCGGTGATGGCAGCCGTGCAGGGACATTTTCGGCCGGAATTTATCAATCGACTCGACGACATTGTTGTTTTTCATCCACTCGAAAAAGCGCATATTGCAGCGATTGCCCGCATCCAAACGGCGCATTTAACCAGGCGTTTGCAAGAGCGCCAGATTAAATTTGAAATGAGCGACGAAGTTCTGGCGTACTTGGGTGAAGCAGGTTTCGACCCGGTATATGGTGCCAGGCCTTTGAAGCGCGCCATTCAAACCTATCTGGAAAATCCGCTGGCGAACAAGATTTTGTCAGGCGAATTTATCGGCGGCGATACGATTAAGGTGTCGTTGAAAAACGGAAGCCTAGTGTTTACGAAATAAACAAAAAACTGTCATCCCCGCGTAGGCGGGGACCCAGTGTCGTGGCTCTGATGTTTGAAGTCTCTGGGTCCCCGACAGAAGCACTCGGGGACGACGAATTATTTAACGTTTCGTTTGCGTTGGGCCAGGGCCCAACCTACACTGCGCTCTGTTTTTATGATCGAGACAGAGCGCATGACCTATAGAGATACTGTTGCCCCGAATCCCGCGCGCTCATGGCTGGCGCATATGTCGGCCGGTTTGGGCATTTTGTCCTTGATGGGCGTGCTCTGCTTTCATTTTCCGGATTTGCTGACGAGTCGCGAATTCCGTGCCGCTTACTCGGAAACTTTGGCTCGCAATCTTTTATTGATTGCCCTTATTGCTGCGTTCGTGATGGGTACGATTGCGATTCTGCGAAACCGTAATCGTCGGATTGCGTTGACCGGCGTTATCACGGCTGCATTAGCCGTTTTACTCGGTCAACGCAAACCGACGATTACGGTTTCGCA
>JAYUUM010000015.1:0-19274 GCA_043754555.1 Arenimonas sp. | reverse complement strand
TCAGCAGTCAATGCAGGTGTCCGGATGCGTCGCATGAGTTACAGGCGGCTAGAAAGATGACTCAGCATACTGTTCGAATGTTACTGCCTGCAAGTTATAAATCACGAGCGCATATTTATTCACAAATCGCTACAATATCGGCTCCCATTATCACGAGGCCGCCATGCAGCTATCTGGCAGCTTGACTGCGCTAATTACTCCCTTTGATGCTGCCGGTGCCATTGATTTTGCTGCTTGGCAGCGTTTGGTCGAGTGGCAAATCAAATCCGGCATTGACGGCATAATTGTCGCTGGCTCGACTGGCGAAGCCGCGGCATTAAGCGATGACGAATATGGCGAGCTTATTCGTACGGCAGTGAAGTACGTGGCCGGGCGCATTCCTGTTCTTGCCGGCACCGGACAGTCCAATACCGCAAAAACAATTGCGCAAACACGTTTGGCTAAAAGTTGCGGTGCCGATATCGCGCTCGTCGTGACGCCGCCTTATGTGCGGCCGACACAGGCGGGATTAGTCGAGCACTATCAAATGGTGGCCGATCAGGGTGGTTTGCCTCTAGTTTTGTATAACGTGCCAGGCCGAACCGGGTGCGATATGCAGCCAGAGACAGTGGCAGCGCTTTGCCGGCACCCTAATATTATTGGTTTGAAAGAAGCGCGCGGCGATGAAGAACGCTGGAGCGCGCTGTACCCGTTAAGTTCCGCGCATTTTTCTTTGCTCAGTGGCGATGACCCGACCTTTGTTCGGGCCATTCAAGGGGGTGCGGCTGGCGTGATTTCGGTGGCATCCAACGTAGTGCCAGGAACTTTTAGTAAGATATGTCGTCACTTACAGGCGGGCGAAATTGAGCAAGCGATTAGCTTGAACCGCCAATTGCAGGATCTCTACGACTTTTTGGGCTGCGAACCCAACCCAATTCCGGTCAAAGCCATTTTGACCCGTCTGGGTTGCGGGATCGGCTTGCGTTTACCCCTGATGCCGCTCTCGGCGGCCTATGGCAAAAACGCAGAAAGCATGACAGCGGCCTGTAAAGCGTTAGAATTGCCACTAAACTAAATAGTTTGAATTGAAAATAACGGCGTAATGCCACCATTTGTGCCATCAGGAGAAGAATCCAATGATCGTTTCACCTCGCGTTACGCGCTCGCTTATCTGGCTCACATTAGCCGTTGTCCTGGTGTCAATGACAACTGGCTGCGGCTGGCTTAAAAAACGCGTCGGTTATCAAAACAGCAAGCAAAACAATGCATTGGAAATTCCACCGGGTCTAGATGCACCTAGCACCAATAATGCTTTGATTGTTCCTAATGTTGACGGCACCACCACGCAGGGACAGGCTGCAGTTGAAACCTTCACCGTTAACGACGGCCTGGAAAGTACCTGGAAGCGCATGGGTCTGGCCTTGAATCGCATTGAAGGTGTTACCGTCACCGGCAGCGCTCAGGCATTGGGTAGTTATGACGTTAGATATCAAGGCTTGAATTATTTAATTCGCGCCGAAACCGCTGGTGCAACCACCCGCATTACTGCCTTTACTTCTGAAGGACAGGCGGCTGCGAATTCTCCGGCTTCACGTTTGCTGGGCATTTTGAAATCACGTTTGAATTGATTTCGTCTGCTATGAAATTAAAAAAGCGCCTTCGGGCGCTTTTTTTGTAGTTCGGGTCACGCTCCACCGACCCGGGGTTTCGCGAACCGTAATATTTATCAAACCTGGCTTGTTTTATTTTTAGAAAAAACCGACGATTTCGCAGATTCAGCCGGGTCGGTGGGGCGTGACCCGGGCTACGTCACTCGCCTCAACCCCTAGTAGTTATTGCCATCCTGGGTTGTTAAACCATTTCAAACTAAATCCAAGTTCGACAGGGTCTATATTTGGGTATCTGGCAAATAAATTTTGTAAATCCTGCCTCCAATTGTTTGGCAAACCACTCGATTTCAATAAGTAATTGATTACTGTTACGACCGAATAAAAAGACTTGTCGTCTGAAAATTTGATATTTTTTGATTTGTAATTCGACGGAGTGATAGGCAATTTAATTCGCAATAGTTGGCCCTGGTGTGCGGCAATATTTCTTGTGACACTTACCGCATGTAACCAAGATTGAAAGACATCGGTTTGATCAACTCCAAACTTCATCGAAATTGCTTTTTTGTCTGCGGGTTCTCTAAAAATTCGATATGTTTGCGACCATAGGCCGAAACTTACACATTCACTCACTGCCCAACTGGGAGGTAGGTATGGTTCTTCGTATTTATCGAAATAGTGGGCAATAAATTTCTTCGCTGTTGCCCTCCCGACCTCAGTTTCAATTTTGCTCAGTAATTGTCCGCATTTCCAATCGCGAGTAGGCCGAAAGAGGCTGGTGTTTAAAAACCAATGAGGCGAATGTTTAATGCTCATGTAATTTGACATAGCGCACCTAACCGCCACTTCAACTCTATCGATTACAGCAGTTGTAAGGCCACGCAGGTCTCTGTCAAACTCAAATCTGTCTACAATGTTTTGAAATGTAGTGCCAGTCGGGAACTGCTTCGTTTGATGATTTATTAGATGGAACCAATAGCCTTTTAATCGATAGCCACCGACAAAGCCCAGATAACACATCGCTGTATCTCGTTCTGCTTGGGTTTGAACCAACAGGCCTTGATTAATAAGTTTGTCGAGGATTTGAACCGGCGTCTGAGCGGTTTTGGTGTATGTGGCTTTAGGCATTGTCAAATTTCAGGCAAAGAAAACCCGCCTTTTGCACGACTACTTTTCAGTAGTACCTTGCCCGAAAGCAAGAAGTGTGGCGGGTATGTTGTAGAGAATGCTATACCTGTGAGTGTGCCGAGTCAACCCACATTCAACAAAACCATAATCAACGTAGTAAAAATTCAAGCTTGCCGGTTTTTCCGTCCCATTCCGCTGCATCCGGCAAACCGTCTTTGCGCGTTGTGATTACCGGCCACTCTTTCGAGAGTTCGGCATTGAGCGCGATATAGCTTTCCTGCCCCGCAGGCACGTCATCTTCCGGATAAATTGCTTTGGCTGGACATTCGGGTTCACACAAGGTGCAATCGATGCACTCGTCGGGGTCGATTACCAGAAAATTTGGCCCTTCATGAAAGCAATCGACTGGGCAAACTTCCACGCAATCGGTGTATTTGCAGCGGATACAGTTCTCAACAACGACAAATGGCATAGCTTGTATTCCGGTGATGAGCCAATATTTTGGCCTAAGTGTTTGATTTGAATAAGCACGACAGTGGAATTGGCAGGTTTTAGCCCGTCTGCATAGCTTGGCGTCGGCACAGTCGGTAGTATAACGGGCTTGTATAGCTCCGCCAAAACGGCGGCCCAGACCGGAAGGATTCCGGTGTCGAGCAATTTTAATGGATGAAACCGCCAACATCACTATTCAACTACAGCATCGCGTGATCACTCGTGACGCCCATGCTATTTCCCGCAAAGACATTAGTCCCAATGCCTTGCGCGTGCTCTATAAGTTGCGCGAGGGCGGTTTTGACGCCTATCTGGTGGGTGGCGCGGTGCGCGACTTATTAATTGGCGGACATCCTAAGGACTTCGACGTCGCGACCAGCGCCACGCCCGATCAAGTTCGTAGTCTGTTCCGCAATTGCCGGCTTATTGGCCGACGTTTTCGTCTGGCCCACATCATGTTTGGTCAGGAAATTATCGAGGTTGCCACTTTCCGTGCCAATTCCGATGACGGCAGTGGTGATCGGGAAACCGAAGACGGCGGACGTTTACTGCGTGACAATGTGTACGGCACAATTGAAGACGATGCGGTTCGGCGTGATTTCACTGCGAACGCTTTGTATTACACCGTTGATGATTTTTCTGTGCGTGATTATGTCGGCGGTTTTGAAGACGTTAATGCACGCGTTCTAAAATTGATTGGTGATCCCGATTCGCGTTATCGCGAAGACCCGGTCCGTATGCTGCGAGCCATTCGTTTAGCGGCGAAATTAAATTTCCGTATCGACGAGTCTGCTGCCGAGCCGATTTCGCGCTTGGCAGGTTTAGTCAGCGACGCCCCACCGGCACGTTTATTTGATGAATGTCTGAAAATGTTTTTATCGGGTCATGCGGAAAAAAGTTTTCTTGGCCTTGAAAGCCATGGCTTGTTGAATGTACTGTTTCCGGAAACCGCTAAAGCGTTAAGCACCAATAGCAGCGGGGCTTTACGCACGATGGTTTTACAGGCACTGCGCAATACCGATGAGCGTATTGCAGAAGGCAAACCGGTAACGCCAGCGTTTTTATTTGCCGCCCTGTTATGGCCTGCCTATTGTCGCGAATTGGCGATACTGCAGAAAACCGGCGTCGATGCGACTGTTGCACAACAACGTGCTGCTGATCGTGTGACCCTGCATCAAGCCGAGCGCATTGCATTGCCGCGTCGTTTTTCATTGCCGATGCAGGAAATCTGGTTATTGCAATCACGCTTTTCGCAACGCGTTCGTAAGCGTGTATTTCGTTTGCTGTCGCACCCGCGTTTTCGCGCCGCGTTCGATTTTCTCGAATTGCGTTTAAGCGGAACACCTGAAGTGGCGGAGGATGTTGCGTTCTGGCGTGAAGCACAAATCCAAAGCCCGGAAGCCTTGGCTTCGCGTCTGGAATCAAAAAGAACCTTGCACGGCTCCGAACCCGGCGATCTTTCAGCAGCGCCTAAAAAACGCCGTCGCCGTAAACCGCGTCCGCTTTCAACTGAAATGAGCCCATGAACACCGAATCCCGCCGCGTTTTTATCGGTCTGGGCGGTAATCTAGGTGAAGTTGAAAGCACATTGATGGAAGCCTTGTTCGCACTGGATGAAATTCCGCAGACCACCTTGCGCCGTCAATCGCGTATTTATCGAACACCGGCCTGGGGTAATACCGATCAAGCTGATTTTCTCAATTGTGTAGCGGAATTACAAACCCGTTTGAGTCCAACGATCTTGCTTGAAAAATGCCTGGAAATTGAGGAGCGCTTTGGTCGTATTCGCCAGCAAGAACAACGCTGGCATGCGCGCACTCTGGATCTGGATATTTTGTTATTTGGCGACGATATTGTTCATGAGCCTAATTTGCATATTCCGCATCCGCACATGCACGAACGTGCCTTCGTATTGGTACCACAGGCTGAATTGGTAGACGACTTGGAAATTCCGGCGCAGGGTACTCTGAAGGATTGCCTAGCCAAGCTCGACATTTCAAATATTAAAATTTTAGAGTAGTGCAGCCCGGAACAAAGCAATCAAGATAGCATTTATGTACGCAGATCAACCCAAGCCAGCGCGACGACCGCAACTCACCGTGCCGAAATTGCGCGAGATGAAAACTACGGGCGAAAAAATTGTAGCGATAACCGCTTATGACGCCAGCTTTGCACGCGCTATCGATGCAGCCGGTCTGGACCTTATTTTAGTGGGGGATTCTCTAGGCATGGTGATGCAGGGCAAAGGCAGCACGGTGCCGGTCACGGTCGATGACATTGTGTATCACACCTCATGTGTTGCCCGTGGCTTGCGCACGGCATTACTAATTGCCGATATGCCGTTTCAAAGCTTTGCAACACCCGAGCGTGCGCTTGATGCTGCCACTTTGCTGGTCGCTGAAGGGGGCGCAAGTATGGTGAAGTTGGAAGGCGCAGGTTTTGTACTCGATAGCATTTCTTTTTTATCCGAACGTGATATTCCGGTCTGCGCTCATCTTGGATTGACGCCGCAGTCAGTCATGAAGCTCGGTGGTTACCGTGTGCAAGGCCGTGACGGCAACGCCGCAAAAAAAATGCTTGCCGATGCGAAAGCCGTTGAAGCTGCCGGTGCAGATTGTCTTGTGCTGGAATGCGTGCCGACTGGCTTGGCTGAAGAAATTACCCGCAGTATTAAAATCCCTACTATTGGTATTGGCGCAGGACCACATTGTGACGGCCAAATTCTGGTCTTGCACGATATGCTGGGCATGAATAGTGGTCATCGTCGCCCACGCTTCGTTAAAGATTTCATGGCGGAAGCCGGTAGTATTCAAGGCGCATTTGAGGCGTATGCAAAAGCCGTACGTGAATCAACATTTCCTGCTGCGGAACATAGCTACGAATGAAAACTTTTAATTCTGTTGCGGCATTGCGTACACAAATTGCAGATTGGAAAAAAGCCGGTCTGCGTATTGGCTTCGTACCGACCATGGGTAACCTACATGCGGGGCACTTTGCCCTGGTTGAATTGGCCAAGCAACATAGTGACAAAGTGGTCGCCAGTATTTTCGTCAATCCAACACAGTTTGGCCCCAACGAAGACTACGCACATTATCCGCGCACCCCCGATAACGACATTAACGGACTGGCAAGCAAAGGCTGTGACGCTTTGTTATTGCCTACAGTAGAAGAAATGTATCCGTTCGGCACCATGGGTTGCGTGCAAATGCACGTGCCGGGTATCACAGATATTTTGTGCGGCATGCATCGTCCAGGTCATTTTAATGGCGTGGCGCAAGTGGTCGCTCGCTTGTTTAATATGGTGCAGGCCGATGTGGCTGTTTTTGGTCGCAAGGATTACCAGCAGCTTCAGGTTATTCGATACATGGGTACGGAGATGAGTTTTCCGACAAAGATTATTCCAGCGCCGACATTACGTGAAGTTGATGGCTTGGCGATGAGCTCGCGGAATCAATATTTGCAGGGTGATGAACGTCAAACGGCGGTATTTATTTATCAAACATTGAATTTTATGAAAGACCAAGCTTCGCTTGGCATGCCGATTCATGGCATTGAAGCCGAAGCCAAACAACGTTTGGAAATGATGGGCTTTGTGGTCGATTACGCCGAAATTCGTCGCTGCGATTTATCGCGCGCGATCGAGCCTAACGAAAAAAATCTACTCGCCTTGATTGCCGCCAGACTTGGCCGCACTCGTTTGATCGACAATATTGAGTTCGGCTTTGTATGAGCGTCAACGATAAAAACGCCGCATGGAAAAATGTGCTTGGGCACGGACAGCGCATGAAAACATTTCATTTGCGTGATGTGAATCAAGATGCGGCACGCAGCGAAAAGTTATCGCTCAGGCTGGGGCCTTTGCAGGCCAATTTTGCTCGTCAACGCCTAGATAATGATGCGTTGGAAGCTTTATTTGAGTTGGCAGAACCTTCATCGCTTACAAGCGCTGTTGCAGACATGTTTAATGGCAAACATGTCAATCAATCCGAACAGCGCGCAGCCCTGCATACCGCACTGCGTAGTAATTTAGGCGATAGTGCGAACAGTAAAGCTGCGCATGCGCTTGCGGTGGAATCACAAAAGCAGATGGGGGCGTTGATACAACAGCTCGAAGCCAGCGGTGTCACCGATATTATTAATATCGGTATTGGCGGTTCTGATCTTGGCCCACGCTTGGCAGTGGATGCGCTACGTGATTTCCATACTGGTCGTTTTCAGATCCATTTTATTAGTAATGTTGATGGTAGTAATGCGCAACATGTACTGAAGGCGCTTGATCCAGCTAAAACAGCTGCGATTCTGGTCTCTAAAACCTTCGGAACTCAAGAAACCTTGTTGAACGGACGCATTGTGAAAGACTGGCTGCAAAATGATTCCCGTCTTTACGCCGTCAGCGCCAATAGTGAAAAGGCGAATGCCTTTGGCGTCAATTCCGACAATATTTTACCGATGTGGGATTGGGTTGGCGGTCGCTATTCGCTTTGGTCTTGCGTTGGCTTTTCTTTGGCCTTGGCGATTGGCTTGCCGAAGTTTCAAGCAATGCTCAATGGTGCCGCCGAAATGGATACGCATTTCTTGAATGCACCCATCAAAGAAAATCTACCGGCTTGGCATGCCTTGGTGGCAATCTGGAACCGAAATGCAATGGGTTTATCCACACAAGCCGTAGTGCCGTATGACGAGCGCTTGGGTTTTTTGTCGTCGTATTTGCAACAGCTGGTAATGGAAAGTTTGGGTAAATCGGTCGGTCCTGACAATAAAGCGGTTGAACACGCAACGGTTCCGGTTATTTGGGGTGGTACCGGCAGCTCAACGCAACATAGTTTTTTTCAGGCGCTGCATCAAGGCAGTGACATTGTTCCGATGGATTTTATCGGTGTGATCAAACCCTCGCATCCTTACACTGAAAATCATCAGGCTCTACTTGCCAATTTATTTGCCCAAACCGAAGCTCTGGCAAATGGTTCGCAAGGCAATGAACTGCAAAAAAACTATCCGGGTAATCGACCCTCGAGCCTGTTTTTACTGGATGAATTGAACCCGCATAGTTTTGGGTTGTTGCTAGCCTTGTACGAGCACAGCGTCTATGTGCAATCGGTTATTTGGGGCATTAATGCCTTCGACCAATGGGGCGTGGAGTTAGGTAAAAAGTTAGCTACAGGCTTAATGCCTGCGCTGACGGATAAAACCGCAATACCAGCGGGCGATGCAATTACGCAGGTAATCATTCGGTCGATCAAGTAGCAAGCTACAAATTCAACATAGGGAACCTCTGATCAATTGTCGTTCCCGCGTAGGCGGGAATCCAGAAAGCCTGAAGTCACTGGGTTCCCGCCTGCGCGGGAATGACGGTTTTACATTTAATCAGAGCTTCCATAGATTTTAATTTCGTCGATCAGCCAAAAAAGAGACTCAGTAATCCGCCAATTAAAATCAGTAAAACCACTAAACCGAGCAACAAGATAATCAATTCAGTCTGGTTGCCAAAGTGCGTGGACTTTGTTGTTTGGATAGCCGGGCCAGGTAAATCAGTGGTATTACCACCAAATATTTTTTTCCAGAGCATATTAATGACGGGAACAATGATGAATAAGAAGGCCAATAGCACTAGCCCTGCCATCGCTGGTTGCTCACGAAGAAAGTTAAGAAATTCCATATCGATACTAGTTAGCAGACAGTTCAGTAGCAAGCGTCATCATTTCTTCAGTGGTGCTACTAGCACCTGAGCTAATGAAAATATTGCCCTCAGTTATCGGGCCTTGTAATACGGCAACGCTCACAAGCCGGCCCTTATAAATTAGCCCCACTTCTTTTGAGACATTTTGCTCGGAGAATTGTTGCAAGGCAAGCTTCTGGCTAGTTTTTAGCACCAGACTAATGCCTAAATTCGGATCGTTTGATGACAATCCTGTTACGTTGGCGCTTTCAACCTTGTCAGTGAGATCAAATATCATATCCGGCGCCAAAGTGATCAGCCGGCCCTGATAGTTATATTGGTTCGTTCGCGGAGCGAGAGTAGATGTTTTCTCAACTTTTTTAGCCACCGATGTTTTGCTCGGCTCCGGCCATATCATGAAGAGCCCGATACTAAGTGCTAGCGCCGACACGGCTATGATCCAGCCACTACGTCTCGACCACCATGGCTTAGCTGGGACCTTACTATCATTCGGCGTGTTTTCCATCCCTTTCAAGAACTCACCTTGTGCGACACGTACTTCTGTTTTTTGTTGAGTATCCAATACGAATCCCAGCGCCCGCAATTGGCTGGACCAGGCCACACTCGTTGCGGCAAAACCAACTTGTCGGCGCAGCGCAAGTTCATGGATGTAGCAGTTGCGCAGTGCATCGATAAAATCCTGTGCCGATGCAAATCGCTCTTCCACTTTTTTTGCCAATAAGCGCTCAAGAATCGGTTGCAGCATAGCTATCTCGACTGGCAGCTTAGGAATTTGCGCAAATAGGTGCTGGCTTGCAATTTCGTTGATGCTGCCGCCGGGATACGGCAGCGCACCTGTCAGCAGCTCGTAAAACAGGATGCCCAACGCGTACAAATCACTGCTGCCGTTAAGTGGCTGCCCGGTTATCTGTTCCGGGCTCATATAAGTCGGCGTGCCAACAATACTGCCGTCCTTGCCGTAAATTGTTGTGCGGGCGAGCATGCGAGCAGCGCCGAAATCGGTCAGCACAGGTGTGGTTTCATTTCGTAGCATGATGTTGGCTGGTTTTAAATCACGATGGATGACATCTATCTGATGCGCAGCACCAAGCGCTTTTGCAATTTGTACTGTAAGCCCAATTGCTTCCCCTGCGTTTATCGGGCCACGCTGCATACGCTCTTGCAATGTTCCTTCTGACAGGAATTCCATAACAATGTAGGCCAGGTCGCCGATGCGATTGTTATCGTAGATAGCAACGATATTATCGTCGCGAAAGCTGGCGAGCACCTCGCCTTCGCGGATGAATAACTCCTCGACATCGGAATCCGATAGCGAAGAAGGTTTCATCACCTTGATGGCAGCCCGACGCTTATTAATTTTGTGTTCGGCCAGCCAGACTTCTGCCATCGTGCCCTGACCGAGCTGCTTGATCAAAATGTAGTTAGGTATTTCAAAGTGCACGAATGTCTCCCCTTGAGACTCTTAGCGCTAAGGGTCTGGCTAATAAACGAATTCTGCAATCCCGGCACCTACGCAATCTGGAACAATAAAATCCCCTTCAGATCACCAGTTTGGGTGCTCGCCTGCAGAAGTTATCATCGGATATGGAATGCGTAGCTGACAAACGGTCGCGTAGTCAGAATTGCGGATGCTGTCTGAATCAACATCGCTGGCAAACTGGTTTTCTTCATCTAGCATTATGACCCGGGTTTCGGCGTGTGCGCCTGAAACGAAAGGTAATAGGCAAACTGCAATGGAAAGTACACGGAGAAATTTATCCAATTTCATATTATGCTCCCAATGAACTTTAACTTCGCGAACGTGTTCCATGTTAGCACTACTACAGGGCGACGCCTTAACACCGTAGCCGGCTTCAAACAGTACGAAATTCTGCTTGAACTAGATTCGAGTCTGAATAATTAGACAGAGTCCCGATTGCCAGCCAGCTCAGTCAATGCTTCAATGCGTCACCCATACGAGGAAATTGCCATGCGCCTATTTCGCTTTATTTCAGCTTTCTTGTTAATCGCTTTGCTTTCTGGCTGCGGCTACAACAAAATTCAAACCAACGATGAATCCGTTAAGGCTCAATGGTCGGAAGTATTGAATCAATATCAACGACGTGCCGACTTGGTGCCTAACCTTGTCAATACCGTGAAAGGCTATGCCTCGCAGGAAGAGCGCGTGTTGACAGAAGTGACCAATGCGCGTGCCCGTGTTGGCAGCGTTAGCATCAGTGCCGAACAGGCATCTGATCCGGTCAAGCTGGCAGAATTTCAAAAAGCTCAAGGCGACCTCTCCGGTGCATTATCAAGATTATTGGTAGTGTCCGAGAATTACCCAGATTTAAAATCGAATCAAAATTTTCTTGAGTTACAAGCACAGCTCGAAGGAACCGAGAATCGCATCACTGTCGCGCGCAATCGCTATATCCAAAGTGTGCAGGAATACAATGCACACGTGCGGCAATTTCCGGTTAATTTAACCGCAAAAATGTTTGGCTATGATGTCAAACCGAATTTCACCGTTGAAAACGAAGCGGCAATTTCTAAACCACCTGTGGTGGAGTTTGAACCTGCCAATCCTGTTCCTGCGAAATAATAGATAGTGAATTTTCGTGTTTTAAAATTCGCTCCGGCTTTATTGGTTTTGCTGGCTATGCTGGTAAACCCGGCATGGGCTCAGTCTGTGCCGGTGTTGAAACAACATGTTACCGATCAAACCGGCACGCTTAACGCAAGTCAAATTGCCGAGCTTGAAGCTGAGCTAGTTGCGCTCGAGCAACGCAAGGGTAGCCAGCTTGTCGTACTGATTGTCGCGACGACCGGCAGCGAGGCGCTGGAAAATTATTCTTTACAAGTTGCCGAGAAAAATAAAATTGGCCGCAATAAAACCGATGATGGCCTGCTACTGCTGATTGCCAAAGATGACCGTAAAGCGCGGATCGAAGTGGGCTATGGCCTGGAAGGCGCTGTGCCGGATGCACTGGCAAGCCGGGTGATTCGCGAATACCTGACACCAAAGTTTCGACAAGGTGATTTTTTTGGCGGTATCAAGGATTCGCTGCAAGCATTGACGAAATTAATCGATGGCGAAATATTGCCCGAACCGATGACAGCCGACCGGCAACAAACACAACCTGATTTTGTCTTTGCCGGCATCATTGGGTTTTTTATCGGCGCCATTGTGGGTATTACCGGCATGAAGCCAATGACGCTGCGACGTCTAGGCGCTGCGGGTGTGGCGGCCGTTATTGCATTTTTCATATTTAGTTTTGGCTTCTCAACGTTGGTTGCAGGCTTTGTTGCTTTTCTAACGGCTGGTGGTGCTTCGGGTGGCGGCGGTTCTGGACGTTTTAGTTCAGGTCACGGTGGCTGGGGATCTTTCCCCAGCGGTGGAAGTAGCAGCGGTGGCGGCTGGTCTGGTGGTGGTGGATCTTTCGGAGGCGGTGGCGCCTCGGGAGGCTGGTAGTGAAACGACTCCTACAAAATATGTTTACTGGCTGGTTTCGAATGTCGCAATGGTTTCCCAAAGAAACCTTGACCCATATTCGTGACGTCATTGCCGAAGGCGAACGCGGCCACGCAGGTGAAATTTGTTTTGCCGTTGAAGCACGCTATGCCTTCGGATCGATATTAAACGGCTTGCAAACCCGAGAACGTGCCCATCAATTGTTTTCTCAACTGCGCGTGTGGGATACGCAAGATAACAGCGGCGTATTATTGTATTTGCAACTAGCCGAACGTCGCGTGGAACTTATTGCAGATCGTGGTATCGCTGCAAGAGTAGATACAACGCAATGGCAAAAAATGTGCGATGAATTCACCAATGACATTCATCACGGTCCGGCTGATGTGGCTGTGTTGGCTTGCATCGCTAAAATAAATACACTGCTGAGTGAACACTTCCCGGCGCATGAAGATAATCCGCGTGAGCTGCCGGACGAGCCGGTCGTGTTGTGAAGTAGGGTGGGCACTGCCCACCAATGTCTCAATTTACCGATACGGTGGGCGGTGCCTACACTACGCCCACGCTTTACGATAATGCTGACACAGGGCGTAGGTCGAAAACTGCTCCTGCGTTTGACCAGACATGCGTCTGTTGAAAGCCGACCCGCCATCCATGGCGGTCGCAAGCAGCGGCCCTACGTTGCGTTTATCTTTACGCTCTAGTTTCCCCACGTTATGCTCCAGCATCGACAATACCGCAGGATGCAGCAATGGCCGACGGCAGTTCCAAGCAGTGGGCCGAAGTAGCCGCGTTGTTTGATCGCTTGCTTGAACTTACGCCCGCTTTACGAGATGAACAACTAAGCCGCAGTGATGCCAGCCCTGCCGTGCAGCAACAGGTGCGACAAATGTTGATGGCGATTGACAGCGATCCTGATTTTTTAGAACAAGCGGCTCGTCAAACTCAAAATACTAATGCGCCAGCACAAGAATATAGTTCGCTTGCCACGGGTGCAAAAGTCGGTGCGTTTATTATTGAGCGTCTCGTCGGTCGTGGTGGCATGGGCGAGGTTTATCTTGCCCATCGTACCGATGCCGATTTCTCACAAAAAGTGGCACTCAAATTAATTCGTCCCGAGGCGGTCGGGCATTTGGCTCATTTTGAAAACGAACGTCGAATTCTTGCTGGCCTGGAACACCCAGGCATTGCGCGTTTAATTGATGGCGGTTTGACGCCCGATGGCCGGCCGTATATGGCGATGGAATTTGTCGAAGGTCGCGACATCATCAGTTACGCAAAAGATAATGCATTAAGTCTTGATAAACGCCTGCAATTATTTCAGCAAATTTGTGAGGCGGTGGATTTTGCACATCGTAATTTAGTCGTGCATCGTGATTTAAAGCCTGCCAATATTCTGGTGGATACCGATGGTCGTGCCCGCTTGCTGGACTTTGGCATCGCCAAACTCGCCGATGATGGCGGTGGTGTTATGACGCAAGCTTTGTTGACTCCCGAATACGCCGCACCGGAGCAATTGGAAGGTGGCGCTATTACAATGGCTACCGATGTATTCGCGCTGGGTGTCGTATTGTATGAACTGTTAGTCGGTTCGAGACCATGGACTCTGTCCAGCTCGGTACTGCCGGCCAGTATCAAACGTCGTTTTGAAGCCCAGCCCGTCGCACCAAGTAACGCTGTCAATGCATCGAGTATAGTTACCGCGAAATCGCTTCGTGGTGATCTTGATGCCATCGTAATGAAAGCATTGCGCCCGGAACCCGGCCTGCGTTATCAAAGCGCATCGCAGCTTTGGAATGATATTAAACGACATCTACGACGTGAGCCGGTGCTCGCGCGCGGCGACGCACGCGGTTATCGTTATCGGCGTTTTGTCAGCCGCCACAAAGTGGGTGTTGCCGGAGCTGCTGCCGTGTTAGTGGCAATATCGGTCGGTGTCGCTGGCGTATTGTGGCAGGCACACAAGACAGCGCTTGAACGGGATCAAGTATTGGCGGAAATTCGCCGCACTGAGGCTGTTAAAAATTATTTATTATTGATGTTTCGTACCGCCGGTGAAAACCAGGGCAATGAATCCACCACTGCCAAACAAGTACTCGATCAAAGCGCACTACACGTATCAGAACAATACCGTGACCAGCCTCAAACGCATGCTGAAATTGTCGAGGCACTGGGTTCACTTTACCTTTACATGAATGACTACGACGGCGCAGTGCCGTTGCTAAGCAATTATCTGAAAACACCCAACATCACCCTGCAATCGCGGGCCGAAGTATCCGCCCTGTTATCGGAGGTGGAACTGGGTCGCGGCAATGCATCAACGGCCAGGAAATTGCTCGACGATGCGCAAGGTTTCTGGAAAAAGGATGTGGCGCGTTATCGTAATTCTCTGCTTAGTAGCCGGCCGTTGCAGGCGCGGATCGAAAAAGAAGAACTAGGATTGCCCGTCTCCATACGTACGTTGCAGGCGGCTTTGCTGGAATATGACGACTATTTTGGACGCAACCACACGGACACTGCCAATGTATTGAACAGTCTGGGTATCGCCTATCAAGCCAATGGTGATATTGATAAAGCCGATGCCGCTTTTCGTGATAGCTGGGCTGCCCATGAAAAAGTTGGCGATATTAATAGCGCCAGTGCCTTGCTGACACTGGGCAACTGGGCGACGGTCGCCTATCGAAAAAATGATTTCGAGCGAGCTGAGAAATTATTGCTGAAAGCCACCACATTGCGGCGCGAATTATATGGAAAATCGGCAGCTCTCGCGGCCATGCAGGGTAATTTAGGAAAAATTATTCTGAAAGCAAAACGGCCCAAAGATGCTTTGGTGCAAATTGAACAAGCCTTGCCGATCTCACGCGAATACACGGGCGAACACAGTCCGCTAACCATCGCTATTTTGCAAAGTCTGACCGAAGCACGGATTTCACTGGGTCAATTAAAATTGGCGAATGAGTCGTTAACCCAGGCAAAAGACGCTGCTCGTAAAAATTCCGGTGAAGATCAATTGTTGTATGCGGTTTGCCAAGGCGTAGAGGCCCGATTGCGTTTGGCAGAAGGCGATAAACCGCAAGCGCAGGAATTGGTGAATCAGATGGCCAATAAAATTAATGCGCTCGGTGCAGCCGGAGCTCCGTATGCGCCGAGCATTCAACAATTACGTGCCGAGATCGAAGCAGCGCCGTAAGTCGAATGTTTTGCTTTTGTTTCCTGGATACCATCGCCCCCGAAAGCCATTCAAAACAACCTGCTGACATGTGCTGGAAACCTCATCATCCTATTATTTATACCGCTGCCACAAATACACTGGTACACCAGCGAGCAGTAATCCTGCTCCCCAAAGCAAGGCTTCGCTGCCGGTACCATTGAGTGCCAGGAGTGCGAAGATCATTGCCAATCCAGCAATTAGCAATTTGTAAGCGGGTGCTTTTTGATTCATTTTTATCCAGCCTGCCACACTCACTGAATAAGGTAATAGTGCTGCAGCGGTAGATAATAAAATCGAGAAGGCAAATAGTTGAATCAATGATTGGGTGAAGTTACTCAATACCACTATCGTGGCTAATGTAGTGCTAATCAATAGACCTGAAACTGGCGTACCACGCGTATCGACTTTGGCAAATATCGATGGAAATAATTTGTCGTTTGCTGCGGCAAGTGGCACTTGGGCTTGCAATAACACCCAGCCATTCAAGGCGCCGAAACAGGAGACAGTGGCGATAATAGCTATCGCCAAACCTGCAGACGATCCCCATAACCGAGTGGCGGCATCGGCCATAGGTGCAGCAGATTTAACGAGTACGTCGGACGGCAATAAACCAATCACCACAGTGCAAGTAAGCATGGTGGCAACACCGGCTATCAGCATGCCGATAATAGTGGCGCGCGGCACGGTGCGCTCGGGATCTTTAATGGATGCCGATGGAATGGTGGCGGCTTCAAACCCCAGAAATGCCCATAGCGTAATAGCAGCAGTAGCAGTCGTTACCGCGAACAAGGATTCACCGCTTGGATTGAACGGTTGATAAGAATCGGCTTGAACATAAGCCAGTCCAAGTACGCCAAATAAAATCAGCGGCACTATTTTTAGAATGGTGGTGATCAGTTGCATGCGGCCAGCTTCGCGGACACCGGCAATATTGACGATGGTGCAAAACCACAATGCAGCTAGCGCAGAAAGTGCGCCTCGCATTGGAGTAGCGGTGGCTTCTGGAAATACAGCTCCCAAGCTACCGGCAAAAGCGACTGCCAATGCCGCATTGCCGCACCACATCGATATCCAATTGCTCCATGCAACGAAAAAACCAGCACCGGGCCCGAATGCTTCGTGTGCGTAAGCGTATGAACCGCCCGTGCGGGTAATTTTTTTCGCCAACCATGAATATACGATTGCCAACAACAAGGCACCAAGAAGTGTCAGACCCCAACCGAGCAAACTGGCTGCGCCAAACGAGGCAAGGGTGGCGGGTAATAGAAAAACACCTGAGCCGATCATGCTGCCGACGACTAGTGCGATGGCGGTCCATAAGCCGAGTGGTTTTTTTATTTCGCTCATTCTTGTTTGCTGTCTTGCTCGGAATCTTGCTTGCTGAATGAATAAGCGCTTCGTAATAGCTCATGAAAATGATGCACGGCGTTTTCGCGCAAAGGATTTAATCGTCCTGCAGTGTATGAGCCCGAAGACAAACCAATTTGTACCGATTCGCAAATATCCACATCTTCTTTTTGTACTTCGTCGCTAAAAGCAAGATCACGTTCACGCCGTTGCGCTGCTTTTTCACTATCGTCGGCGGCATAGTAGTAATCAAATTCAACCCGACACTTATTTACATCCAAGGGAATAACCCGATTGGTTTGCAAGCGGCCCGGCAGAATATTTAACATGGTGTTGGGGTAAATAAAATAATACAGCGCGTCGCCCGAGCCATATAAATCATCGGCGCTTTCCAGCGGGCTGAATTGGTAGGAATACCACTCGGCGGTTTCGGTAACGTAGGTACGGTAATCGAGCAGGCTATTCAAGCCAGGGTGAATATGCGGTACGTGATAGCCTTCCAGATAATTGTCGACATACACTTTCCAGTTGCAGTTAACATCATAGGCAACGCGGCGATGAAAAACATAATCTTGCAGTGATTGCTGGCCCAATCTTTCATCGATACCTGTTACCACATCCAGAAACTCTGGCGCATCATCGGCCGCGACAAAAACCAGACCTTGCCAAACCGCCACTTTTGCCTGCGGTAGTTTTATGTCCGACAATACAAAGTATTCAGTGTTACTCATTTCAGGTGCGCTACGCAGTACGCCATCCAGGCCATAAGTCCAACCATGGTATTTGCAACGCAACACTTTGGCTTGTTTGGCATCGCAAGTAGCAATCGGGCCAGCACGGTGTCGGCAAACATTATGAAAAGCCTTAATGCTACCGTCCACTGATCGTAAAATAATGAGCGGCAAGCCAGCAATAGTGGTAACGATGTAATCGCCGGCATCGGCAATTTGCGACTGGTGGCAAACCCATTGCCAGCTGCGGGCAAACACTGCGCGTGCATCCAATTGGGGAGTGCTGGTGTCGGTGTAGAAAAGTGCCGGCAGTGCGGTTGCATGAGCAAGCTTTTGAGGTGCTAAATGCTTATCGGAAAGTAAGTGTTGCATGGTCTTTATAAACTTGATGGGCCTGGAATGCTGAGAGTGTAAACCAGAAACTCGTCGTCACGCTGATACTTCAATTTTTCGTAAAGCGCCTGTGCCTTGTGGTTGGTACGAGCAGTTTGCAGGAATATCTCGCAGGCGTTTGTTTCTGCTGCAAGCTGCCTGGCGGCCGCCATCAAGGCATTGGCGACACCGATGCCGCGAGCATCTTGGCTGACAAACAAATCATTCAAAATCCAGCTTGGCTTCAAGCTAAGACTGGCAAAGGCTGGGTAGAGCTGGGTAAATCCCAAAGCTTTAGCATTAGATGTCGCAATAAAAATTATCGACTCTTTGTTTGCAATTCGTTCGCTCAAAAAATGCCGGATAGCGGCAGAGTCATGTTTGCGTTGGTAAAATTCCAGATAGCCTGAAAATAATGTTTCGAGCGTGTCGATGTCGTCAAGGCTGGCTTCGCGAATTTTTATCATATGGATAGATACTCATTTTTTTAAGGTTTGATTGTATATGCGATAGAAGCGACATCTCGATGATCTAGTCACACCGTTGAAAAACGGTGCCCAGAAGTTGAGTGCGAAGCGTGGTTTGGATGCTGCTTCATGACTGTTTCTGGGTCTCGACTTTCGTCAGGAAGACGCTATTTTTTAGCACTCGAATTGCGACAAAAGAAATACAAGACACCACCTAGCGCTATCGCCGGGCACCAAATCCATCGGAATTCCGAGGCCAATACTGACAGGCTTCGCATCGAAAAAAAGCCCCGTCCGATTGCTGAAACTTCAATGCCGGCCCACGGGAAAAACAAACGCGTAGTCTCGTATGGCCAAAATAATGCAACGCCAAGACCGCCATCGGTAAGGGCATCGAGCAACGGGTGTGAAACGGCACTAATACTGACAAACAAAAATGCCGCAATTGGAGAGCAGTCGAGCTTTTTGTGTGCTATCAACGCAACAAGCCCGAGTACCAGCGCGAAGAAAATGGAATGGGTAAAACCGCGATGACCAAATTGAGAAGCATATTCAATGCCGAATTTAAAACCAATGACATCAGCATCCGGGATAACACTGGCAACTACGCCAGCACACAATAAGTGTTCGGATATTTTCCGTTTGCCCAGGCCCAAGCCAATCGCGAGCGGAACGGCAATATGAGAAATGATAGTAGGCATAGTTAATAATAACGCTAAAAAAAACGGTCAGGAAATCCTGACCGTTTTTTGTGTGCTGCTTATGAAGTCAGATAATTATTTCCAGCCGCATTCTTTACCTTTGTTTTGCTCTTG
>JAYUUM010000014.1:0-19284 GCA_043754555.1 Arenimonas sp. | reverse complement strand
AAGAATGTCCAAAGTGGCAAGTTTGGTGACTTAATATACATACCTGCAATAAGCAAAGTGGATGAACACGCAAAACTTAGCGGTCCATCTGCACTGCGTGATTTGCTTACAGATATAATGACAGACGTGGTCGAGGGCGGAGAAGCCTATACAAATTTCGTCAAAAATGTGCGTGAATTTTCTGACGGAATTAGAAAAGAAAAAACTGAGGACGACCGTTCCCTTTCCGGATTCGAAGGTGAATTGAACTCATTGCTCAAGCCGTGGGACACAGAATTTAAATTAAATTTTCAACCGCCATCTACACCGGAAATTATCAAGTCAATGCTTGCTTGGGACTTGTTTGATCAATCTCACGGCAAGTCTCAATCAATCGACAATTTCGGATCTGGGTTTCAAAGGCACTTCATTTATTCATTGATTCAGCTCGGCTCAAGGTATGTAGGAAAAAAAGCAACCAAGAAGGCAAAAGACTTTACTCCTCGTCTAAATCTTG
This sequence comes from Arenimonas sp., assembly GCA_043754555.1. Classification (GTDB taxonomy): domain Bacteria; phylum Pseudomonadota; class Gammaproteobacteria; order Xanthomonadales; family Xanthomonadaceae; genus Arenimonas. The sequence continues at coordinate 18,788 of JAYUUM010000014.1, read as the reverse complement.
TTTTGTTCGAGGAACCAGAAGCATTTTTGCATCCGCCACAACAAGAAATATTGGCGCGTAGCCTAAAAAAACTATCAGAAGCCGAGCATTGGCAAGTAGTTTGCGCAACGCATTCTTCTCAATTTGTAAGCAAGAACTCAGCAGATATTCCGTCTATGGTGAGATTAAAGCGATCAAACGGAATATCTGAAGCATTCCAGATCGATTCTTTGGCATGGAATGAGTTAGTTGATGCAAATCAAGTAATAAATGCAATTGCAAAAAAATATCCAAAAATGGCAGCGAAGCTCCACGAAGATGACAGTAAGCCGGAAATGGAGTTGATCAAACATTTTCTTTGGTTGAATGCAGATAGGGCAACAGTTTTTTTCGCTAATCATGTGCTTCTCGTTGAGGGGGCTACCGAAGCGGCCTTAGTAAACAGGCTCGTTGGGGATGGCAATATACCAAATGCCGATTGCGGGTTTTATGTCCTAGATTGCTTCGGTAAGTACAACATTCACAGATTTATGAATTTATTGAGTCGCCTTGGAGTGCAGCATTCAGTAATTCACGATGAGGATGATGGAAAGGGTGAGAATGCTGAGTTGAATCAACTTATCCAAGATTCGCGTGATGCAACGCTAACTTTTAGAATTTCCGTTGTTAAGGGAGATATAGAAAAAATGCTCGGTATTCCGAGAACTAATCCCCACCGAAAGCCACAGCATGTTTTATATCAGTATGAGACAGGAAATATAGATAAGGAAAAGCTAGCTGAGTTCTGCGGTGTTGTTGGAGAATGTTTGCCGAAAATTTCGTAATGCTGTGCGTCGGAGCTTTCGTAGGGTTCAAGTTAACTAGATGGTTGCAGGAGGTGAATAATGCTTAGTAAAAGAAATCAAGTTTTAATGAAAGACATTTTTGTGCGGGCCAAAAAAGGGGTCAGCTTCATTAAAAAAAAGCGGTCAGGTTCATTTAATTAGTTTTGCACTTAAATGAACCTGCCCCTTTTCCTTTGGACGAATGGATCGGTGATGTAACGATGGAGCTGACAAAGGAGTCCGCAACCACGATTCTCAAGGACTGGCTAGCTATTGCCAGAGGAGTCGCGGGTAAGCACGCCAATTTGCATGAGCAAATCGGCATCAATCGCTATCGACTAACCAAACTGATCAGCGTCAAGCATGAAGAAACGCCAACTCCAGATGAACTCGCCAAGTTCTCTACTGCACTCGGATATCCAGCCCACGACCTCGCAATAATAGCCTCGATGTTCCTGCATCCGGATATTCTAAAAATCGAATTTTCGAAAGAAAAGCCGCGCGAATGTAAGATCGACTCGCGTCAAGAGCTAAAAGCCTGGCTTAAAGCGGCTCGTCTAAAAGGGCGCAGCGGACGACTGACCCAAGGACAGTTGGGCGAACGCATTGGCAGGACAATGATGTCAGTGGCGTCGTGGGAAAGTACAACTTCCGATCGCGTCCCTAAATCAAAGGATATCAAAGCTATCGCGGAGGCTTGCGGAGTTCCGGAACCAATCATCACGTTTGATACGAGGTCCTCGACAACGGACGGAGCCATGGATGATTTCGGAATACCACGCACATTGGATGAAGAGATCCTGCGTACCGGATACCTCTTGAGTCGTCGCGCCCACAATTCAACGAACGCTGAGCGCAATGCTTACATCTTCCGTGCACGCTATGGTGGCAGTGGTGAAGATGAAAGCACATTGCAAGCCATTGGTGATGTATATGGGGTGACTCGAGAACGAATCCGTCAGATCGTCGACAAACAGCTCAATTTCTCCCAAGCGATAACACTCAAGACCGAGTGTTTCGACGCGTTGGCAACAGCTTGCTTGGTTCTTGAGCCGATCACAGTTTCAGTGGCAGAGTACCGTTTGCGTCACCTTCTTGGCGGTACGCTGAGCCTGAAAGGTGCGAGTGACTACGGACGAGAGGTCCTTGGCAAGCCACTGCCAATTCAACTCACACCTATTCGGAATGGTGAAACAATCGTCATTGCTGGCGATTTGCCGCCTTGGTTCCAGAATGCAATCTCACAATCGAAGGCCATCATTCGACATTGCGGTGCAGCTCAATTCAATCTGGTTTGGGCATTAACAATGCGCGAACATCAGGATTGGATTCCACCGGATCAGTTCAGACAGGTCATTGCACATGCGCCTGGATTTGATTGGATCGATGACGATGCTGCCTGGTATTGGTTTGGACCTGAAGGCAGCGCTAATCGTTTGGTCAAATGGGCCATCGATATTCTGATGTTTGCAAAACGCCCTCTCGACATCGAGATTATTTATGGTGGGCTGACTCGATACACCCGAACTCGTGATTCGGATATCCATGAAGAAGCAGGTATTTGGCCTCCTGTAGAGGTAGTACGGAAGTTGCTCATGAAGTCACCTGCGTTAGTTTGTCAGCAAGGCGATGACTTTCGTCTCGCCGCAGAACAGAGTGAATACAAAACCAAGAATGGCGTCGCTGAGTTGATCTTGGCGGAGCTGAAATTGCGAGGAGGTCTCGCCTCCCGAAGCGAATTGCATCAGGTGCTAGTTTTAGAAAATGGAATGAATACAGTCTCCTTCTCCGTCGCCCTAGCTCATTCGCCATTGCTGCGCCAAGTCGACCGCAGCATATTCGCTATTCGAGGTTGGCCGATCAGCGCCGTGCGACTAACTGAAGCGCAAAACCGGGTAGGTAACTTGGTCGGTCCTCGCGTTAATTTCAAAGAAGTAGATGTCACCAGTAACGGAGAGGTGAGCTGGGTCAACACCATCAGCGTGAGCTCAATGTCCAACCAATATGCAGGGATACCTAGCAAGGCATTATTCCATCTGCCTCAAGGTCAATATACAGTCGATGGCAAAATATTAACTATTACAGATGAGCGTATGGTTGGCCTGATTCGGCTTGTTGTAGCGAAGGGTGGAAGTGCCGGAACCTTATATCGCACAACAGTCAATGGGCGAACGCGCACGGCTAAGGTTGAGATCATCGGACAAGAAGACCAAGACGATGAAGATTTGGAATAAAACGCGGTAAGTCGGGCCCCGGTACGACACTTTTGACAGATTGCGATATTGCTGCAAGCTGCTTTAAATCACAAACACTAAAACGCCGTCGTTCATCACGAAAAAAGGGTCAGGTTCATTTAATTGCGAACATTCTTATTAAATGAATCTTTTATCATTTTGTAATTATCGAGGTCTCAGTTATGTGGAGTGATATTGCTTGTGAAGCACTCAAAACAGGGAAGACTCTTGAGCTCCGCTATGATGGTTATACGAGGGCTGTCGAAGTTCATGCCGTCGGTCGTTCAAGTGAAGGCAATGCGATCATGCGCGTGTGGCAAGTGCGCGGGGGAAGCGTCAGTAACGAGCGCGTCGGCTGGAAACTTATGAGACTTGATGAAGCAACCAGCGCAGCTATTTTGAACCATGAAGATTCCCAAGCTCCAAGAGCTGGCTATAAGCGCGGCGACAGTGCAATGGCGCATGTAATATGTCAGCTATAACTGAAAATTTCTAACGCGGTAAGTCGGGCCCCAGCCCGACGCTTTTGACAGATTGCGATGCTGCCCATATCGGGCAAGGGCCCGACCTACGAGAAATAAACTATGACTCCTGAACCTTTCAGCTTTGCCGAACTCGATAAGCGCATTGAAAAAATTCCGGACGCGCCAGACGAGGTGCTTTTATTCCCAAAAGCTTTGAGGGTATGGGACATGGTCGGCGTTGGCGGGACTGTCATGGGGCTACTGCCTTCCATGCTGGTGATCTTCATGAAACCGGCACCCTGGATGACCGTTTTAGCCTTTATGGGTCTGGTCATAATGGTGGTCGGGTATCTGCCGGGGTTTGTTCGCACCTGCTGGTATCTTGGCACGGGCATGTGGCATTGGCGGCGGACGTTTATTTCCAACGCGGATCATGGGTTCGCACATTTTCGTGAACTCACCCAATGGCTGATGCAGTTTCCAAAAGAGGAATTGCAGGAGTACATGAGGTTCATCCGCGATACAAGAGCACGCATGGGTGACAAACTCGGCTTGATGGTGGGTGGTTTGCAGCAACTTGGTTTTGTTCCCGCGCTGATTGCCGTGGTCACGCAACTTCAAGAGTTTCGTGCGCTGGGTTCATTACCTTCCTGGCGAATCATCCTGGCCTTTTTCCTGATCTTGATGTACGCAGTGACGGTTTCCATCTCCCTGATGCGACTACGTGCGCAGCTTTACGAAACGTTGCTGGCGGAAGCAATTAACAAGCTTGATGCCGAAAAGGGACCAGCGTCGTAAGCCGTATTCAAAAATAATATTGACGCAGGGTGGATCCCGCGCTTTATGCGGTATCCACCGAACACCATCGCAATGTGTGGTCAAAAAAGGGGTCAGAGTGATTTATCTGATGAAAATCCTAACAGTCAGTTCAATTAAATGAACCTGACCCCTTTTTATACTATGGTTTGAAGGAGCACTTTGCCAATTGCTGTAGCTAGCCAGGTACGCCAGTGCGCATGAAGGTTTTTCGCAACTTCAGCTTGTTCGTGCTGAGTTTTGTCTTTACCGAACCAGGATTTTGGGAATAATCGAAACATGGCGTGATTATTTCAGGATTTTGCATAAGCATGTTGTTTCGTAACTCGGTAAGTCGTAAGCCGTATTCAACAATAGTAAAACGCGGTAAGTCGGGCAGACTTTCGTAGTTCGGGTCCCGGCCCGACGCTTTTGACAGATTGCGATGTTGTGTTGACCAAAAAAGGGTCAGACCCCTTTTTTTGATGGCTAAAAACTCATTTTCCAAAGCATCCCCGACACCCTTTTTCCATCTTTTAACTTGTCATGGAAAGTTAAAATAAACTGCAAATGAAGTTTGGCCGTTTACTGTATAGTTGAAAAGGTTCGGAACCACGCTGCAAAGGGCTTTGCGAAACTGTCTGCGAACATCTTCTCTTTTGCATACCTCGACATACGAAAATGTAGCCTTATTGGTTTCAAAAGGTAGTTTTTCAAAAAGCGAAAATCCCTGCCAGAGCCATCTCATGGTTTCCGTGGTTGAGGCTTTTGCCTTAACCCACAGCGGGTCCGGTGTATTCCATCCACTTTATTTAGGACAATTTCAAATATGAAAAAATATATTACTCTAGCTTTACTGGCAGCAGCCTTCTCTGCACCGTCATTTGCTGCCGAACATGAAGGTTGGGTTTATAACGGTTTGACTGGTATGGGTTATGCTTCCGTCGACACCGGTTTCGGGGACATCAGTGATGATGCCTTTACTTCAAATTCCAATATTGGTTACCGCTGGGGCGTAGTGGGTGTTGAACTGGGCTACAGCACGTTCGGTAATTTCAGAGGCGACATCGGTGGTTTTGATTTTGAATCAGACGTCGACGGCCTTAATGTCGGAATGACTGTTGATCGCAATCTGAGTGACAAATGGAGCATGCAAGGCCGTGCTGGCGTATTTGCTTGGAACGCCGATCTGGATTTAAATGGCGCCAATTTTGCCAGGAATGATGGCACCGATTATTACCTCGGCGTATCGATTGATTACAACTGGAAAGCCAAGAGCAGCATTGGTTTAGGTTATACATACTACCGTGCCGGTGAAGTCGACGTCAGTTTGTGGGGCCTGCATAGCGAATATCGTTTCAAATAACAAACAAAAAGCGGCGGCCATAGGCCGCCGCAGACTGCTGGCAAACCCCTGGCTGTTGATTTGCACGCATAGTTGACTCTGAATTTTGGTGCCGATTGAACCATTAAAAATGAATAAACACGGTAAAGGCCGTAAGGTGCGTGAACGCGATAAGCTGCGTAACGCCATAGGGTGCGTTCCTAACGCACCAACGCCTGATGCTGTATTGCGGTGCATGCAAATAATCACGAGTGATTGGCAGTGTCGCTATTGAATATACTTCCGGCAAGGTGCGTTAGAAACGCACCCTATGTACTAACGATCTACTTTCGGAGCAGATATGAAATTGAACAACATCGGCATTGCTGGACTGGTCGTATCACTCTTGCTTCTGGCGAGTTGCCAGTGTGTGCAGCACAAGTCAAAAACGCCGGCAAAGACGCCCGCATTTACCTTTGAGCGCTTCGTCTTTCTCGAGGATGCTGCCGAAAACACGGCGAACGCAAGCATCGGCGATCTGGACGGCGACGGCGACCCCGATATCGTTTTGGCGAAGGGTCGTCATTGGGCGCAGCATGATCTGGTTTTGCTAAATGATGGAAAGGGCGGCTTCGACGTGCGGCATCCGCTGGGGACCCAAGCTGATCGGAGTTATACCGCCGCCTTGGCGGATTTGGACGGGGATAAAGACTTAGACATCGTGGTTGGAAATGACCGGCCAGATCCGAAGCGCGTTTACTTCAATGATGGGCATGGCCGCTTTGAGTTCGGGGGCACTTTTGGACGGGCCGAGTGGGCGACGCGCAACGTTACCGTGGCAGATCTTAATGGCGACAAGCGGCCTGATATTGTCGTTGCCAATCGAGGCGGACCCGATAACCTCAGCGAAAATTTCATCTGCCTCAATGACGGTAATGGGCGTTTTCCTTCGTGCAATGTGTTCTCAACCGACTCAGCCACGACCATCGCTGCTGCCGACATCGATGGCAATGGAACCATTGACCTGATCGTTCCGCACCGGGATCGCGGGCAGAGTTACCTGTTTTTGAATAACGGAACCGGGCGATTCAAGGAGAAACAACCGGTCGGGCCGCCAGATGCAGCAACTCGCGCCGTTAGCACGGGCGACCTCAACGGCGATGGCTTACCCGAATTGATCATGGGCGATGAACTCCGTGGTGGAGCATTCATCTACACCAATCAAGGCCAGGGAAGATTTTCGGATGCAGTTGCGGTGAGCACTGAGAACGACAATGTGTATGCGATTGCCGTCGCGGATCTCAACAAGGATGGCAAGCTGGATATGGTGTTCGGAAATGACAACACGCCAAGCATGACGCTGATGAATAATGGTGATGGCCGCAGTTTTGCAATCACGCGTTTTGGGGATGGCGACGGCGCGGTCTATGGCTTGGCGATCGGTGATGTCACCGGAGATGGTTGCCCCGACATTGTGGCCGCACGTTCCAATGCCCGCAGCATTCTTTACGTCAACGCGTGTCCTAGATAAGCAAGGCCAAAAAAGGGGTCAGAGTGATTTATCTGATGAAAATCCTAACAGTCAGTTCATTTAATTAGTTTTGCACTTAAATGAACCTGACCCCTTTTCCTGGACTTGTTTGAATTGTGGGTATTCGAAGTGTGGGTGATTTAGTCGCCGTGTGTGGGGTATGGCAATTCTTATATCTTGCCTGCGAAGATGCCAGTTACATCACCGGACAGTTCATTCACATTAATTGAAAAAGGGGTCAGAGTGCATTAATCTGACCTCTTACATATGTTCCATCAGTCAGCGTCGTCCAGCCCAATTCGTTTCGATAACGCAGAGCGACGGGCCAGCAGGAACTGGTTAAGCAACATGGGGTAGTCCGAGCGCACGGCCTCGGCCACCGATGGCCTGAGCGCCAACATGCGGCGCCAATGTTGCAGCTTCGGCAAGCCATCGAAGAAACCGAAATCGTGGATCGCATCGAAGGCGTCGAAGTATCGAAACACCGGCCCGAAAACCGCGTCGACGATGCTGAAGGGCTCGCCCGCGAAGTACGGTCCATCGCCAAGAGTGGCCTCGATCTGCGCTAGATGGGTGCGGATCTCTGCCACTCTTGCTGCCAGCGCCGTCTCGTCTGGGGCGTTGTAGAACGCACCGATCGAGTTCAGCAGCACTGAGCCGAACTCCATCCACGACCGATGCCGCGCGCGCTGTAACGCGCTCGTCGGGTGCATCCGCGGCAATGCTGTTTCCTCGAGGTACTCGCAGATGACGGAGGATTCGAAGATCGCCTCTTCACCCACCAGCAGCACCGGTGTCTTGCCCAACGGTGAGGCCTGCAGAAACCAGTCTGGTTTGTTGGCCAAATTGATGTCGCGGAGCTCGAACGGCACGCTCTTTTCGGCCAACACGATGGCTGCTCGCTGCACGTACGGGCAGAGCGCGTGCGACACCAGTACGAGGGGTGCACTCACTTAATTAGCCCTTCTGCCTGCAACGCTTCCAGAACGCGCGGCCGCGCCGAAACCCGCGTCAGATAAGTTTTCAGGTGCGGGTACGAAGTCAACGGCAGCGCCAAGAAGTTGGTCCAGTTGACGATGGTGAAAGCATAGGCATCGGCAACGCTGTACTCACCGGCTAGGTAGTCCTGCTCTGACAGCAACGCATCCAGTTCGGCAAACCGCGTGGCCAGCTTGTCCTTGACGGCCTGCCGGGTCTAATCGGCTGTCTCCTTGTGCCATAACCAAGGGCTGAAGGCCTTGTGCAGTTCGGTGCTGACAAAGGTTAGCCACTCGACCACGGCTAGTCGGCGGGCCGACCCTGCAGCGCCGATCAAGGTCTGCGTCGGGTCGAGGTCAGCCACGTACTGCAGCAGCGACGCTACTTCGGTGTGACGCGAGCCATCGTCCAACTGCAACAGCGGAACATAGCCGCGCGATGAGATGGCGTGCAAGTCTGCACCGTCGGCGGTGGTGTGCTTGGCCAAGTCGACGACCACGGTATCGAAATTGACGCCGACCTCGCGCAAGGCAATGTGGACGGCAAGCGAGCATGCGCCTGGGGAGAAGTAGAGCTTCATATGGTTGTTCCCAGAGGTTGAAGGATTGAGCAAGGCCTTGCAGATTCAATCGGCACGGAAGTGAGGAACCAGCAGCGAGCTGCGCTTGATGACGGCGGCACCGTCGCCGAGCAGCCATAGAGCGATGGACGCCGCGATTAGGAACACCGGGTACTCCCAGCCGCCGCCGACGCTGGTGTGAACCCAGCCGTTGGGGGCGTGCACCCATGCAGCCACCGCCATTACCGGTACCATGGCCAAAGCAGCCTGACGTGCGTAAACACCCAACAGCAGCGCGATGCCGCCCAACAGCTCGACCGCAAACACCGGATAAGCCAGAAAGCCTGGGAAACCAATGCTCACGAAGTACTGCGCCGTGCCGGGAAGGGTGAAAACCAGGAGCTTGAGCAGCGCATGTGCGATCCACATGACGCCGAGGCTTACACGGAGCAACGTGATGCCCAGCTGCGTAGAAGAAGAGTCGGAAGCGTGCATGGTGTAACTCCAATGGGGTGGTGAATGTATGTAGTGTATGGTTGCAAAAATGAAATCTAAATAGGCATAATTGCAAATTATGATTGCAAAAACGCAGTACAAAATGACCCCTAGCGATTTGGAGCTGACGCTCGCGTTGGTGCGCGCCGGGTCCTTGGCAACTGCGGGGGAACGCCTCGGCGTGGACGCCTCCACAGTGTTCCGCTCTTTGCAACGCATAGAGCGCGGCCTCGGACGCCCGTTGTTCAATCGAACGCGATTGGGCTACCTTGCAACCGAGCTGGCGTCTGAGCTGGCCGAGCACGCGGAGCGCATGGAGGTGGCGATCGAGGCGGCGCGCTCATCCATCGAGGCGGCACCGTCGCAGGTCTCCGGCACGGTCCGCATTACGACGACTGACACCATCTTGCATGGCTTGGTCGCACCCGCTTTGCACAGCATTCAACAGGTCCACCCACTGCTCGACTACGAACTGCACACAGGCAACGAACTGCACACAGGCAACGAACTGGCCAGCCTGACCCGGCGCGACGCTGATATTGCCGTGCGCGCTACCAAGCGCCCGCCGCAGCATTTGGTAGGCAAAAACATCGGGGCAATCCGCGTTGCACTGTATGCGGCCAAGAGGGGCGGCGTGCGCAAGTTCTCCGAGGTCGAGGCGGGCATGTCGGACTGGGTTGCGCCCGATGATGCACTACCCGAACACCCCTCGGTGGTCTGGCGCAAGCGCCATTTTCCTAAAGTAGCCCCGCGCTACCGCGTCAACAGCATCCTTTCGGTGCTGGAACTGGTGGAGCTGGGGCTCGGCGTGGGGATCGTGCCATTGTTCCTGGCCGAGGGGCGCAGCGATATTATTCGCCTGACCGACCCGCTTGACGAATGCGAGACGGATCTATGGCTGCTCACGCACCCCGAATCGCGGCATCTCCGACGAGTGGGCGCGGTCTATTCGCACTTGGCTCAGGCGATGAGCCTTCCCTAAGGCTCTAACGGCTTTTGACTGCCGAACAAGGACTGGTCAGAACGGCAATGGTGCGGTGTGGCCAAGTCTTTTGAGTTCGATTCGTGCGTGCTCACGGGACTCACTCATACTTCAGTTTGTTCAGCCATTTCCAAAGCATCGTCCACTTCTATTCCAAGATACCCAACAGTACTTTCCAACTTTGTGTGACCAAGTAGAAGTTGAACGGCTCGTAGATTCTTGGTTCTTCGGTAAATCAGGGATGCTTTTGTACGGCGCATAGTATGAGTTCCATAAGCAGACCCATCTAAGCCAATCATTTCTACCCAGTGGTGAACGATGCGAGCGTATTGGCGAGTAGAAAGATGTTGGGAGTCATGGATGCGACTGGAAAATAGGTAATCGTGTGAGGCTAATCTCGCCTTTTCGATCCAGGTAGCAACCGAGTTTCGTGTTGGCTCAGTAATCTCAAACAGCACTGGTCTCTGTGTCTTTTGTTGCATCACCATCGCTCGCGGGGAAACCTGGCTGCCATGATATATATCTCGTACTTTCAATTTGACCAGATCGCAGGCTCGAAGCTTTGAGTCGATGGCAAGATTAAATAAGGCTAAGTCTCGTGTGGTTTTGGCTAACTCCAACCGAACTCGAATGGCCCAAATATCACGTTGTTTGAGTGGCGCCTTTTGACCGATTAATTTTCCTTTGTTCCATGGTTCATGGGTTGAGTGTAATTGGTTCATGGCAGAGCTCCAGCCGGGAGATCTATCGTGCGCTGGTCTGTCTGATTAATTGATTAATGGAGTTATTAAGGGGTCGCTTTGCGACCCATAGCGGACATTCGAAAATAATGTTTACCCTTACTTCAATATCACCCGGTACACGCTTGCCCACATGAAGCGTGGAAGCTGCATTATCAATACAGGGTCCGTTACTTCTTTCCGGGGCAGCGATCACCTCATTGACTACGCTGCGACGAAAGGCGCGATAGAAAGTTTTACATATTCGTTGGCCAAAGCATTGGCGGAGCGGGGCATTCGAGTCAATGGCGTAGCACCAGGGCCCATTTGGACGCCCTTGATAAAATCAAGAATGAGCAAGAAGGAACTATCAGAATTCGGAAAAAATACCCCGATGAAAAGAGCCGGTCAGCCGTGTGAAGTCGGGCCCGCATTCGTATATCTTGCCTGCGAAGATGCCAGTTACATCAGCGGACAGTTCATTCACATTAATGGCGGTGGTTTCATCGGGTAGTGAACACAATAGAGAATTACTTCTCGCTCTCCTATTTGCATAAGCGGTAAGACCGGGATTCAATCAGGGGTCGCGTCGTCACTTGCGCACCACATAAACCCCTAACCCAATACTAACTAAATGCGATTTTGTTGTTGACTTTGAGGGCTCTTCTGGAAAGATTGACCCATCTGTCTTTTTCGAGATATCCCATGACTCCTCCTGCGGCCGAACTCAACCCCCAACTCGACAAAGCCAAGGCCCAAATGCACCTGATGCTGGGCGCCATGCGCAAGCGGGGTGGGTCGGATTTGTTCATCAGCCGGGATTTTCCGCCGAGCATGAAGGCACACGGACAAATGACCCCGCTGATGGATCAAAAGCTCACCGGAGAGATGTCCAAAACGTTCGCCCGCTCGGTGATGACGGCGGCTCAGTGGGAGGAGTTTGAGACGACCATGGAATGCAATTTTGCGATCGCGTTTCCGGATATTGGCCGATTCCGGGTGAACGTCTACATGCAACAGGGGCATGTGGCGATGGTTTTGCGCGCCATTGCTGCTGAGATCCCCAACATTGATGCCATGGGGCTGCCGCACCAACTGCAAGAGATCATCATGAACAAGCGTGGCTTGGTCTTGCTCGTGGGCGGCACCGGATCCGGCAAATCAACCTCGCTGGCGGCCATGGTAGATTATCGCAACAGCACGTCGGCGGGGCATATCATCACCATTGAGGATCCGGTCGAGTATGCCCATGTCTCCAAAAAAAGCTTGATCAGCCACCGCGAGGTGGGGATAGACACTATGTCGTGGCACCACGCGCTGAAAAATACCTTGCGCCAAGCACCAGACGTTATTTTGATCGGCGAGGTCCGGGATGCCGAAACCATGGAGCACGCTATCGCATTCGCGGAGACGGGGCATTTGTGTTTATCGACCTTGCACGCCAACAGCGCCAGCCAGACAATCGAGCGGATCATCGGGTTTTTCCCCGAAGAGCGTCGGACCCAGCTTTTGATGGATTTGTCGGCCAACCTTCGAGCCATCATTTCGCAGAGATTGGTGCGCACACCGGACGGCAAAGGGCGGAAAGCGGCCATTGAGATCTTGCTCAACACACCGATCGTGACCGAGAAGATCTTCAAAGGCGAGTTTTATGAGCTCAAATCCATCATGGAAAAATCCCGTGAAGTGGGCATGCGCACTTTTGACTGGGCCTTGTTCGAGCTCTACAACGACGGACTGATCGATTACGACGAAGCGATAAGAAACTCCGACAGCGCCAACGAATTGCGCCTCAACATCAAGCTGAAGAGCCGGCGTGGCGAGCCGACCCAAGGTCAACAAGCGGGATTGACCCTGGTGGATTTGGGGCCAAGCCCGGAAGAAACAGAGTTGCTACGTAAACAAGAGCTGGCCCGGCAAGATGCGTCGCGGGCAGAACTGGAAGCGCTACAACGGAAAAAGGCAGAGATGCAGCGGGAAAAGGGAGAGAATCCTGAGGGAATGTGAAGTCATCCGTAGCAGATGCAGCAAAAAAGGGATCAGAGTGATTTATCTGATGAAAATCCTAACAGTTAGTTCAATTAAATTAACCCGCCCCCTTTTTATAGTTAGAAGTATTTTCTTTTGCCTACACATATTCGATCTTTATTCGATCTCTCTGAGCAAAATGCTGCTGTGATGATTTCTTTATTGTCGCAATAACCGCGACCAGCTGCGCTTGAGGACTCCTTATGTCACTGCAGCCGGCTTGTGTCCGCTGATGGGTCAAAACCCCGTTGCTACTTTGAGGGTCGTGTCGTCGCGTGACGGCATGACGAGCATCCATTTAATCACTGCACATTAACCTGTGATTTTGCGGCATCCACCACAAGGAATTTCGGATATGAGCGATCTAATAGTGTTGAACAAACTGCCTGCTTCCATCCACTTGTTTGTGGCGGAGCGTCCTGGTTGGGTGCTTGCCGAAAAATTCTTTGAGGACGCAGAATTTGCCACGGCCCTCAAAGCCGTAGGCGACGCCGCAGTGGCTTTCGAAGGAGCCTTGACCGCAGCCGCGGCGGTCGCGCCTATCGCTTTGCCAATCGTCTCGGAATGGACGCTGATAGACATGCTCACCGTTACCAATAGTGCCCGCCAGGCAGGTGCGGCATTGCTCAAAACAGTCGTCAATTCCGGCGTCTTGCTCGAAGCAGGTTCATTACTACTAGAAAAAGTCCCCAAGGTGATGATCGAGATTAAACCTCAGACAACGAAAAATATTCTCCAACAAAGTACGCTGGATAGCATTTTCAAGTTGGAAGTGGTCACTGAGCTGGTATTGCACGCCCAGACAGTAGTTCTGACCATTTATGATGACTCAAATGGCCGCATGCTTCATTTTTATACATCACATACCGCAAATTGGACCATCGACGAAAATGGTGCGACCAATCAAAACGGTTTCAACATTCCCTGGGATGGCGTATCGGTCGCTTCGATGCGGCCAACGTTTGTGTCGAACCGCGATACTGAATCGCCCGCGCTCGTATGGTCTAACCCGTACTTTTACGGTGCGCAAACGGTTTCGGTGCTTAAGTATTCAACCTGGCGGACGGAGACGGTCATACCGCCCGTGCTTGCCTATACCTGGGTGGGTGCAGCGTATTATCAGAAACAACTGTTTGTCGGATATGGCCTGTCTGAACCCATCGGCGTCGAGCGTACTTTTGAAGTTCGATTTTCTGCGGGTGATTTTTCCACTTGGAACAAAACGGGCTCTCTTTGGGACGACGAGGATCTAATCATTGATGTCAGCGGCGTTGCTTTGGCCGCCAGCGATACGGACGGCATGGACGCGGTGTTTGTCCGCAACGACAACGCCGTTCTGCATGTCAGGTATGACAGTTCCGCACCCTCGGGAACCTTCGGCAACACCGGATTCGTCTATTCGCCTACCAACAAACGGCAATCAACGACCTGTCCCGCATTAATCTGGTATCACGGGGTACTTTATATGGTGGTTCAAGAGCCCGAGGGTCTTTACATTTTTACACTCGACCCAAATAACAGCGTGGCAACGCCTTATGACGGAGGTGACAATTTCATCGAGAATGCCTCGATGCCGGTGTTGTTGTCGGACGGAACCCTGCTCCGCATCGCTTATAACAAAGATGACAAGACCTGGATTGACGTACTGCCACTGGGAACCGTGGAGCCCTTTGAACTGCTCTCGCCAGCGCCACCGTACGGCGTCACGATGGCGGCGTATGGAGAATATTTCCTGCTAGCCTGGACGGAGTCGAACGGGCGAATTACGCTCAAATACTATAGCGATTCCTTCGGTGTTCAATCTTTTCCATTTCAGCTACCCAACTTCATTGACCCTGCGGCACCCATCAATGCTTTAGGATCGTAATGCGGTAAGTCGGGCACAAATTGAAAAACAAAGGGATCAGGTTCATTTAATTAGTTTTGCACTTAAATGAACCTGATCCCTTTTCCGTTTACCCCTTTTCCGTTTTCATTGGCAGAAATACGATGAAAAAAATCTGAAAACTACATACAGTTTATTCCAATGACTTACGGCGTCTTTCAAGATGCAGCCGAATGCTGATGTCAGATGTAAGCCCAATCGCAATTGCGAGTGCGTCTCTTGCTTCAGAATTTTGTTTGGCAAGTGCATGCAAGTGTCCCTTGGCGACCCACCAAGGCTGAAAAGATTTTGTACGGGATTCAATGGCCAACAACTCCGACAAACCCAAAGCGATATTGCCGGCTTCCGCGTATGCAACGGCACCGGCCACCAAAGACCCCGTCGTTGCAAAATGCATATTCAGTTGCCGGAAACGCTTCGCAAGGATTATTTAGTGCGCCTGTGCCACCTGGTTACGTCCATTTCGTTTAGCCACGTATAGAGCTTTGTCAGCGGACTCGACAAGGCTCACGCTATCGTTGTTTGCTTCAGACATTTCGGCCATGCCGATGCTTACGGTCACGCGCCGTTTCGTCCAAACCGCGCTTTCGATACAACGCCTCAATCTTTCCGCCACAATAAACGCACCTTGTGCAGGTGTGTTGGTAAGAATCACAGCAAACTCTTCGCCTCCTATGCGCGCTACGACGTCACTTGGCCGCCCGCTTTCCTGTAAGAGTTTGGCGAGCTGCTTCAAAACGTCATCGCCCGCAGGATGGCCGAACTGGTCGTTATATTCCTTGAAGTTATCCACGTCTATGCACAAAAGCGAAAGCGATAAGTTATAACGCTTCGCCCGTGAGGTTTCCTCGTCCAAGCGCTGCGTGAAGGCGCCTTTGTTCTTTAAACCGGAAAGCGCATCGGTTGAGGACAGGCGTTCCAATTCACTGACGGCTTCCTCCAAACGGCGCTGGTAATCTTCCAGTTGATGCTCGTAATATTTGCGGTCGCTGATATCAACCGACATGCCGGCCAAAAACCTTTGACCTTTGGCATCGCGCAAAGGGAATTTGAAACTCAACCATGTGTCTGAGCGGCCATCGGGCGTAGGGACGGCTTCTTCCACTGTGATGGGGCTGTCGCTCTTCAAAATGAGCTTATCGTGCTCGCGCAACGGCCCTGCGACTTCGGGAGGCCAAAGCTCGAAATCGTTTTTGCCCAGCATTTCCTCGGGCTCTTTCTCGAAGCGACGCAGTAAAGGCTTGTTCACGTAAATCATGCGTCCTTCCTCATCCTTGATGAAAGCCATGATTGGAGTGCTATCCATGAAGGCGTCGAAGCGTATCTTTGCTTCAAGCGCAATCTCTTGGAGTTGGGCTTGTTTCGCCACGCCTTGTGCCATTTCCTCCAGATTCCGCCGCAGTTCCAGCTGGGACATCACTTGGCGCGCCAAGGCGCGTAAAGCTTGTTGCTGCTTCGCATCCATGTTGCGCGACTGGCGGTCAATGACGCACAGCGTTCCCAGCGCCTCGCCCGAAGGTGTGATCAGAGGGGCGCCTGCATAAAAGCGGATGAAAGGTTCGCCCGTGACTAAGGGGTTGTCGGCAAATCGATTGTCCTGAAGCGCATTGGGAATGATAAACACCTCATCGCCTTGCTGTAGCGCGTGAGAACAAAAGGCAATGTCGCGGGAAGTCTCGCTTGCGTCCAGTCCGTGCCTTGATTTAAACCACTGGCGGTCGTTATCAATCAGCGATACCAACGCGATAGGCGTGCCGCAGATTTGCGAGGCCACCAAAGTCAGGTCATCAAATGCCTGCTCTGGCAACGTATCTAAAATACGATAACTGTGCAAAGTTTCCAGTCGCCTCGGCTCGTTGTCCGGCAAATCGGCTATCATTTTTATCCTCGTGCCTTAAAAAAGCGTCTACGTTTCAATGGATAGAACTCGTGATTATTTTTCTCCGATGGTTTCGACTTGCTGCCAAGCCGCGCAAGCCGGCCTAACGCTATGTAAATCCCAAAGTGCAGTGTTACACCCGATGGTGGGGGTTGAATTGGCGGCGGTCAAGTAAACAAAAAAGGGGTCAGGTTCATTTAATTAATTTGCACTTAAATGAACCTGTCCCCTTTTCCTCTTGACCAGCCAGCTCAGTGGTTGTCAGCTTCCGCAAGGGTCCAGCCGAGTGCGAGCAGCGAGATTCTGGCCATCGTCGACAGCATGATGATGGTCGAGACCATTCGCTGACGAGCCAGCCATGCCACGCCGCGCGCCATAACGGTGAGGAGAACAGGCTCAGCGAGCATAAGACGGCTCCGACTAAAACGCCCGCCGCCTGCGGCCATGCGGCTGGGCGGCGGCGAGGTGGAAGTCACCAAAAAAGGGTCAGGTTCATTAAATGCAAATGAACAGAAATGCAAATGAACAGAAATGCAAATGAACAGCCCTATTCTTGATAACTAATATGAGAATCTAGCTTGGGTCAGAGCGTGCTTTGTGACAATTGGTCTCTACAAATCGTATCGGAACTACTTACAGAAGGGCTTGATGCTGGCAATAGCGCTCTACTAGAGGCTTCCGAAGATGGCCAATACGGTCTTTTCCGGTTCCTTCCTCAGTATTGGCATTTGAAGCACTGTTCGACTTGATCAATGACATAGTACTGCGAGACCAGATACTGGTTGATGATGCGTACACGTATACCTGGATGTCCCAAAACGGTCCGTTTACTGATTTGCTAAAATCATCGACTATTCGACTGTTTCCTTTTAGAGAAAACGCTTCAAGAATAATTGAACCTTGCGATGCGTTTGTCGAGCGACTTTTGCTAACGCCTCAATTGCGCAACTTACATTTAGAGAATGTAGCCAGTTGGGATCGTAACAAATCCACTCCTCATCGACTGGAGTCACAAATTCTTTGGGGCGGTGCAGGCATTTTGGCGCGATCATTTGCATTCGACACACCATACACACCTCATCCAGTCAGGAAGCGTTTTTTCAGTCGTGCTGGGATTATTCTTCCCAAGCAAAAATGCCGTGGACAAACTATCTAGAGTTGCGAAGAACAATAGGGCTGCAATTCGGTAATCGCAGTTGGGAGGGGAAGAGTTGTTTTCATTGAGACTATCAATCGATCCAATTCCAGTCAGAGTTATTCGCGAAGCGAACACTGTATCCGATCTGCTTTCCATTGCACTTCAGCTACGCAGCGAATATCAGCCGCTAAGGGACTGGCTAGGTGAATTTCAGCTAGGACTGGAAGAGGATAAATATAATTCAGTAGTAAAGCAGGAGCAGCTTTTGAAATCGATATCGCTTAACGTAACGTCGACTCTAGGAAAAGGTCAAAGTCTAGAGCCGACTCTTAGCATCGGCATTGATTCTTACAAGCTTTCTTTCAAAGCTGACCCAGTTAATGCAATAAAGAATAAATTCGGCGTCCGATCGATCATTAATAAATTAATTTTTGATGCCAATGGTGAGAACGAACTGAAACGGCTGCTCGGATTTTTTGACCATCATGCAAGCCCAACATCTTTAAATGTATTTGAACATTTTGGCTCTAAGAACAAAAACTAAAATAAGGTCATAAAGGCCATAAGGTGCGCTGCTAAAAAATATATTGATGCATAGGGTGCTGCTTATGGCGCACCATTTACTCATGGCTTGATCATTCCGTGATGACGAATCGCGCCAATCTTTGCCCCGTAAGATATACATCCGGCAAAGTGCGCGACACGCGCACCCTATGAACTTGTCACGCGGTAAGCCGGGCGAATTATTGTAACGCAGTAAGTCGAGAAAACTTTGTAGGTCGGGCCGGGGCCCGACCTTGTATCTCTCTCGTGGCGATGGTTAGCTACCCTTGCCACACCCAAGCTAGGTGAGCACGTGCCCGACCTGAGACTTTGAGTCTGTGACGTAGAGTGTGCCCCTAGCTTACCTTTTCGAATATTGGATGGTATCCGAGCACCTGATTTCAATCAGTGATGCTGCATAGACAAGGGGA
>JAYUUM010000013.1:0-6372 GCA_043754555.1 Arenimonas sp. | reverse complement strand
AAACGCGGTGCCACAAGGTTTGAGCTCGGCCATTTTCACCAACAATCTTCGCGCTGCCGAACAATTCCTGTCATCGGCGGGTTCTGATTGCGGTATTGCCAACGTCAATATCGGTACCAGCGGTGCAGAAATTGGCGGTGCCTTCGGTGGTGAAAAAGAAACCGGCGGTGGTCGTGAATCGGGTTCGGACGCATGGAAGATTTACATGCGCCGCCAAACCAATACGATTAATTACTCCGATTCATTGCCGTTGGCACAAGGCATTAAGTTCGATATTTAATTTCATCAAGTCATTCAAATAAGGTCATGTAAATGAACACTACGGCAAAAGAAACGAGCGTATTAGCTATCACTAGTTTGGTCTGTGGCATTTTGGGCTGGACATTACTCCCGTGGCTTGGCAGCGTCGTAGCTGTTATTACCGGTCACATGGCACGTAAAGAAATCCGCCTAAATCCGGCAACTAAAGAAGGCGATGGCCTAGCGCTCGCTGGCTTGATCATGGGTTGGTCGATGATTATTGTTTCCATTGTTTCGGTGATTATTGCCATCCTGTTTTTCGGTGGAATACTGGCCATCTTGGGTGCCGCTGCAGCGAATGGCGGTTAATGAGTGTACGGACTAGCACGCCCCTTTCTGTTTTTTCTAGATGCTGAAACGGCCCACGGTGTGGGCCTTAACGCAATTGAAACCGCTTATCGTCTTGGCCTTAATCCCTTACTGGCCGCCAATACACCTGTACTGAAAACCAAAGCCTTCGGCGTTGAATTTCCCAATCCAGTCGGGCTCGCTGCTGGGCTGGATAAAAACGGCGAACATATCGATGCCCTGCTTGGCCTGGGTTTTGGTTTTATTGAAATTGGTACGACCACGCCCAAGCCGCAGGAAGGCAACGAAAAACCCCGAATGTTTCGCTTGGCCGATAAGCAAGCGGTGATCAATCGGCTGGGTTTCAATAATACCGGTGTTGACGCGCTCGTAAAAAATGTCGAAAAAGCCAAGCGTAAAGGCATTCTTGGGATCAATATCGGCAAGAACAAAGACACGCCGAACGACAAAGCCATTGACGATTATATTTACTGCCTGGAACGTGTTTACACACTTAGCGATTATGTGACGATCAACATCTCATCGCCTAATACCGCCGGTCTACGCGATTTACAAAGCGAAGAGTATTTCCGGCGCTTTATCGGTGAACTACGTGAGGTGCAGGAAGAATTGTCTGGCATCAATGGGTTTAAAACACCGATGCTGATTAAAATTGCTCCAGATTTAACCGAAGCTGCGCTCGATGGCATGGCCGAAGTATTAAACGCGGCACAAGTCGATGGCGTGATCGCGACCAACACCACTATTGATCGTCTTGAAATAAAAGGTAATCGTTACGAATACGAAGTCGGCGGCTTATCCGGAAAACCTTTGTACGGACGTTCCACTACCGTTCTACGACGCTTACGCACACGTTTGAACGACAATATTCCACTGATTGGTGTCGGCGGAATTTTGACTGGCGCCGATGCCGCCGGCAAAGTTGCGGCCGGTGCAAACTTGGTGCAGTTCTATACTGGTTTGATTTATTCCGGCCCAGACTTGATTGAAGAATGCGTCACCGCCATTCGTCGTCGTCGCGAGGGCGTAGCATGAGCATAAACCAACGTGTTGAAGACGTAGCATGAGCATCAATGAATATGATGAAGCCGTAGCATGAGCGGATATCAGCTTGGCGAGAATGTATCACTCGCTGGCCGCAATACCTTTCGTATTCCTGCTCGTGCTGCAATTCTTGCCGATGTAAACAATTCCGATGGCCTTGCCGAATTGTTTGATTTTGCGATGTTGCGTAATGGCCCGGTCATGGTGCTCGGTGAAGGCAGCAATATTTTATTTGCTGCCGATGTACCCGGCGTAGTGATTTGCTTGACCATGAGTGAAATCAATATCATTAAAGATGATGGTGATTTCGCGCTCGTGCGTGCCGATGCCGGTGTCAACTGGAACGATTTTATTGGCTGGACTCTTGGCCGCGGCTTGCTCGGCCTGGAAAACATGTCGCTGATTCCAGGAACAGTGGGCGCCTGCCCCATTCAAAATATTGGTGCTTATGGTGTTGAAGTCGGCGAATTTATCGAAACAGTCGAAGTCTTTGATCGCCAAGCACAGCGGATAAAACGCATCGAAAAAGCGGAATGCGAGTTTGCTTACCGCGATAGTTTATTCAAGCAGGATTTAAATCGTTATGTGATTTGTGCTGTTGAATTTTTATTGCCGCGAACACGTGAACTAAAACTCGATTACGCTGGTGTTCGTGAAGAATTGGCCCACATGGGCATCGACACCCCGCGAGCAATTCATGTCGCTGAAGCCATCAGTCGTATTCGTACAAGAAAATTACCGAACCCCGCAATCCTCGGCAACGCTGGCAGTTTTTTCAAGAATCCGATTATTTCGGTCGAACAAGCCGAGTTTTTGAAATCGGAAAATTCTTTGTTGCCTGTTTATCCCGGCGAGAGTGGCAATACAAGAAAAATTTCAGCGGCATGGCTGATTGAAAATGCCGGATGGAAAGGTTTTCGCGACCCAGACAGTGACGCCGGTATTGCCGAACAACACGCGCTAGTGTTGGTGAATCATGGCAATGCAAGCGGCGAGCAATTGTTGGGCCTGGCGCGGCGTGTCGCCAAATCGGTTCACGAAAAATATGGCATTCATATCGAGCCCGAGCCACGCATTGTTGGCGCAGCATTTTAATCATATATGTTTCTCGAATCCGCCATCCCGAAAAACAATGTGCCGCGTGCGGTTTTTTTTATGGTGCTCAGTGCCGTGCTATTTGGTTGTATGGCCATTGTTATTCGACTGGCATCGGAACAACTGCATGCATTTGAAATTGCCTTTTTTCGGAATTTTTTCGGATTTGTGTTTACCGCACCACTTTTTTTTAAACATGGCATCGGCATTCTAAAAACCGACAAACTGCATCTCTACATCGGTCGCTGCATGATCGGCATTATTTCCATGATGTGCGGCTTCTGGGCCATCGTGCATTTACCCTTGGCAGAAGCGGTCGCCATTAGTTATTCCACCCCATTATTTGTCACCATTCTTGCAGTTTTATTTTTAGGCGAGATAGTCGGCCTTCGACGTTGGTCTGCCGTGCTGGCAGGATTTATCGGTGTGCTCATTATTATGCAGCCGGGATCGCATACCTTTAATGCCGACATGATGATCGCACTGATGGCGGCCGTTATGAGTGCGATTGTCGCTATCAGTATAAAGGTTTTGTCGCGCACTGAAAAAGCCGATGCGATTGTTATCTATACCACCATGCTCTGGGTTCCGATGTCATTGGTACCTGCCCTGTTTGTATGGAAATGGCCGATCGGTATTACCTGGCTCTGGATTATTACCGCCGGTTTTTTCGGCACCACCGCGCATCTTTGCTGGACTCGTGCACTCAAGCTTGGCGATGCCTCAATGTTGACGCCGATCAGTTTCTTTCAAGTACCGGTTGTTGCAGTCGGCGCCTGGATTGTATTCGATGAAAAAATTGGCGCGATGGCTTTTTTGGGCGCCAGTATTATTTTTATCGCCAATGCCTACATCGCCAGACGCGAAGCACAACTGGCACGTCGCAGCGTCACCGACCCGGATATTAATTCCGGCACACAGCAGCGTTAGTATTTGCACCATAGAGTGCGCTCCGCGCATTGGTATTGCCTGAGCGAATCGCGCATCCGCATATCGGGACTGGTATCAACCAACATAATCGTGCTTTTTGCCGTATCAATACTGCAGTGTAATGCGTGATAAAAGCTTCAGTATTGTTGTAGGGTAGACCAGAATATTTTGCGAAATTTTCTGGACCAATACCCTCCCGCAATTGCTTCTCAAAATGTTTTCACATAATCGTAGTGTGCGACCATGAATTGGTAATACATGTAACCGTAACGGTCATACCAATCATCATTCTTGTAATATTTCGATTCGCATACGCTTACTTCACGCAAATTACCCTCAAGTTTTCCGAGTAATTCGGTATTTTTTCTGCGCACGACTTCGTCGAAGCCGCTGAGTGATTCGTTGACTTTATTGACTTCGGCCTGTGCACCCATGGCCGCAATGCCACCGCCTGCATTCCCTGCCGCCTGCATGTAAGCAATGCCCTGAGCACTGAAGCGATGGGTAAACTCGTATTTTGCACGTACCTTCTCGAGATTTTTTCGGGTCGTATTGACCTTTCCATAAGCCTCGGTGTAACAAGGGCGGCATGCCTTATTTTCAAGACACTTGGATGGCACATCGGGAGTACCCGCAGGCTTGTAATCAGGCTCCATACGTTTGTCGTCATTGGTAAGCGTATCGAGTTTATTTTGCATTTTCTGCAAATCATTAATTGCTTTAATTGTTTTCAACGGGCCTTCAAGTTGGCTTTGGACTTCCTTGCCTTGTGCCATTGCCGCTTTACCGACATCTTTCAGGCCCGGTTTATTGTCGTTCCAGGATGGTGTTAACGCCAGTTGAAGCTTGGCAGCACCGTAAGCAGAGGCTGGCGTGGGAGCGGCAAGAAAAATGGTGCCACACAAAATTATGCCGACATGAACGATTTTCATAAAAAACTCCTGATTATTTTTTCTTGCGAAGCAGCACGAATGCCACGCCAATACCGACAAGCAACAGAAACACAAAGCCGATCAATCCCAACTCAAGAAAGGAGAAAGAAATTCCACCATTTTTTGAATCGGCGTTTAAATTGGCCCTGTCTTCCCGTTCGACATAGTTGCTCGCTGCCACCGCAATAGCAGGTGGTTCTAGAGGGATTTCATCACCTACCCATACGACAATTTGATATTCGGTGTCTTCTTTTGCATCAATGCCAATTTTAAAGCCGTCATAGGTGCGGAAAGTAAACTCGGCTTTGCCGGTGCCATCGGTATTACCTTCTCGCTCTACTTTGTCCCAATCATCTTTGACGATGCGAACGCGAATTTTGTCGTCGGCATTTTTCGTATATACCCCGACATACACAGGTTGCATAACATCGATGCCTTCGACTAGAAATTTATCGCCAATGGCATCGGTTTCACCATGAATGAATGCAGATTTACCTGTTGGAATACGCTCGTCCGGCTTGACTTCAATCTGCATCAAGCTTCTTTCTTCAGCGGGCGGTCCAGGTGTTTTTTCAGCTTGCGCTTGCGAAGACGGCTCTTCAACAACAGGTTCTTCAGAGGCCGACTCCAATACAGGCTCATCCGATGTTTGTTCGTAACTTTCGGCTGTAGGCTCTTCTTCCTGCGCCAACACAAAATTAGCAGTTACGGCACCGCCAAGTAACAATGTCATCACAATAGAGCGAACGATGATGCGGTTCATTTCTTCGCTCCTGCTTCAATTTTTGCGTAGCCATGACCTATAAATGCACGCAGGTCCTCATCACTCATGCCACCGTGACGCACAGAAATTTGTGCATCGCGTCTTACAGTATTGAACTGAATCGCACCATCGGAGGCCGCTTCCCACGGGCCTTCCAAGCCTTTGCTCGCTCTCAATGCAACGCCTTGATCTGCACCTTCGGCATTAATACTTTTGGTAAATCCCTCGAATGTACTGTTTTCACCACGATAGTTACGATAACCATTACGCAAAGTGATGTTGGCGACAAATAAATGATCTTTGCCGTCTTTGCCCTTGTAACGAACCGTGCATTCGTTACCACTGCGCTCCGGCTCGCCTTTCTGTGGCCCCAATAATTTTGCGATATCGGCGGCACTCCACAAGGCACACGGATCATCGGAAGAATACCGTGCGAGCAAGCTTTTCAAACCGTCTTTCTGTCCGCTTAAACCACTAATGGCGAGTGGTTTGCTTAATCTTGGCAAGGCTTTGTTAGCAAGCTCACCCGCTTGTTGGGCGGTCGTCGTCAGGCTTCCACCAAAATCAATTTCCACCTGGCTGTCGCCTTGCATGGCAATAAAATTGCAGCAACCGCGAATTTTCGCCTCATCCCAATCACCGACCAACTCGGTGCCATTTTGTAGTTTCAACATGCCTTTAGTGGCGCCTTCTGCTTTTTCTACGTGACCACCAATACCGGCATTGATGGCACCGGCATCGGTCCAATAAGCTTGCACCGTGAGGTTTTTATGATCGGCGGTGAAATACCAGCAAGCATTTCCGTTTTCTTGTGGCATCGCAGCGCTATCGCCAATAGGTTGACCACCGCGATAAGGAGCGAATGCCAATGGCGCACCTAACACGGCTTCTACTTCTTTAGGTTCAAGCAAACGACATGGATCTTGCGGGTCAGGCGTTTTTGCAAGATCAGCCGCGGCGAGATCGGCGGAGTCCGTCATTCCATCGGTGCTGATGGCA
>JAYUUM010000012.1:0-19479 GCA_043754555.1 Arenimonas sp. | reverse complement strand
TTTAGGCCTCAAAAGGCGCAAGCGCCGATCTGTTAAACCCCTTCTTTTATCCCTAACTCGCCATTGCGAGGAACCTCATCCGTGTCTGAAAACGAAATCGAAACCGGCAAGCCAGCCGTAAAACGTGGTCGCAAACCTAGCGTCCAAACCTCTACTACTGTTGATGCGGCACCGACCGAATCTGTTCGGAAAGTGACTGTAAAACCAGCAGCCAAAATCCCCGCTGCTGTAGCGCCAATAGCGCCGCCAGTTGCACCAGCGTCAGCAGAGACCAGCCCGCCGCGCGAGAAGCGAGAGCCTCGCGAAAGTCGTGAGAGTCGCGAGAGTCGGGAAAACAATAATAATGTCGGCTCGTATTCACAATCGGCTAACTCAGGCGAAGCACATCCAGGTGAATCTGGAAGCGAACCAAGTAGTCAGAACCAAAACGATTCCCATGCGAATGCTGGCGGTTCGAACAACGAGCAAAGCCAAGACGGTGGCCAAACCAACGAAGATGGCAGCCCGCGAAATAACCAAAATCGTTCGCAGCATCCACGTCAAAACCAAAACCGTTTCCGTGGCCGTAATGATCGTTATGACCGCAACGATCGCAATCGCAATCAGCAAAATACCAATGCTGAAGAAGGTGGCGAAAACGCTGGACAAAATCCCGGTCAAAATAACAATCAAAACAGCAATCAAAACGGCGAACGTCAAGAACGCTATGAACGCCCAATGCCGCAATTGCCAGCGGATTTTCCGACTTATAGCTTGAATGATCTCAAGCGCATGCCAGCCCATAAATTATTGGAAATGGCCGAGCTTTTAAATTTGCACGAAGGCGTAGCGCGTATGCGCAAGCAAGACGTCACCTTCGCGTTATTGAAAGTGCTTACCCGTCATTCCAATGGTGTTGCCGGTGATGGCGTGCTGGAAATTTTGCCGGATGGTTACGGCTTCCTGCGTTCGGCCGATGCGAGTTATCTCGCTGGCCCGGATGATGTTTATATTTCTCCAAGCCAAATTCGTCGTTTTAATTTACGTACCGGCGATCATATTTCCGGACGTATTCGTTCACCGAAAGACGGCGAGCGTTATGTAGCATTGAATGTGCTCGACACGATTAATGGCGAGCCGTTGGAAGCGTCAAAAAATAAAGTATTGTTTGAAAATTTGACGCCTTTATTCCCGCGTAAAAAATTCACACTTGAGCGCGGTAACGGTTCGACCGAAGATATAACCGGCCGCATCATGGATTTGATGTCACCACAGGGCAAAGGTCAGCGTTCCCTGATTGTGTCGCCGCCTAAAGCCGGTAAAACCATGTTGATGCAGAATGTGGCCCAGGCGATTTTGCATAATCACCCCGATGTGCATTTGATCGTTTTGCTAATCGACGAGCGTCCGGAAGAAGTCACCGAAATGCAACGCACCGTTCGTGGCGAAGTTATTTCTTCAACCTTCGATGAGCCGGCTGCACGCCACGTGCAAGTCGCCGAAATGGTGATCGAGCGCGCTAAGCGTCTGGTTGAACATAAACGTGATGTGGTGATCATGCTCGATTCGATTACGCGCCTGGCACGTGCCTACAATATGGTGGTGCCGAGTTCGGGCAAAGTATTGTCCGGCGGTGTTGATGCCAATGCCCTACATCGACCGAAGCGTTTCTTCGGTGCTGCACGTAATGTTGAAGAAGGTGGTTCGTTGACGATTATTGCAACTGCATTGATCGATACCGGCTCGAAAATGGACGAAGTAATTTACGAAGAATTCAAAGGCACTGGTAACTCGGAAGTGCATCTGGATCGTCGCATCGCGGAAAAACGCGTCTACCCAGCCATCAATATCAACCGCTCCGGTACCCGTCGCGAAGAATTGCTGATTGATGCCGAAATGCTTCAGAAGATATGGATACTGCGTAAGTTGTTGCACCCAATGGATGAGTTGTCCGCCATGGAGTTCTTGCTCGATAAAATGAAGACCAGTAAATCCAATGACGAATTTTTTATGAGTATGAAACGAAGCTGATTTTCAGTTTCGCATAGTGCAAACGTAAAACGCCGAGCTAGCTCGGCGTTTTTTGTTTACTCAGGTCAGATGCTGCTGGACATTACTATCTATAACTAATTTTCTAAATATTCCGATGAACTAGACATTTTGTTCAATCGTGCCGTCTTGGCACCGCTATTTTCGTTTTATAGCTAATCCTGCCAAAAGTTCTATGACACGCTGCGCAGGCGCGCTCACGAGCGCGAAAGACCTTAAATCTGCGATATAAACAAAATGAAACGTCATGGTGCTGAGCGTGGATGCCGAATTATTGACTCGGGTCGCAGACTAATCGCGCTCGTGAACGCTCCTACGGGTTGCATATATAAAACCATACCAGCATGTCATAGGATTATTTGTTGAATTAGCTACATTGCTTTTCTTGGAAAAAATCATATCGCGTGTTGGTTTGGGATTGTTTGCAGGATTGGCTATAAATTTAATCTGTAGTGGCGCTGCGCACTTATGTCAGAGCTTCCTTAGCTTCTCTCTGGCTGCTTTGCCAAGCGAGTTCAAGGCTGTTTGATACGACCATTGGATAAGCTCGTTCAAATAGTCTTTTGATAAATGTTGTGTGTTGACGATAGTTATCCAGTGAAAACGGGCAAAGTATCTCGCTGGTTTGATGCCAGGGACATCGGTCAGTTCAACAAAACGCTCTGGCGATACCCGGATACTGAAACGCCATTTTTCGGGCTCGCTGGTTTTGAAATAGGCGAATTTTTTATGACCGATGTAGTAAACCAGAATATTGCTCGGGTGCGCATACAGATGCGATGTGGCACCGGGAAACCTGTTACAAATTGTTTTCAAACTTTGCGTGTCCATACATCGGCTTTGTCCATATATCGGCTTGAATTAATGCATGTTTTTTCGAAGATCGACCAGCACTTGGTCGGCACTATCAACGCGAATCAGGCCCATACGTGGGAACTCAAGATCGATAATCACATAGCATGCCAGCGAAATGATGGCAGCAAAGGAAATCGAATGAAACCAGCTCCGGTCCTTATTGGGCGACATGTCGTAGCCGACCAGCATGGCGCCTGCCAGACTCAGGCCCGAAAGCAAAAAAAACACGACAAGGGGAGGGTGGTTTCTGGTCGCCATTTCACGTGTCGTGGTGATATCAATCATTTCGTTAAGTGCCGGTAATAACAGTTTGGTTGAATCATCGGAACTTCCGTCTTTTTCAACAGCCGATAACGCCTTTAACCAGATATCCCGTTGAAGTTTTTCAGTGGCCATTCTTTTAGCTTTGATTTTTGCATCGTCCTCAGAGCTCGAGTAAGTGCTTATGCGCAAATCAAGATAATCGCGAAACAGGGCCCGCATTTCCGGCTGTGCATTCGCCGCAAGCAAATCGATTCGTAAATAGGCAGTGCCAACGGCATTGGCTTCTTGTGCGATCAGATGCCTGCGTTCTTCAAATCGCGTAGCGGCGCCGGAAAATGTAAATGCGAGGATAAGGCCAAGCAAGCCAAACACCGCTCCCTCGGCCGCGCCGATGCCTTTTGCCAATCCTTCCGGATCACGCGCAAGTCTGCGTGTGCCAATACGTCGACCAAATTCGAAAAAAACGAGCATCAGAATGAACAAGCAAACTGCCGACAAGAATGCAATCAAGGTGAGATTCATGGGTTGATCGCAGTAGGTGTTGGGTGCGGATTAGGATATCACTACGAACGGACTGCCGGATTGGCAAGTATTCCTGAGTAGCGGTAATGCTCAATCAGGGTCGCGTAAAAATCTTGCCATCGAAGGTTGGCTATTGCGCAGGGTTTCAAATTCGGCGGCGACATCGACAAAGCCGCGTACCAGTGCGAGTTCATGCGGTGTGCGGCCGAGTGAGTCGCGTACATTTCTGCTGGCGCCTTCGCGTAATAAACGATTCACAATCCGTAACAAACCGTGCATGGCAGCGAGGTGCAATGCACTCATGCCTCGCTGGTCCTGGGTGTCCAGATCAACGCCTTCACTAAGCAACCGTTCCATCGCGGCCATTAGTACTTCTTCATCGCAACTGGCACCTGCTTCTGCTCGGGCGCCTAGCAAGAAATGCAAGGGTGTTTGACCGGTGTGGGTGGCACTATCGAATTCAATGTCGGCGTAGAGCAGCATGTCGAACATGGCCAGTACGCGTTGTTTGTCGCGTGAGCTGAACCCATGAATAGCGGCGCAGTGCAAGGCACTAAAGCCCTGAGCATCGCGAGCATTTATTTCTGCACCACGCGAAAGTAAATGACTAATGATATCCGGTAGGCCAAGCGCGCTTGCCAGCATTAGCGGCGTCACGCCGCCAGGCAGGCTTTGTTCGGCGTGGGCACCGTTGCGCAACAACACATCGACGATATGCGCGTGTCGCATGCTGATCGCCGCCGATAATGCGGTTGCACCGGTACGTGCGGCAATACGATGGTCGGCGCCATTGTTTAGCAAGTGACGCACAATAATTTCGTGACCACCACCGGCGGCTCGCAATAATGCCGTACAGGCTTGTGCGTCAAGCGCATTGATCGGTAGCCCTAATTCGATTAAACGGCTGACCGCTTGTGCATCGCCGGTCATCGCGGCCGCTGGCAAATCAAATGCGAGCAGTTTTCGGCCAGGTGGTTGCCAGCCGCGCCACTCAAGCCAGGCACTTAAATCATGTTGCCCAGCCGCCAGTGCAATACCAAGGGCTGATTGACCGTCTGCCGTGCGGGCATTAATGTCAGCGCCAAAAACCAATAACTGTTTAATGCTGTTTTCGCGACCTAGATTAGCCGCAAGGTGCAATGCACTAAAACCACGGCCATCACGTTGATTTGGATTGGCGCCTTGTTGTAGAAGTGTTTCGGTCAAACGAGGCCAGCCAAGATGAATCGACTGCAATAAAGGGGCTTCGTGTTTTGTCTGATGCCCGAAAGCGTCGGCACCGCGTTCCAATAATTGCAATGCGAAATTTTCGTAGCTGCGTGTGACATATTCGTTTTTCAGGCAGACCGCCAAATAGCGCGACAAGCCGCCGAGCCCACTGGGCGAAGTGCCGCGATCGAGCAAATAGAGCAAGGCAGGTTGTGCATGGCCGGCACGGTCCAGTAGATGGAAAAACGCGCTATCGCCATCTGCCAATGCGGTGTCGGCACGGGCACCGTTTTGCAACAGTAATTCCATGCGAGAGACGTCGGCATCACCGGCAAATTCCAATAACATCGCTGACAAAGTTGCAGCATCGCAGTTATGTAAATAGCTGGAAACATCGGCCTCGGCATTTTGTTGCAGGGCTTCGCGGATAAGTTGTCGTGGTGTAGGTTGCAGCTGATGTTCTTCAAATAAATTATCAGTCAGCGAACTGGGAATTTCATGTTTGGGATCGAGCACGGCAACCACCGGCCAATTCTCTTTTGCAATGGCGATATCAATGGCACGCAGCCCATGCGTATCCACATGATCAGTGACGATGCCGCTTTGCATAAGCTGCTTGATAAAATCTGGCGAGGCATTGTTGGCACACGCCAGATGCAATGCATTTCTGCCTTCGCGATCGACGGCATGAATGTCGGGTTTGGCTTGCAACAAACGTGTCAGAGTTTCGATGGAGCCCTGGATTGCCACTTCAAGTAAAGGCGTGATGTGGTTGTCATTGCGCGCATTGCGATCAGCGCCGGCGTCCAGTAATACGCCAACGATGTCGGTGTTGCCTAATGCACAGGCTTGCAATAGTGCAGTATTTTGTTGCGCACCACGCGCATCCACGCGCGCCTTGTGCCGTAATAATAATTGCACGCCAGCGGTGTCGTCTTCGCCGAGGGCTGCTGCAATCAAAGCCGACTGCCCATTGGTGGGCTCGCTTTTGCTACCGCGTTCCATCAAGAATTTTGCCAGTCGCCAATTGTTGGCAATACAGGCAACGCCGAGTGCATTGAAGCCTTCTTTTGTAAGTGCTTCATGCGAAGCACCAGCATCGAGTAATAACGCGGCAACGGCAGGGTCGGAACTGCGTGCGGCATGGTGCAAAGGCGTGTAGCCATCGTTGTCGGCAATGCGAGTGTCAGCACCATTGGCCAGCAACATCATCACCGCTTCCGGGCGACCATGCCAGCTGTCGCGAGTCGCGGTAAGCAGAGGTGTCAGCCCAAGATGTGCATGATTAATATCAACGCCGCGAGAAATTAATTCACGCAACAAACGCAAGTCGCTTAGCAATACTGCCAACATCGGCAGGCTACGCTGATCGACATCATTGGTGTCGGGCAGGGCATTGATGTCGGCACCGTTTTGAATGGCCGTTAATGCGGCATCGACTTGATTACGGCGTGCGGCAGCATAAAGCGAAATGGGTTCGGCAACCGTGTGTTTTTGATTGATAAGAATGCTGGCAGGTTTCAATGCGGGATCATCAACGGCTTTTCGCACGCTGGTAATTTCAATCGCGTGTAAACGCCAATGCAGGGCAACGCTGAGTAAAAAATGCACCAATAATGCCGGTAAAAAAAACGCGCTTGAAATAAATTGATTCAAGCCAAAACTCAAGCCCAACGCGATGACGGCAAACCATTGCAGAGTAGTGACCAGGCCTGGCATGAAGCTGTAAGCCTGTGGTGCCGAATCGAGTGCCAGCCATTTAGAAACGCGGTCACTACCTTGTTCGGCCAATGCCAACCACGGCCAGTGTCGCCAGAAAATGAGAATTAACAAAGCTACCGCTGCGCTTAGCCAAAGTGCAGAAATCAGCGTGCCGCTATAACGAAGCGACTGCAAAGGCCAATACAAAAACAAGGCCATCAAGGCATAGGCCAGGCACCATAAGCCGACAAACACAATCCAGTCGGTTTTGATCTTGGATTTTGCCGAAGTTTTTTGATCGGTTCTAAATAATCGCCAGCCCAGACCTAAAAAAAGTTGCGACGCAATTAAACCCAATAGGCTCCAGCTTGAAGTGAACAATGCTGGAAGTGCAGCGAATAAAATCGCCAATGCGAATACAAGAATTTGACGCCAGCCGGTTTTGGGCCTTAATGCTGCCGAGGATAGCTCAGCCATCGCCGACGCCTCCGGCCACTAAAGGGTCCAGCACGGTCGGCGGAACTTGCAGGTAATAACCCCGCTCCACCAGGTTCGAGCGCACTACGCCGGCATTGGCGCGAGCTAATACTCGGTCAACGCTTAATTCCAGGCTCATCACAAATGCCAGCTCGCCCAAGGGTGCGCGTATTGAGTCCGGAACTAGCCCGAAGCCCTCTTTGTCACGCAAATACAGATAGGCATCGGGTTTGCGTAGTGATTTATATATGTGAGCGATCATGGAAATACTGATTGGCAATGGTGAATTGTCGCCGACTAGCACTAAAAACAATAGCTAATTTGATAATCTAGCCGCTTTCCCATTCATCCTCATTCATCGGAGTTTCCATGCGAGTTCGCTTGTTTGCACTGACTATGCTGGTCAGTTTGTCGGTCCAGGCACAAACCACGCCCATCACACTTGATCAGGCGATGTCGCACCCCGATTGGATTGGAACGCCCGTGGAAAGCACTTGGTGGAGTTGGGATAGCCAACAATTGCAGTACAGTCAGAAGCGCACGGGTTCGCCAATTCGCGATGTTTTTGTGATTAATCGCACCGGCGGAAGTGCTAAAAAAGTCGAAAGCAACGAGCTTGCCAATCAAGATGGCCAGAATTTTATTTTTGATGCGCAGCATCAGCAAGCCTTGTTTGTGCGCAATGGCGACGTGTTCTTGCGTAATTTAAAAAATGGCAGCTTGCTGCAAATCACTCGTACCAACGAAACCGAAATGGACCCTCGTTTCAGTACCGATGGTACGGCGGTGCTTTATCGCGAAAGTAATCAATGGTATCGCTGGTCACTAAACACGCATTTGCAGGAACCGGCAGCGTTGCCTGTCGCCGAAGACGATCCGAACAAAGCAAAAAAAGCCGATGATCTGCGCGACATGCAATTGCGTTTAATCAGTACGCTAAAACGCATTAAAACTGACCGAGAAGAATTGAGATCTAAAGCGGAAGCCGATCGCAAAGCCGATGCAACGCGCGCGATCAATAAAGCGTATCTCGGTAGTGATCTGCAAATTGACTGGACAGCATTGTCGCCTGCGGGGCAATGGCTACTCGCGATTACTTCAACTAAAGGTGCCGATGAAGGCCGTGTCGGAAAATTACCAAAATATGTAACGGAATCAGGCTATGAAGAATCGGAAGACCAACGCGTACGTGTTGGCAGAAATTCACCGACACCGCAAAGCCTGAAATTGGTGAATCCAAAAACCGGCGCAGTCAGCGATATTTCGCTCGATGCATTGCCCGGCATTGCGATCGATCCATTGGCCGAATTTCGTAAGGCACAAAAACTTGATGCTCTGAAAGGTAATCGCGGTGTTCGCATTGATGCCGCGCAATTTAATGACGCCGGCACCCAGGTCGCTGTTTTGTTCCGGGCCATTGATAATAAAGATCGCTGGATTGCTACGATCGATTTCGCCAATGGCAAACTGGTTTCGCAACACCGCTTGACCGACAAGGCCTGGATTAACTGGAATTTCAATGAATTTGGCTGGCTCGATAACAACACACTTTGGTATATGTCGGAAGAAACCGGTTATGCACATCTCTACACGCAAACTTTGGGCGCAAAAGCGAATGCAATAACCAGCGGAAAATGGGAAGCTTCGTCGCCAATCTGGTCAAACGATAAAACTACGGCCTACGTTTTATGCAATCGCGCCTGGCCTGGCGACTACGAAGTCTGTGCTGCCAATCGCAATGGCAGTGTGCGTGAAATAACGACTTTGGATGGTGTTGAAGATTTCAGCTTATCGCCCGATGGCAAAGCATTACTCCTGCGTTATTCAAGCACCTATATGCCAGCGCAAGCAGCGGTAGTTAACGTAACCGATGGCGCAACCGTAAAACTTACTGATACCCGCACGGCAGAATTCAAGGCACGCAACTGGGTCACGCCGGAATTTGTGCAAGTGCCTTCAAAACACGGAGCAGGAAAAGTGTGGGCAAAGCTTTATAAGCCGGCACAATTAGAAGCAGGAAAAAAATATCCGATCGTCATGTTTGTCCACGGCGCCGGTTATTTGCAAAATGTGCATTCACGCTATCCCAATTATTTCCGCGAGCAGATGTTCAACAATATGCTCGTGCAAAAAGGTTATATCGTGCTTGATATGGACTATCGCGCCTCACAAGGTTATGGCCGCGATTGGCGCACCGCGATTTACCGTCAAATGGGCCATCCCGAATTAGAAGATTATCTCGATGGTGTTGACTGGCTAGTGGCAAATCAACAAGGCAATCGCGAGCGAACCGGAATTTACGGTGGCAGCTACGGCGGCTTTATGAGCTTTATGGCCCTATTCCGTGCGCCTGAAACTTTTAAAGCTGGCGCCGCTTTGCGCCCGGTCACCGACTGGACTTCTTATAACCATGAATACACCAGCAACATTTTAAATACTCCGCAGTTGGATCCTGAAGCCTACAAAAAATCTTCACCGATTGAATATGTCGAAAACTTTCGCGGTAATTTATTGATCAGCCACGGCATGATGGATGACAATGTGTTTTATCAGGATTCGGTGCGTTTATCGCAACGCTTGATCGAGTTGAAAAAAGACAAATGGGAACTGGCGAGCTATCCACTGGAACGCCATGCGTATGTTCAACCGGAAAGCTGGTATGACCAATATCGCCGAATTTACGAGTTGTTTGAGCGGTCGTTGAAGTAGGAGGGCCTTCAAGGCCTGATCAACATATCTCCTCCGACAACCGGCACTTCCCTTATGACGCAAGGTGGTAGTGCGGGCAGCAGGAATGCCAGAATGCTGGCTTAGCAGCTGGGGAGCGGCAAGATGAGTGTTGCCAGTCATAAAACTAATCATTTATTTATTCGGCCGATTAATTCCGCCGAAGAACTGGACGCCGTTGCGCGTCTGCGTTATCAGGTTTATGTAAATGAATTGGGTCGTTGCCCGGAAGGCTGCAATGATGATTTACAGCGTCTGCAAGACCCTGAAGATGCGTATTCAATCGTATTAGCCGCATTTGACCACGATAAGATGGTCGGTACTTTTCGTATAACGCCAGTAGACCAGCTTGATAAAGAAAGTAGCTGGCGGGAGCTTTACGAAAATAAAAAATTCCCGGTCGAGGCAAACCAGCAATTTATTTTTTCACGCATGATTGTTGCCAACGGCTATCGTGGCCATGGATTGGCCGCTGATTTTTTTAAGACGGCGTTTGATTGTATTCGCGAAACTGGCGGTGAGTTGGCTTTCCTGCATTGCCAGTCGCATCTGGTGTCTTTATACGAAGTGATGGGCTTTCGACGCTATGCGCCCGGCTTTGTGCACGAAGAGGCCGGCTTTCGCATTCCAATGGTGATGATCACTGGCGATTGGGGGCATTTTGAAGCGGTCAAATCTCCGTTGTTGATGCAAGTGATGCAATATCCACCCAATGTTAGTTTAGGCGACTGGTTTGAACAAACTTTTACCGCTCATAGCAAGCCCGGCAGTGTGAGGGTGTTGGCGGTTGATGATTTTCTGAAACAATTTGACGAACGCTTAATGGATTCGAATATACCGCTGTTAGATGATTTGGACGGCGAAGAAAAACAACAATTATTTTTGTCAGCGGAGCAAATTGCCGCCGGTCCAGATGATGTTTTATTGAATAAAGGCGATGGCGGCAGTGCCATGTATTTAATTCTTGAAGGGGCTGTAGAAGTATCCATAAAAAAACGCGGACAGCGCCGAGTACTTACGACATTGGGCGCCGGTCAATTATTCGGCGAAGCCGCCTTTTTGATGCAAACGCCGCGCAGCGCCGACGTAACCGCCATCGCCGATACACTGCTTTTATCCATCAGCAATCCGGTGTTTGATGAGCTCAGTGAAACCAGTCCGAGTGTGGCATTGAAAGTTCTACGGAATTTGTCGCGAACATTATGTTTGCGCTTGTATGCCGGGACGATGGATTGAAATCAAGATCGTAGGAGCGAGCTATGCGACCGCCATGGATGGCGAGAGTGCTGAAAATGCAGGAGCATTTTTCAGCCTCGCGACAAGCCTTCGACGCGGATCAATCGCGAGCAGAGCTCGCTTCTACATAAAATCAGGCTGCAACAAACACACCTTCAAGTTCGACATCCAATTCGCGACGACAAATATCGCCACGTAAATACAGCACGCGGTCACGATCGATACCGGCAGCGGAAATTATTGATTCAGCCACGGCTAAATCTACCGGCTTGCGCAAGTACACGCGCAGCGCTTCGCAATTGCTCAAATAAAAATGGTGGCCCGATTGTTTGCTGCCTTCAGCCAATAAGGCTTCAAGATTGGCCAAACTTTCACTAAGTTGTCCGGCGACTTCGCCAATATGTTGCGAGACATGACCAACAATACTGGCAGTGCCGGATGCTAGCAAACGCGGCGCTTGGGTGTCTTCATCCAGAATAATGCCGCGCGAAAACCCCGGTGACACTGGACCGTACTCGCGGGGATAACGCCAAGCCGGAGTTTGCCGGGGATTTTCAAGCGTGCGTGCCACTTCGCTCGAGCACAAGGCTATCAACTGCAAACTCGAAGGCTTGCCGTCGCTGCCATCGGTCCCGATCGCCGTGGCAGCCGGTGGCGGTGTATTGAACTGGCCATCCACGGTTTGCGAGCGCCCAACACAAAAGCTTCGATAACGCTCTTTGTCACCTTGACCTTGGTTGATATCGGAAAAATAATTCCAGATTCGCAATAAATAAGGATGCTTGGACGGCCGCACCTGCTCCAGCAAATCCCGATATGCCTTGGCGGTGGCTTGCTCAATAGTCAGTTCGGCTTCCGAAATATCAATGATAACGAAGCGGTAGCGTTCATTGTCGAGAATTTGCCAGGATTCTAAATCCTGCTCGCCGGACAAGAATTCACAAGCAATGCGGTTCGGCGCATGTTGCCCATCGGAAAAATCAAACTGAAATGCCGCTTGAGAATTATCAAGATGACTGATGCTGATGCGGGACGGAAGCTTAGTCGTGCTCATTTATAGTGAATATTATAACGGTGATGATTGACGTTATCATAGCGCTAATAAGAGGTTCTCATGACAAACGTCAATATTGTTCAAGCCTATTTACTCAAGCTGCAAGATCGTATTTGCTCAGCGCTGGAAAACAGTGATGGTGGCCAGCAATTTCATGAAGAGAGCTGGCAGCGCGCCGAAGGTGGCGGCGGTCGTTCGCGGGTAATGAAAGAAGGTGCGGTGTTTGAACAAGCCGGTGTCGGGTTTTCCGATGTCTCGGGCAATACCTTGCCAGCATCTGCAACTGCGCACCGGCCGGAACTTGCTGGCGCGCCTTGGCGAGCGGTCGGTGTTTCATTGGTGATTCACCCACGCAATCCGTATTTGCCGACTGCCCATGCGAATGTCCGTTATTTTGAAGCGCAGCCCGAAAATGCCGAGCCGATTTGGTGGTTTGGCGGTGGTTTCGATCTGACGCCTTTTTATCCGTTTGATGAAGACGTTAAACATTGGCACCAAGTCGCGCACGATTTATGCGAACCCTTCGGCGACGATCGTTACCAAAAACACAAGCAATGGTGTGATCAATATTTTTATTTGAAACATCGTCAGGAAGCTCGCGGCGTTGGTGGCTTGTTTTTTGATGATTTAAATGCGCCGGATTTTGATACCTGCTTTGCCTATCAACAAGCCGTCGGCAATGGTTTTCTGGAGGCGTATTTGCCGATTATCGAAAAGAGAAAAAATACTGTCTATGGTGAACGCGAACGCGAGTTCCAATTATATCGCCGTGGGCGATACGTCGAATTTAATCTAGTTTGGGATCGCGGTACTTTATTTGGTTTGCAAAGTGGCGGTCGCACTGAAAGTATTTTAATGAGCCTGCCGCCACGCGTGCGTTTTGAATATCAATATAGTCCTGACCCCGAGAGCATCGAGGCACGTTTGCAGGATTATTTGAAGCCACGTGACTGGTTGACGTAGGAGCACTTGCGCCCGAAAGGTCTGTGCAAAAATAAAAACGCCGAATAATCTCAGCGTTTTTTACTTTTAAGAACACTCATGATGCGGCATGAATGTTCAGGTAATTTATCAAACTACTTCCACTCGACATCAATACCTTCAGATTCACCGATGGCTTTTGTCAGTACTTCTACCAAGCCATCGGTCGCGCCTGCGGCTTTGAGCATGTCGACTGTCGAAAGATCGATGAAATAATCACGATCGGTCGAGCTTTCTTCTTCCATCACGTTTTGCATGCAAAGAAAATCGTTGTCGATAAGTTCGAGCAGTTTGTTGTCACTTTGTTTCAGATAAAGTGCTGTCATATTTTTCTCTTTATTTATCAGGTGAAAGTAGCTTTAAAATAGCTCGATTGTAGTATTGCCACAATCGGGTGCGGGTTTAGTGTTTGAAATGCCGCCGTCCGGTGAACACCATCGCAATATCATGTTCATTAGCGGCAGTGATAACTTCATTGTCGCGCATCGAACCGCCGGGCTGGATGACGGCACGAATGCCGGCTTTTGCTGCAGCATCGATGCCGTCGCGGAATGGGAAGAAGGCATCGCTTGCCATCACCGAGCCGGGTACCGCTAGTCCGGCCTCTTCGGCTTTAAGCGCGGCGATTTTTGCGCTGACAACACGGCTCATTTGTCCGGCGCCGATGCCAATAGTTTGTAAATCTTTCGCATAAACAATCGCATTGGATTTCACGTACATCGCGACTTTCCAGGCAAACAATAAATCCTGCATTTCAGCGACAGAGGGTGAACGCGCACTAACAACTTTCAAATCATTCACAGTGAGTGCATCGGTATCGGCATCTTGCACCAGCAAACCACCGGCAATGCGTTTGTATTCCATTGTTATTTGATTATTCCGCAAATCACCGCAAGCTAAAACGCGAACATTGGCTTTCTTGGCAAATAGTGGCAGTGCATCGCTGGCGATGCTTGGTGCGATAACGACTTCAACAAATTGTCGCTGCAGAATTTCCGCTGTGGTTTTTGCATCGAGTTCGCGATTAAAGGCGATGATACCGCCAAACGCCGATGTAGGGTCGACCGCGTAAGCGCGATCATAAGCTGTGAACAAGTCATGCGACACAGCAACGCCACACGGGTTGGCATGTTTAACGATAACGCAGGCCGGCTGCTCAAAAATCTTGACGCATTCGAGTGCCGCATCGGCATCGGCCAGATTGTTGTAACTTAATTCCTTGCCCTGCAAGAATTTTGCAGTGGCGACGATACCATCGCCCGCCTTTTTTTCGAGTGCACGCTTGTCTAAATATAAGGCGCCACGTTGATGAGGATTTTCGCCGTAACGCAAATTCGATGCCAGATCTAACGACAGGTGCAAAGTATGCGGCCAAACCTCGGGCGTTTGTGGATCGGCCGCTCGAGCTGATAGCCACTGCGTGATCTGGCCATCGTAAGTGCTGGTGTGGGCATAGGTTTTTGCAGCGAATGATCTGCGCATTGCAATATCGGTACCGCCTGTTTGCAATGAAGTTACCAATGAGGCGTAATCATCCGGGTCAACGACAACGCAGACGCGTTCATGATTTTTTGCTGCGGCACGTAACATGGCAGGGCCGCCGATATCGATATTTTCAATAGCATCGTCATAGTTGCAATCGGCTTTGGCAATGGTTGTTGCAAACGGATATAAATTGACAATAAGCAAATCGATTGCTGTTATATCGTGTTCTTTCATCACGGCATCGTCGGTGATGCTGCGGCCCAATAAAGCACCATGTATTTTCGGATGCAATGTTTTTACGCGACCATCCATAATTTCCGGAAAGCCGGTCACATCGCTAACATCTTGAACCGCAATACCGGCTTCACGCAGTGCTTTTGCTGTGCCACCGGTTGATAACAAATGCACGTTCAAAGCGATTAATGCATGAGCGAGCTCGAGCAGACCGCTTTTATCGGAAACAGACAATAAGGCCCGGCGAACGGGCAGACGCATTAAAGGGGTCAGGTTCATTTATCAAGATTCATTACGGGATCAAAAATCCGAAGCAAACATAATAAATGAACCTGACCCCTTTACACTACGCCAATCCGTAATCTTTTAGTTTCTTGCGCAAGGTAGCGCGATTCATGCCCAGCATATCGGCGGCGCGACTTTGATTGCCATCGCAATGGCGCATCAC
Organism: Arenimonas sp.; assembly: GCA_043754555.1. Classification (GTDB taxonomy): domain Bacteria; phylum Pseudomonadota; class Gammaproteobacteria; order Xanthomonadales; family Xanthomonadaceae; genus Arenimonas. Next base: position 4,258 of record JAYUUM010000012.1, on the reverse strand, counting down.
TTCGTGTAACAGCGGCGTTTCGATTTCACGCAACACCACATCATGTAAATCTTCGACATCGGCGCCATTCATATCGTGCAGATACCGACGTACTGCCTTGGCGACGTATTCGCGTAAAGCAGGTTGCGCTTGGCTTGCGGGTGCTGGTTCTGCGCGTAAGGCGGGTGGCACGTTCAAAAGAAAACTCCGCAAAAAAGAAAATCTTCAAAAAACCGCTTCCATGCGGGCACGCCATCAGCGATCACGGCGGACGGCGATTTTAGCCTAGAAATTTGTTCAGAATGGGGATTAACAAAAATATTTTTTCGTTTTTTGCGGATCGCTTGCGCAATATTGGAAAGAGGCTTAATAGCCCACCACGAAATCAACTACTTGCATCCCAAACTAAATCGCAAATAGAGATTAGACCGTTAAGTACGCTTAATTAAATTCAAGGCGAAAAGCGACCGCGTGTTTACCCGGGTCCATGATTTCAAGCGTCAGGCTAGCGGATTGTCCGGGCATTATCATCGGGCTATCCGGCGCGTTGCCTAAATATTCGCGGGCTTCGAAGCGTCGTAATCCTAATGGCTGATCTTGCAGATCCGTCAGCGCGACTTCCAGTTGCGGCCAAGCTTGTGCAAATGCAGCATCGTTACGAAAACTGGCGGTAAGCAGCAAAGCATTAGGTACTGACGGGTGCGGGCGAATATCGCGCGAGGTCACGTGGAATGCTTTGGGTTCTTTCCATGCCGGCAAGGAACATTGCAAGACGTTGCACAAAATTTCGAGACGTGGTCGCCAAATAGGGTCGGTCGCCAAGCGAACACGATCGGCAATAATAACTTGCAGCAACAAGCCGACTGCCAATACCAAAGCCAATGCAACCCAGCGCCAACGGCGGGAGCGCGTAAGCAAAACGGGTTCTTCGATAAAGCTTGGCGAAGTTTTTTTCATGATGATTTACGCCGCCCGGTAATTCGCATCCAATCTTCAAGCTGGGTGGCTTGCAGTTCATCGAACCATGGCGAGTAGTGTTCGAGTAAGTCGGTTTCCTGCCCTTTCAAAATTCCTGAAAGCGCAATCACACCGTTTGCTTCAGTTCGCTCAGCCAACAGCGATGCAAGACTCTTCAATGCCGAGGCCAAAATATTGGCGACCACGACAGGATAAGCCCCTTTGGGTTCATCTTCCGGCAAATACACGGTTAATTTTTTTCCGACTTCATTGCGTTCGGCATTATCGTGCGTGGCGATTAAAGCCTGCGGGTCGTTATCGACACCGATCGCCGATTCAGCGCCGAGCTTCAATGCCGCAAGCGCCAGAATGCCGGAACCGCAACCAAAATCGAGCACTGTTTTATTTTTTAGATCGATGCTGTCGAACCATTGCAAACACAAGGCAGTGGTGGGGTGCGTGCCTGAGCCAAACGCGAGCCCTGGGTCTAGTCGAATCAGCACCTGACCTTTTGCCTCATCGGGAACGTCCAGATTCCAGGGCACGATCCAGGTGCGCTCACCAAATTTCATCGGTTTGAATTGATCCAGCCATGCGCGCTCCCAATCCTGATCTTCGACCCGCGTAAACTGCGCCGAGCTTAGGTCCAGTTCTTCATCGAACGCTTCCAGCGATTGCAGCAATAAATCTTCGTTGCTGTCGGCATCAAATAAGGCTGTGATGATAATTTCCGGCCATAGCGGTGTTTCACCAACGCCGGGCTCCAGAATCGCATGTTCATTTTCCGCGTCAGCAGCATCTAACAAAGACACCGAAAGCGCGCCGCAATCTTGCAGCGCAAGTTCCAGACGCGATTCATCATGAGCACGACAGCGAAGCGAGAGTTCTAACCAAGGCATGGGTGGGGGTAGCCGTGAGCGATTCAGAGCCCCTATTATGGGGCTTCGCGTTCTCATTGACGACAGACCGGTTATACTCGCCCCATGAAAAACACTCGCACATTGCTGAATATTCTTCTGGCCACCGCATTGTTCGCATCGCTTGTCGCCTGCGGCAATAAAGGCCCCTTAGTACATCCCGACAAAGCAGAACCTGCAAAAGAACCTTCGGCATCGAGTAACTGAGGTTCACGTGTCCCTGCGTTTTAGCAAAATGCACGGTGCCGGTAATGATTTTGTGTTGTTGGATTTGCGTGACGGCTCGCCATTGCCCGATGCAACGAGTACGCGCGCCATCGCAAATCGCCATACCGGTGTTGGTTTCGACCAACTCCTCACGATAGAAAATTCCGACAATCCGGACTGTGTAGCGCGTTATCGAATCCTCAATTCCGATGGCTCGCTGGCGCAGCAATGCGGTAATGGTGCGCGTTGCGTGGCGGCTTGGATAAAACGCGCCGGTATAACGACAGCCTCGAATTTTTTACTCGATAGTCCAGCTGGAATTATTGATGTGCAATGCCTGGAAAACGAACATTATTCTTTGCTGATGAGTGTGCCGGATTTTGTACCGGCCAGTATTCCTTTTATCACTGAAAAAGTGTCACCTTCATATTGCATATCGGTAGAAAATAAAAACATCGAGTTTGTTGCAGTGTCGATGGGCAATCCGCATGCGGTAATTCAAGTCGATGATATTGCCAATGCTCCGGTCGAGCGTATCGGCAAATCCTTGCAAGCGAGTGTGTATTTCCCGGAAAGCGTGAATGTCGGTTTTGCCGAAATTATTTCGCCGACCCATATCAAGCTAAGAGTCTATGAACGCGGTGCCGGTGAAACTTTGGCTTGCGGCAGCGGCGCCTGCGCGGCAGTGGCGGCACTGATTTCACTGGGCAAACTGGAATTGAATGTAAAAGTGAGCTTACCCGGTGGCGACTTACAAATTGATTGGACGAACAAAGACGCGCCAATTCGAATGACCGGCCCGGCTGTTTTTGTTTTTGAAGGAGAGTGGTTGTGATATCAACAGATGAAAAATCCGAACGCATGAGTGCGCATGAAGTGGCAGCCTGGTTGCGTCGCCATCCAAAATTTCTTGAGCAATACCCGGACCTTGCGGTGTCATTGGTGGTGCCGCGCGAAGAAGGCAAAACCGCCTCGTTGGCGAGCTATCAACTGGAAGTATTACGCGATAAAAATCGCGAACTCAGTCGTCGCTTGAATGAGTTATTTGCCAACGCACAAGAAAACGAACGCTTGGCAGTACGAACGCACCAACTTACCCTCGCGCTAATGCGCGCAGGTACTGCTGCCGATACCTGGAGAGCGATGGTGGCGGTACTCGGCGAAGATTTTCAGGGCGACGCCATACGTGCGATTTTATTTTCTGAAGTCGATGGCTTAGAACAAGCCGAGTGGTGGCAAATATTGCCGATGCGCGCGAACGCTTTATTGCCGTTCAAAGACTTTATCGCCGCCAACGAACCGTTATGTGGCCGCTTGAATCAGGACAAATTGGATGTGTTATATCGCGATGCCCAATTGCTACCCGCTTCTTGCGTGCTATTAGCGGTAACCGGTCAGGGCATTTTATGTGTCGGCAGTCAGGACGCGAATCGCTTTTATCCCGGCATGGGCACTTTGTTTTTACGCTTGATGAGCGAAGCACTTGTGGCAGCATTGGCACGTTTCGATTAACCGTAGGGGCCCCCCGCGTTTGACTCTCACCGCGCAGGAGGCCGCTTGCGGGCGACAGTCGTTCATTGTCGTAATCTTTGGGCGCAGGTCGAAAAATGCTCTTGCATTTGACCAGACATGCGTCTGTTAAAGACCGACATTCGCGCCATCCATGACGGTCACAAGCAGCGCCCCTAAGAAAATTAGATCAGACTTTCAACAAGAGTAACTAATAAAAAACCCATAATGACGCAGCCAGAACTAAAACAAACGATCGAAAAATTTCTTTCGCATTTGCGAATTGAGCGTCGCTTGTCATCTAACACAACCGACAGTTATCAACGGGATTTATCGAGTTTGATTGAGTGGATGCCAACGGCAGGTTTTACCGATTGGCAAAGTTTGAATGGCGAAGCGCTGCGTAGTTTTATGGCCAGCGAGCATCGCCGCGGCCTCGGTGCAAAAAGCTTGCAGCGAAGATTATCTGCCTGTCGTTCACTATTTCAGTGGCAATTAAAACATGGCCAATTGAAAGGCAATCCAACGCAGGGAATTCGCGCCCCGAAAGCGGCCAGAAAATTACCGCAAGTGCTCGACCCTGATGAAATGGCGCGCCTAGTCGAAGTACCGACTGACACCGAACTCGGAAAACGTGATCGCGCCGTGCTGGAATTATTTTACTCCTCCGGTTTGCGTCTATCGGAATT
>JAYUUM010000011.1:0-6402 GCA_043754555.1 Arenimonas sp. | reverse complement strand
TGCAGAGATTTGTCGAAGCCGCCAGCAAGTTGCAAATCGGCGACCCTAATGTTGCTGCAACATCGCTGGCACCGATGGTGCGTGCCGACTTGCGTGATGAATTGCATAAGCAGGTGCAAACCAGTATCAAGGCCGGTGCTAAAGTGTTGATCGGCTGTGAGTTGGGCGAGGGCGCATCGCATTACCCGGCATCGATACTAGACCACGTAAAACCTGGCATGCCGGCGTATAGCGAAGAATTATTCGGCCCGGTCGCGAGCGTTATCCGTGTCAAAGACGATGATGAAGCCGTGCACGTCGCGAACGACACTTCATTCGGACTTGGCGCCAGTGTCTGGACCCAAGATAAAAAACGCGGCGAGAATATTGCCCGTCGCATCAAAGCCGGTGCAACCTTCGTCAATGCGCAAGTCCGCAGCGATGTGCGGTTGCCGTTTGGCGGCACAAAATCTTCAGGCTTCGGTCGTGAATTAGCCGAACACGGCATTCACGAATTCATGAATATTAAAACTGTATATATAGATTGATGTAGATAGATGTAGATTGATGTGGTTGATTTAGAGCGGTTGCATCTGGCGCACCTGTTGGGTTAATCCCGTCACAGAATCCTATAAATAATTTAATAAAAAATGGCGGGCAATGCCCACCATTTTTTATTACGTTATTCAATGATTAATGAGCCTAGCATCACCCTCCTGAAAGATAAGGTGAAAGCCGATAGAGCATAAACCTGCACAGATTTTTTTGTCGCGCTCATGAGCAATTCTATTATTTTTAAATCATCGCAGACGATTACATATTCACAACAATGGCTTCAACACTGGCCATACATGGTCACGTAATTTGATTTGCCCCGCTGCAGTAGGGTGTATTTGATCACGTTGAAAATATTTTCTATCGGTGGCGATCGGAGCCAGCAGGAAAGGCAGCAATGCAATCTTTTCCTTTTTTGCCAGATCGGTGTAGTTAGCTGCGAAGCCTTGTGTGTATGCTTTGCCGTAGTTCGGTGGAATTTGTATGCCGATCAATAGCACTTTTGCTTGACTGGCTTTCGATAATTGAATCATTTGCGATAAATTATTTCGCGTCTGTGCCAAAGGTAATCCTTGCAAGCCATCATTGGCGCCTAATTCAATAATCACCAAGTTCGGTTTGTGAATTTTTAATGCGGCTGGCAGACGCGATAGCCCGCCAGAGCTGGTTTCGCCGCTAATACTTGCGTTGACCACTCTCCATTGTGGGTGGCTGGTCTTCATTCTGGCCGCACTTAATGCAACCCAGCCTTGCTGTGTTGGCAGGTTGTAAGCTGCAGACAAGGAATCACCCATGACCAATAGCACCTTTTGTTCTGCCGCAGTCGCTGGCATGGTGATTGATAACAAAAGCATCAACACACAGCCTTGAACTCTGCTGTGGCAGGCTACATGAAAGAGTTTAGAGAATAATTTCAACACACTATTTCCTTGGGATTAAAACGTGGCGAACGCAATCAATGTATCAAACTTGGGCAAAGTAGTGCGTCTTCCTACCAGCGAGCTTCGTATTTTGCAGGATGTCAGCTTTCAGATTAATCAGGGCACAACACTGGCTATAGTGGGGGCATCTGGCTCAGGTAAAAGTACCTTGCTGTCATTAATGGCAGGTTTGGATACCCCAAGTGAAGGTCATGTCGAAATACTCGACGTGAATTTATCAAACCTGGATGAAGATGGCCGGGCAAAATTACGCGGTGACAAAGTTGGGTTTGTATTTCAAAGTTTTCAACTATTACCTGCATTAACGGCGATTGAAAATGTCATGCTTCCATTGGAATTGCGTGGCGATGAAAATCCGCAAGCCGCTGCCCGTGATATTTTGCAACGCGTGGGTTTGGGTGAGCGGCTACAGCATTACCCGCGTCAACTCTCGGGGGGTGAGCAGCAACGTGTTGCAATAGCACGAGCTTTCGTGGTGAAGCCTGCGGTTCTTTTCGCCGATGAGCCAACAGGTAACCTCGATACTGAAACTGGTCGTGCCATTGTTGATTTGCTGTTTGAATTAAACCAAACCAGCGGCACAACGTTGGTTGTCGTCACCCATGACGAAAAACTTGCGGCACGCTGCACAAAAATCCTTCGTCTAGCCGAAGGTCGGCTATTGCAATGAGAACGATAAAACTTGCATGGCGCCAGACTTGGCGTGATCTGGCGGCTGGTGAGATCCGTTTGATGCTATCGGCCTTGATACTGGCGGTAATGGCGGTCACTGCGGTGGGTTTGATCACCGATCGTGCCGAGTTGGGTTTGCAGCAAGAAGCCAATCGCTTGCTTGGCGGCGATGCAGCTCTGCGTGCTGATACACCGATCAATACCGATGTTGCGCTATCAGCAAAGCAGTTGAAATTAAATGTCGCACAAACGGCAAATTTTCGCAGCATGGTACAAGCCGGCGAAGCGATCAGTCTTGCCGATATTCGGGCCATTGACGATTTCTATCCGTTGCGCGGCGAATTTCAAATTCGTCGAGCAGAAAAAACCAATATCGAAAAAGTGCAGGGTGGACCAAGCATCGGCACAGTTTGGTTGTCGGAAGACGCCGCCCGAAAATTGAAAGTTACCATGGGGCAAAAAATTGGCGTTGGCGATACCAGCTTTGTTTATGCCGCCACAATGGTTCAAGAACCCGATGCCGCCCTGGATTATTTTAATGTTGCCCCAAAAGTATTTATCGCTTTGGCTGATTTGGCTAAAACCGGTTTAGTACAAAATGGCAGCCGTATTCAATATCGACTTGTTGTTGCTGGTAAAAATCCCGATGTAAAGATCTTTATTGCAAAAACACGTAGCAATCTTCAGCGTGGTCAGCGTTTGGAAAGCAGCGATGATGCGCGCCCGGAAGTGCGTTCCGCTTTGGATAGAGCGGGCCGCTTTCTGGGCTTGGCGGCGCTGGTTTCCCTGATCTTGGCCGCAGTCGCCGTCGCATTGGCGGCGCGTCGTCACAGCGCTCGGCATCTCGACGGTAGCGCTGTCATGCGTTGCCTTGGAGCCAGTCAATCGACTATTGCCGGTTTGCAGTTAGGCGAATTATTTTTTCTCGGTTTGGTCGGTAGTTCGATTGGCATTGCGTTTGCCTGGCTCTTGCAAATGGCAGTCGGTGCGTGGTTATCGAATGCAATGGGAGTTGCATTGCCGCAACCGGGCATGCAAGCGGTGTGGGCCGGATTTGCGATTGGCTTTACTGTTTTAATTGCCTTTGCCGTACCGCCGATATTGGCGTTGCGAAAAGTACCGGCATTGCGCGTATTGCGTCGTGATGTGCCATTGACCGAGCCGAGTGCCTGGGTGGTAGGTTTATTGGGATTAGCTGGTCTGGGCGGATTGCTTTGGTGGAAAGCAGACTCGGCAGTGCTTGCTAGCATTATTTTGGGCGGCATCGGCATTACCGCTCTGGTGCTGGCTGGCATTGCCTGGCTTTTATTGCGCTGGTTGAAAAAAGTACGGCAAAACTTACGTGGTCCATGGCGGTACGGCTTGGCTAACTTAAGTCGCCATGAAGGCATGACCTTGGCGCAAGTGTCGGCATTGGGTTTAGGCTTGATGGCTTTGCTATTGCTGACTTTTGTGCGCACGGATTTATTATCGCGTTGGCAACAAGCGATGCCGGTGGATGCACCAAATCGATTTGTGATCAATGTGCAACCGGAGCAACTGGCCGAGGTTGAAAAGTTTATTGATCGCGAAGGTTTGAAGAATGCGGTTTTGTTTCCAATGGTGCGTGCTCGCTTGCAGGAAGTGAATGGTAAAAAAGTTAGCGGTGCTGACTATGAAAAAGCCGGTATGCGAGCGCAATCACTCGCCGAGCGTGAATTCAATTTGTCATCGGTAGCCGCATTTGGCGAGGACAATAAATTGGTTGCCGGTAAGTTCTGGTCGGCTAATCATGTTGGTACATTGGAAATGTCGGTTGAAGAAGGCTTTGCCCAAACCTTGTCCTGGAAAATAGGCGATGTGGTGAGTTTCGATATTGCCGGTCAGCCATTAACTGCCAAGATCACCAGCTTGCGAAAAGTTGAATGGGAAAGTTTTAAACCAAATTTTTTCGTGGTCATTTCACCTGGCGGTCTCGAAGGCTTTTCGGCCAGCTATATTTCCGCAATGCACGTGCCCAAAGATAAATTAAGGGCAATGGATAATCTGGTGCGCGCATATCCGAATTTATCGGTAATTGATATTGATGCGGTGTTGAAACAGGTGCGCGGCACGATTGAGCAAGTCAGCCGCGTAGTTGAATCGGTATTCTATTTTTCATTACTGGCGGGTTTATTGGTATTGCTCGCTGCCGTGCAGGCTTCGCAAGACGAACGGATGCGTGAAGCCGGCGTTATGCGAGTACTGGGGGCATCGAAAAAACAATTGCTGCTTGCACAGGCTACCGAGTTTGCCAGCCTGGGCTTACTAGCAGGGTTTGTGGCTTCGATTTCAGCCAGCGTCATTGCCAGCTTGATTTCCGAACAAGTATTTAATTTGCCCTGGAGTTTTAATCTTCCATTAGTGGCTTATGGTGTGATTGGCGGCAGTAGTTTGGCATTACTGGCAGGACTTTGGGCCACCCGCAAAGTAACTCAGGTCCCGCCGATGGAGACTTTGAGGGCTTTGTAAAACAAAGCTCTCGTGGGAGTCGATTTATTGGCGATAGCACCATTGTGAGCGCGTAGGTCGGGTCCGGCCCGACGCTCCATAAAGGTTGCGATGATGTCTAGATATTGCCCGACGCTTCATTACGATTACGATTGCGATGGTGTTTTTGTCGGGCCAGGGCCCAACCTACTTTAAAAAATCAGAGCCATAATAAAAATGCCCAACATACAAATGGCCAGCGCAAGTTTAAGCGCGGTGCCAATGGCCAAGCCCAGCCATGTGCCAAAGCCGGTTTTTGTCGCTATACGCCATTCTTTACCGTCGATCATTTCACCGATCACGGCGCCGACGAAGGGCCCGAGCAATAAGCCGGGAATGCCAAAAAATAATCCTGCAAAAGTACCGAGTGCTGCGCCAAGCATCGCCTTTTTACTGGCACCGACTCTCTTCGCCCCCATCAAAGTCGCCATGAAATCGACACCTACCGATATCAACATCAAGACCGCTAATAATACGATTGTCCAAACACCGACTTCTTTGAAGTCACCGGCCCATGCGCCGAGCAACATGCCACAGAACATCAAGGGCAGGCCCGGCAGCGCAGGTAAAATGGTTCCCGCCAAGCCGACAATAATTAAAATAATCGCGATGACATACATCAACTGCGTTTCAAATCCGTCCATCAAGTTCTCCTAGTCAGTCGCTAGCATAACGAATTTGTTTAACTGCGGATAAAAAAAAGACCCGCCTAAGCGGGTCTTTGCAATCAAAGTTCGAATGCTTTAGTTTTGGAACGGGGTATTTTCGCTGAAATATTCATGACTATCGGCGTTACGACCGGCATCGGCAGGATTACTAATGGCCAAGCTCTTAGCCCCACTTTGACCATAAACAACATCATCGGTATTGGCGACAATATCGAAGTGGCTCATCTCATGTACCAAAGTACCGGCTTTTGAATCGGTACCGGTCAGGCCTGCGGACCAGAAGGATTTGCAGACCCAGATTTGATAAGGCTGGTTTGGATACACGTATGCAAAGTAATTTTGGTTGCAACCGCAATTGATTTTAATTTGGCCACCACTTTGGTCCATGGCGGTGTCAATTTTAGCGAAGTGCGATTTAGCATTGTTGTAGCGTGTGCTGGTGTAGCTACCAAACCATGTTGTGTAACGTGGGCCAGTAGTGCCTGCATTTAAATAATTCTTAGCGTTTTCTGCGTAAGTGCGAGCAGAGTTAACGGCTTGGCCGGCAGTAGTTGTACGTGTAGTGGTGCAGCCAACATAGGTCACGCCGTTTTTAACAACAGTGGCCTTTGTGTTGGTGCCGCCGGCTTTTTCTTGAATTTGATTCATTTCAATTTGCATATCGCTCACGGTTGGAGCGGCTGAGCTAATCGAAGTACGCAGATCAGGCGATTGCAACAAGGCCATACGGCCATTGGTGGTGGTCAGCAGTTGACCTTTTTCGTTTTTGGCGCCTTGCAAATAAGATTTGAAGCGAACTGAGTACTCACCATCAGAGGTCATGTCATATACCGACGATAGATCGGCATTGATTACCTTTGTTTCGCCAGCACGAAGCGTAATGAAATCAGCAGCGCTGATAGGAGCGCGCTTGATCATCTTGCCAACGTAATCGACTTTCTCACCATTATGGTAAACATCGAATAAATCAGAATCCAATGCATTCGATGGCAATTGCCATGACGGCACTTTGATAGCCTGTCTGCTGGTATTGGTAATTTTGAATTGCACGGCACCGGCATTACTGGCTTCAGCATTAA
>JAYUUM010000010.1:0-19513 GCA_043754555.1 Arenimonas sp. | reverse complement strand
GTGGCCGGTGATTTAGTCGTAGATTCCGACAGCGCCATGCCGCAAATATCGGTTGGTGTGCAACACAAAAAAAATAATCAGGCCGGTGTTCTGGCATTCATTGGTGCTAAAGACGATTCCGGCACCGATTTTTACGTTACCGCGACTAAATTATTTTTGGCTGATGGTTTGTTAATCAACGGTACTGTTCGTTTCACTAAAGCTAATCAAATCGGTATTCTCGGTTTTGGTGGTGATAAAAATGACAGCTATAAACCGCAACTTGAAGTTTCTGCAGCCTATTTGCTAAGTCAAAAATGGGCCGTTGGTCTGGAATATCGCATGAAGCCAGACAACCTTGGCATTGCAACCGAAGACAATTGGTTCGATGCGTTCGTTGCGTACGCACCCAATAAACATGTGTCCTTTACAGTTGCATATGCTGACTTGGGTAACATTGTTATCAAAGACAACCAGCGCGGCGTTTACGCCAGTGTTCAAGTAGGTTTTTAAGGAAATTACAGGAAATTTTATGAATAACACTTTCAAATATTTGAGTCTGCTTTCGTTTTTATTATTGGGCACCCAGTCGGCTTCGATTTATGCGCAAGAAGCTGCCACCGCACAGCAAGATGAAATAGCCCAGGACGACGAAATTCCTGCCGATGAGGAGAGCGCATCCGATGTAAAAACTACCCCGTCGCCAGCCGATATGGCGTCCACCGCGCCTGCGTTTCCGGAATTGCTTCCGGTATTCAAGCAGTTTGGTGAAGAAGCCGGATTGGTGAAATTGATGGACGTTTTCATGGATAAAATGTTGGCCGACCCACGCATGCGTCCATTTTTTGAAAACACCGATCAAGCAAAAGTTAAAAAGCATTTAGTCGAACAGTTTTGCGTTATTTTGGGTGGACAATGCACTTACACAGGACGCGATATGAAGTCATCGCATTCTGCACTTGGCATTAACCGTGCCAATTTCAATGCACTGGTTGAAGATTTGCAGTGGGCCATGAACAAGCAAGGCATTCCATTTCGCGCCCAAAATAAATTATTGGCAAAATTAGCGCCGATGCATCGCGAGATTGAAACAAAATAAATTCAACGCCATTCGCAAAGGCGATTCAAGAATCGCCTTTGCGTCAGCGCATTGTTCTTTATTTGCGAAATACACCTTGATGAACCCACATCGTGGCAATCCATTTAGTGCCATATTTAACCGGCAGGCCGGCATGTAAGGTGCGAGTGTCCGGTGATCCGTCATTATGTAAATTCTTGAATGCCAATACTCGCCCCATTTTCGGGGCGATTTTTTTGTCCAATTCTACAAACTCGGTTTCGCCGCCATTTTCAACATCGTTCAAATACACAATGACCGTGCTTTCGCGCTGTCCAGCGCCGCCTTCTTCAACAGCTGTTATTAGACTCGGTGGCAGGTAATCGCGATGTGGTCTATATTCTTGACCATTTTGATAACGAAGCAATTGCAAAAACTCGGAATATGCCGGCGTGGTCTCTACGATTTCGGCCATACGCCGTTGGATTAGAAGGATATTGATATCTTCGAGCATCTCTTCCAGCATCATGTCAAAGCTGGTGCGTAACTCGATTTGCACGCGTTGTCCGTCTGGTGCTGCAGTAATGGAAGGCCTCAAATGAGGGGCTCCGGTGTATTGAATTAGAAAGCTTTCTTCCTGATTGATTACATTTTCTACGATACATATCCAGGGACTTTCGCTAATTATTTCTTTAGCTAAAAATCTGTGATTATTTTGCAATAGGGGTAGTGGCAGTTCGGGCAACTCTGCGATCTGTGAAGCTTGCGCAAAATGAGAGGGAATAGGTGCTGCAGGTGCATCTAAACCCAGCTCTGATCGCATTAATAATGTATTAATTGCTGATGCACGAAAAATATTTTTTTGACAGCCAGTACCACTGTATAAACGATGCATCAAGAGAGCCAGGCTAATAATGTCTCCACCTCGGGCGGCGTGCTCCAAACACAATGTACCCAGCTCCAGCAAAGAGTCATCTTCGCTGCGAGACCAATGTATCGCCAGCGAGCGTAAGGCGGTGGGATAACCGAGCTGTGCACTTTGCCTTAAACATTCGTTTGCGTATTGCCAGTTTGGCTCCTTGGTCGGCTTGCTTAACTCAAGCATTGCCATTTGATAAAGAGCGCCGCCATGCCCTAAATCTGCTGCTTGTTGAATCAGGGCAGCGCCATGTTTTTTGTCGGCTAGGTCTATCAGGGCAAACAGATGCAAACAGCCTAGATTGAAGCTGGCAGCGGGATGCAACTCAGTAGCCGCGCTTTCCAAAAACGGAATGGCCTCCAAGGTTTTTCCTGACCCGAGCAACTCACGCGCCTGTTGCCATTGCTGTTCAATCGTTATCGATGCCTGACTCATGGGCGAATTGTCGCTCCAAAATAGGCAATAACGCCAGCCGCCCCAGTTTGTGGGAAAATACCAGATCGTTCCCGCAGGCTTAGTCGTATGAGTACTCCCGCCAACTCCATGCCATCCGCCGATGTTCAGACCGAGCGGGGTCCTTTGCGTTTCGTGACCGCTGCCAGTTTGTTTGACGGCCATGATGCTGCCATCAATATCATGCGCCGCTTGATTCAATCCCAAGGCGCGGAAGTGATTCACCTGGGCCACAATCGAAGTGTAGAAGATGTAGTGCGTGCGGCACTGCAAGAAGATGCCGACGGGATTGCGTTAAGTTCTTATCAAGGTGGTCATGTTGAATATTTCAAATACATGATCGATATGTTGAAAGAACGCGGCGCTTCGCATATTCGAGTATTTGGCGGCGGCGGCGGCACCATTACGCCGGAAGAAATTCGCGAGTTACAAGATTACGGTGTGGAGAGAATTTACCACCCGAATGACGGTATGCAGATGGGTTTGGTGGCGATGATCGAGGATCTCATGAAGCGTACGAGAGACGTGAGACGAGAAGCGGGAGAGGGGGCGCGAAACCCGGATCTGAATTTGACTCCATCGATTGATTATGAAATTGAAATCGGCGCAATGCTTTCAGCAATCGAAGCCGGCCAGTTTTCGGAAGCCGAGTTGGCAAAACTAAGAAAACAATGGGCTTCTCCCATCTCCCCTCTACCGTCTATCGTCTCCCGCCAATCCCCCGTAATCGGCCTAACTGGCACCGGTGGCGCCGGTAAATCATCGGTCACCGATGAACTGATGAATCGTTTTCTACAAAGTTTTCCGGAAATGCGTATTGCCGTTATTTCGGTCGATCCAACCCGTCGCAGAACTGGTGGCGCTTTGCTAGGTGACCGCATACGCATGAACTCCTTGCGCTCATCGCGCGTATTCATGCGTTCAATGGCGACTCGGCGTCAGCATGTGGCGACCAATATCGTCTTGAAAGATTGTGTGTCGTTCCTGCGCAGTCTGGGCTTTGATTTGGTCATGGTGGAAACAGCCGGCATTGGTCAATCAGACTCCGAAATTGTCGATCTGGTCGATTTTCCGGTCTATGTGATGACATCCGATTTCGGCGCACCTTCGCAGCTTGAAAAAATTGACATGCTCGATTATGCCGAATTGGTGGTACTGAATAAATTCGATAAACGTGGTGCCGAAGATGCATTACGCGATGTCCGCAAACAGTGGAAGCGTAATCGCGTCGCATTTACCGTGAAAGACGAAGACGTACCGGCCTACCCGACGATTGCCAGCCAATTCAATGACCCTGGTGTGACCTGGATGTTTGTGAATTTGTGCCGTTTGATGCGAGAAAAATTATCGCTTGACGGTCTACGCTGCGATTTCAATCCACAGCTCGATACTTCGTTGAAAGAACCACGCGCGACAGTGCTAATTCCGGGCGCACGCGCTCGTTATCTCGCTGAAATTGCCGAACAGGGCAGGGGTATTAATAGCTCGATTGAAAAACAGGCCGAAGCGGCCGATCGCGCGCAAGCCTATTGGCAGAGTTTGCAAGATATTGGTGATGAAAAATTACCTAAGATGCTGGACTTGTATGATTCCATGCACGTTAAAATATCCATTAGTGCAGCCGATCTTGCTCAGATAAATGAAGATCGTCGTACCGGAATTGATCGTCGCAAAGCCCTGTTTCAGTGGGAGAAAAAGCGCTTAGGTGATGTGGAACCAAAAGACATGCCTAGCGTTGATCGCAGCTTGCTGACTTTACGCCAACGCTACAATGATGCTGTCAAAGCCCTAAGCGCAGACGCAATTAATTTATTGCGCGAATGGCCATCACGTTTGAAATCGATCACTGATGAATTCACCGAATATCAGGTGCGCGGCAAATCAATTAAAGTCGAAAATTACCGCGATTCACTTTCTCATCAAAAAATTCCAAAAATTGCCGCGCCAACTTATAAAAGCTGGGGCGAATTGCTGACTTTCCTGATGAAAGAAAATCTGCCGGGTGCTTATCCGTATACCGGTGGTGTATATCCGTACCGCCGAGTTGGTGAAGACCCCATTCGCATGTTCGCTGGCGAAGGAACACCGGAGCGTACCAATCGTCGTTTTCATTACTTGAGCGTCGGGCAGCCTGCGGCGCGTTTATCAACTGCGTTTGATTCGGTTACTTTGTATGGTGAAGACCCTGCCATTCGCCCGGACATTTTCGGCAAGATTGGTAATTCCGGGGTCAGCATTGCCACGCTCGACGACATGAAAAAACTGTATTCCGGTTTTGATTTGTGCGCACCGACCACGTCAGTTTCGATGACGATCAATGGCCCGGCACCGATGATTCTCGCCATGTTCATGAACACGGCGGTTGATCAGCAAATCGAAAAATATCTACGTGCCGATGCCGCTCGCTGGTCGGCAGCAGAAGCGGCAATCAAGAAATTTTTTGAAGGTAAGAAAAAACCGGAATATTTCGGCGAACTGCCGCCGACCAATGATGGTCTTGGCTTGGCTTTGTTAGGCATTAGCGGCGATCAACTAGTCGATGCCGAAACCTATACGCGGATTCGCGCCGAAACTTTATCGACCGTGCGCGGCACCGTGCAAGCCGATATTCTTAAAGAAGATCAAGCACAAAATACTTGTATTTTCAGTACTGAATTTGCGCTGCGCATGATGGGTGATATCCAGCAATTTTTTGTCGATAATAATGTGCGTAATTTTTATTCGGTCTCGATTTCCGGGTATCACATTGCCGAAGCCGGTGCGAACCCGATTTCACAATTGGCTTTCACACTTAGCAATGGTTTCACCATCGTCGAATATTATCTGGCGCGCGGCATGAAGGTCGATGATTTCGCACCGAACCTGAGTTTCTTTTTCAGTAACGGTATGGACCCGGAATACACGGTAATTGGCCGTGTTGCCCGTCGCATCTGGGCCCGCGCGATGCGCGAGCGTTACGGCGCCGATGCGCGCAGCCAAATGATGAAATATCATATCCAAACATCCGGTCGTTCATTGCACGCACAGGAAATTCAATTCAACGATATCCGCACCACCTTGCAGGCGCTGTATGCCTTGTTCGATAACTGCAATAGCCTGCACACCAATGCCTATGATGAAGCCATCACCACACCGACTGAAGAATCGGTCCGTCGTGCGGTAGCGATTCAAATGATTATCACCAAAGAGTTAGGACTTAATTTTTGCGAGAACCCGTGGCAGGGCAGTTTTATTGTTGACGAACTGACTGATATCGTAGAAGAAGCCGTGTACAAGGAATTTGAAGCACTGTCAGAACGCGGTGGTGTACTGGGTGCTATGGATACCATGTACCAGCGTGGCAAGATTCAGGAAGAATCAATGTATTACGAACACAAAAAACACGATGGCAGCTTGCCATTGATAGGTGTGAATACTTTTCTGCCGAAAGAACACAGCGGCGAAATTACTACCACAATTGAATTGATCCGTAGCACCGAGCCTGAAAAAGAACAGCAAATTGAAAATGTTCGTACTTATCAACTGGCAAGAAATGGTCTTGAGGTAGGAGGGCCTTCTAGGCCCGACGAATATTCGACGAAACCAGGTCTTGAATATCTACAAATCATCGCCCGTGAACGTAAAAATATTTACGCGGCCTTGATGGAAGCTGTCAAAACCCACTCGCTTGGTCAAATCAGCCATGCTTTGTACGATGTTGGCGGCGAGTACCGCAGAAATATGTGATCTAGTAGCTCGGGTCATGGATCCACCTGACCCGGGTTGCCATCCGAGAAATTTTAAAATCCGAAACACATAATCAGGTCATCAAACGCCTTCAAGCCGTATTTTATGTTTTCCGGCAGACGCAATAAATAATTAGCTCATAGTTGGGCATCTACGGCTTGCCGCAGTTATCAACGTGATTGAACGATGTGTCATCTCGCGCTAGTCAGTATCCCCATGCTGGGTCCTCGCCTAAGGCTAATTTAGGGGGCAAGCCACTTACAAACAAGAGTCATTCTCATTTATACTTGCCGTCTCATCCTTTAATTCAGGCTTGAACTACATGAAAAAAATATTGCTCGCTATCATGATGTTTCCCTGCCTTGCGTCGGCGCAATCGGTCACTGTCTATTCCGCTCGTAACGAGCAATTAATCAAACCCTTGTTCGACGCTTTTACTAAAGAAAGTGGTATTGAAGTAAAAGTCTTGACCGATAAGGAAGGCCCCTTACTTGCACGTTTAAAAGCAGAAGGCAAAAACACACCGGCCGATGTCCTGATTACGGTCGATGCCGGCAATCTATGGCAGGCATCGCAAGAGGGCTTATTGCGCCCGATCAATTCAAAAGTACTCAACAGCAGTATTCCTGCTTATTTGCGAGACCCTAAAAACCAATGGTTTGGTTTGTCGGTCCGGGCACGTACGATTGTATATAACAAAACCACGGTTAAACCCTCGCAGCTTTCCACCTACCAAGCGTTGGCAAACTCGGAGTGGAAGGGAAAACTTTGTTTACGCACCAGCAAAAAAGTTTATAACCAATCGTTGGTGGCGAGCATGATTAAAAAACACGGTGAAGCAAAAACCGAAAAGGTCGTACGTGCCTGGGTCGCGAATCTTGCCACCGATGTTTTTTCCGATGACACCGCTTTGCTAAAAGCTATTGCCGCCGGCCAGTGCCAAGTAGGTATCGTGAATACCTATTATTTGGGCCGTTTGCTAGATAAAGAGCCCAACTTCAACGTAGGTTTATTCTGGGCAAATCAAAAAGCTGAAGGTGTGCATATCAATGTTTCTGGTGCAGGTGTTACTCGGCATGCTAAAAATCCGGTGGCTGCACAGAAACTGATTGAGTTCCTAGCATCGGACAAGGCGCAGTTTATTTATACCGATAAAGATTTTGAATTTCCAGCCAATCCAAAAATACAGGCAGACTCTCTTATTAAAAATTGGGGTCCGTATAAGCCCAATCGCATGAACGTGTCGGAAGAGGGCAGGCTACAAGTTGCTGCCACGCGATTGATGGACCGGGCCGGTTATCGTTGATAAATAGTTTGATACACGCTAGTGCAACCTGCTAAAAAAGTATCATGGCGAGGCGCTTTGTACGCCTTACCCATTGCGCTGATTACTATCATTCCGCTGTGCGTGGTGTTGTCTTCATGGCTGCAGCCTCAGCCCGAGATTTGGCAGCACCTTAGTGAATATGTTTTGCCTAATGTGCTGAAAAATACTGCTCTACTATTGCTTGGCGTAACGGTTGGCGTTTTATTATTGGGTGTTACCACAGCATGGTTGGTCACTTTGTGCGAATTTCCAGGCCGACGTTTTTTTAGCTGGAGCTTGATCTTGCCGCTTGCGATGCCAGCTTATGTGCTGGCATTTGTGCTGGTCGGTTTTCTGGATTTTACTGGTCCGGTGCAAAGTTTAATTCGCGATTATTTTGGCGATTCCAGTGGCTTCCCGCAGATACGATCCACCGGTGGCGTGATACTGGTCATGTCACTTGCCTTGTATCCCTATGTATTCTTATTAATGCGTAATGCATTTGAAACCCAGGGGCAAAAAGTGTTGGAAGCCTCACAAATGCTGGGCTTGAGCCGTCGTCAAAGCTTTTGGCGTGTTGCTATGCCCATGTCACGGCCCTGGTTAGTCGGCGGCCTTAGTTTGGCTTTGATGGAGACCTTGGCTGATTTTGGTGCCGTTTCCATTTTCAATTTCGATACCTTTACTACGGCTATTTATAAAGCCTGGTTTTCTATGTTTAGTTTAACCGCAGCATCGCAACTAGCATCGTTATTGGTGATGTTTGTGTTGGTGTTGGCCGTGTTCGAGCAAAAGGCGCGCGGAGTACGTCGTTACCAAACTAAATCCCATCATCAACAGCGTGTTCGGCTCGGCACATTCCAGAAAGTATTGGCTTTCCTGTTTTGTTCGACCATTTTAATGTTGGCGTTTGCCGTACCTGTTGTGCAACTAATATTCTGGGCTTGGCAGGAATGGTCGGTAGATCTTGATAGCCGATATTTTTCATTTGTTTGGCATTCAATATTATTGGCTAGCTTGTGCGCAACGCTGGTAGGTGTTTTTAGTTTAAGTCTAGGTTTGATAAAGCGCCGTTTTCAAGACCGAAAAACCCGACTCGTAGTGCAGCTTGCTGGTCTGGGGTATGCCATTCCGGGCACCGTGCTCGCCGTAGGTGTTTTTATTCCCATTGCATGGTTAGACAACCAACTTATTGAAATGCTTTCCGCATTTTCTATAGCTTCTACTGGACTCTTGAAAGGCTCGTTAGCGGTGATGCTGCTGGCTTTGGCGGCACGCTTTTTAGTAGTGGGTTTTTCACCTGTTGACGCTGCCTTGCAGCGCATTACGCCACACCACGACGAAGCCGCGCGTTCATTGGGTTTGAATGGTTGGTCGACATTGAAACGTTTGCACTTACCTCTTGCCAGCGGCGGAATTATGACAGGCCTGCTGCTGGTATTTGTCGATGTTATCAAGGAAATGCCCATTACTCTGATGACGCGTCCCTTTGGTTGGGACACACTCGCCGTGCGGGTATTTGAAATGACATCGGAAGGCATGTGGAGTCGTGCAGCATTGCCCAGCTTGTTGATTATCCTTGCCGGCCTTATTCCGGTCATACTGCTCGCTAGAAAATCAGAAACTGCATGAATAATAATAATAATAATAATACTGCTGCACTCATCATCGATAACATCACGCTAAATTATGGTGAGAAATCGGTACTGAAAAATTTTTCGCTGCAATTACAGGACGGCGAAATTGGATGTTTGCTCGGTGCCTCCGGTTGTGGAAAAACGACTGCACTGCGCGCCATTGCCGGTTTTGAAATACCCACGCAGGGTAGAATACAAATACAGGGAAATACGGTTTATCACGAAGGCAGAAGCACCTTGCCAGAGCAACGAAAGCTCGGCATGGTGTTCCAGGATTACGCCTTGTTTCCGCATTTAAATGTGCATGACAATATAGCTTTTGGTCTGCATTCTACTAACCGCACCGAAAAAAAATCACGCGTAGGCGAAATGCTGAATCTGGTGGGGTTGCAAGAATTGGGCGCACGTTTTCCGCACCAATTATCCGGCGGGCAACAGCAGCGCGTCGCTTTGGCACGTGCGCTCGCGCCTAGACCGCAACTTTTATTATTGGACGAACCGTTTTCCAATCTGGATGTGGAACTGCGTGAACGTCTGGCTCACGAAGTGCGAAACATCCTCAAACAAACCGGCACCACCGCAATGCTGGTCACCCATGATCAACATGAAGCATTCGCCATGGCCGATGTCGTGGGTGTGATGGATGCCGGACACATTCGACAGTGGTCGAGTCCTTACGATTTGTATCATCGACCTGCCAACCGTTTTGTCGCTGATTTTATCGGCGAAGGCGTATTTCTTCCTGCTCGTCTGGTCAGCGAATATTGCCTGGAATTTGCGCTCGGACAAATATGCCGCCCGGATGCGCTACCGCACCTCATCGGAACATCGCTTGAAGTGTTGATTCGCCCCGACGATGTTCAACATGTCGATAGCAGTTTAATCAAGGCTGTTGTGCGAGCTAAAGCATTTCGTGGCGCCGAGTTTTTATACACACTCGAACTTAGCAGCGGCGAAAAGTTATTGTCACTTGTGCCCAGTCATCATGACCACGCGATTGGTGAAGCCATTGGTATCGCAATGGAGCTTGATCACGTTATCGCCTTTGAACGAAGCTAACGGCGACTGCCATACGATTTTTCCCTAACCGTACACATAAACACGACTACTGGTCGTGTTTTTTACTTCTTGCTTGGAACATTGTTCAATAAGCAAAAAATCGGGCACACTCAGCCTACTTAATGTCTTCATCAGGAATGTGCAATGCCTTTGACCCGACAGCAAGCACAGCAACACGCCGATGTTATTCATCATTTCGAGCAAGAATTAAGTCGTTTACAAAAAGAGCAAGTACTCACGCTATCGCCTGAGCAGAAGCAAAGTGTACAAAGTCATCATGCTGCTTTGTTGCAGTCGTATGCCAATGATTTCGATATCGACCGTGTGCAAAAATCCAAGCAACTCAGCTTGGGTATGCGCATCGCTTCTTTTCTAGGCGCCGTTGCTTTGGCATGCAGCGTCTTTTTCCTGTTCTACCAATTCTGGGGTTTGCTGACGACCAGCCTGCAGGTGATGGTGTTGATAACGGCATCACTGGGCAGTTTTTTGTTCACGATGTTTTTGCACAAGAAAGATCCCTCAGGTTATTTCACTAAGCTGGCAGCGCTAGTCGCCTACGCCTGCTTCGTTATCAACATCAGCATGTTCGGGCAGATATTCAATATCACGCCCTCGGACAATGCCTTTATCGTCTGGGGCGCGCTTGCATTCCTGTTGGCATATTACTGTGACCTGCGTTTATTGCTGGCCGCCGGCATTCTCTGCGTCATTGCTTTTATTTCTGCACGCACTGGCACCTGGGGCGGCATGTACTGGCTGGACTTTGGCGAACGTCCGGAAAATTTCTTTCCAGCGGCGATCGTTATTTTCATGTTGCCGCAATGGATTTCACATGAGCGCTTTACCGGCTTCGACACTATCTACCGTGTGTTTGGTTTGTTGTGCGCCTTGCTACCGATTTTGGTGCTCGCCAATTGGGGGCAAGCCAGCTATATCAACGGCGACGCCAACATGATTGAAGGCAGCTATCAACTGCTTGGCTTCGCACTAAGTGCTGTTGCCATCTGGGTGGGTGTGCGTAAGCAATGGAACGAAACAATCAATACGGGCACCACATTCTTTATTATTTTTCTCTACACCAAACTCTATGATTGGTGGTGGGAAATCATGCCGAAATATTTATTCTTCTTCGTGCTTGCGCTGGCAGCAATTTTGGCCTTGTTTGTATTAAAGCGCCTGCGCAACGTAATTGAAAAATCCTACGGTCGGGAGGAGTCGGCATGAGTATCTTCAAGAAACATCGTGCGTTAGTAATAGGTGCGAGCCTTATCATTTTGACCAATGCAATCGCGCTGGGTGGGGTTGCCTACAACCGCAGTAGCACGCCCGATAGTACTTTGTTATTCAGCGAGCGTGAGCTGAGCTATAACAGCTATGAATATGATGACAACAGCGGTATCTCAATGAGTTTGCAGTGGAAAGTCTTATCAAAGGACATTATTAGTCCGCCACGGAAAGGTGAGAGCTATGATTGGTACAATTATTCGCGTGAAGCTTATTGGTTGACCGATGCCAAATTGGACGAACTTGGTTTTGACACTATAGCGCCAAGCTTCATTGCACCAGGGTCGTATCGTTTCAAGCAATTAAAAAACCGCGAAGTGTTTTTGGTGCTCGAGCTTAACGGCTCGTCCTACGAACGCTATATTGAGCAAGCCCAAGTGCACGCTAGCAAAGCTTCTGTAAAAGAAGAGGGTTTGCGACAAATTAAAGAAGCACAATTCGAATCCAGTCGCTTATTCGTGATTGATGCAGGTAACAACGCGGTCCAATTACGTAAGCGTTATCCAAATCGAAATATGTACACCATAGTGAAAGGCATTGTTGACGCCCATTGGCAAAGCACCGACACAAAACCCATTTTGAATGCTTACATAAACTCTTTGAGTGTTTCAAAGCTACACGTCCCTAAGCCTCACGACGTTGTCTTTACAGCTCCTCGAAGCACTAGTATCCCTGCCAAGTACCAAGTGAATGTTGCCTATGGCCAGCGCCATGAGCCGTGGATAACTTCGGCGCGCAAGAGTCAATAAACTCAACTTTGCGGTGGCCTCACTGCAAGATATATTTTATCCAGTATTCGACCGAGAGGCTCAGCATGACGAACGAAAACAATCCACTTCCCGATGATGTGTTGGACGCTTTGCAAGAAGGCCAGACTATTGAGGCGATCAAGTTATTGCGAACCGCTACAGGGCTGGGGTTGAAAGAGGCAAAGGATGTCATTGACGCCCATCAAACAGGTCACGCAGTGGCTGTGCCAATTGCGAGTTCAATAGATCAGTTACCTGTCTCGGTGCTGCAAGCCATTCAATCGGGTAACAAGATCGAAGCCATCAGGCTACTACGCGAACAAACTGGCCTGGGTTTGAAAGAAGCAAAAGATGCCGTTGAAGCCATGCCAAAGCGTAAAGCCGCAGGCTCGAGTCATTTTCCGACGATCGAAAAACCAAAGTCGGGCAATGGTGCTTGGTGGCTGGTAGGCGCTGTAGCCCTTGCTTTTTGGGCTTATTATTTTTTTCGATAGCTACAACGAAAATGCCGGAGCGAGGCTGTGTGCTGGTGTTGATGCCTTTGCTGTAGGAGTATCTGAAGTCGCGGTCGATATCATCATCTAATAATTTCGACTTTAGTGTGTAATAAAGAGACTGCTCCGGTGTCATACAGTTTTCACGTTACTTGTTTCACGTGCTAATGCTGATCACTCTGGCTATGCTTCCGACATTGTTTCATTAGCCGAGTAACAGATGCCTGTTTTATTAGACATGCCCTGTAGGTTATTGGAGAGCCGACATGACGGCTGAATCCAGACCAAAAGTTAAAAAAGCCATACCTGTGGCTTTTTTCGTCACCATGGCATTGTCTGGTATTACGGGTTATGGCATTTCGCACTTCTTTTTTAAGATGCCGGGTATTAAAGAGTCTCTGCCGGCATTCAATGCTCTGGATGCATTGACATTTCTGATCCTTATTCTTTTGGTGTTGGCGATTCACGAGCTCGGGCATTTGATGGGCGGGTTTAGTCGCGGCATGAGATTCCTGCTTTTCATTGTTGGTCCGTTCCAATGGATTAAAACTCCAGATGGCATTCGCTTTAGTCTGGTATTCAATCTGGGCAGCTTTGGTGGTTTGGCGGCCGCCATGCCAGATCCCGATAAAGAACTCGGCGCGCAGATGCAAAGGCTTGTGCTTGGCGGACCTTTGGCAAGTCTTATCTTATCTTTTGTTTGCCTGATCATCGGTGCTTTATTGCAGGGCAAGCCTGCAATCTATTTTTATTTTGTCGGCGGTTTTTCTTTCCTGATTTTTTTGGTGACGGCGCTTCCATTTCGGGCTGGTGGCTTCATGAGCGACGGCATGCAGTTTCTAGAGCTTAGACGCGGTGGTACAGCGGTTGAAGAGCGTCAAAATATCATCACGCTAATGGCGCAAGGCATGGCGGGCGTCCGCCCACGCGATTTGGATATGACTATTATCGACCGCATGTTGGCGTCTCAAACTGCTGACCCCATGCGCCAGGTGATTGCCCGATACTATGCCTACATAGCTTCGTTTGATCGCGGCGAGGAGGGACTTGCCAGCCAATATATTGAATGGCTGGAACAACATATCGATCAGTATCCACAAGGATTTCGCCAGTCGCTAACGCTCGAGATATGCCTGTCCTCCCTATAGCAAGGCAAGCTTGAACAAGCTCGTGATTGGATGAAAAAAAGTAGCGGCGGCATCGTTGATGAGTCGCGTCGAGCTCTTGTGGAAGCCGAATACGCCTTGCTGGAAAATAATAAGGAGCGAGCCGTAAAGGCTCTGGCAAAAGCCAGAAAATTGAGCGTGCGTAATAATGATATTGGCATGCGCATGATGACACTTGAACAAATTACCAAAGCCGAAAAAAAAATATAGTTACACAATCCAGATCATTTTGTAGGAGGTTGCTTGCGGGCGACGTATCTTCGATGACATTGGATATTCGTATTTTTCTGATGTATTAGCGACTTAGGGTGGATCTGGTCTTCATGTGGTATCCACCAAGCAAGATCGCAATGCACGTTGGAATCGCCAGGAGCGAGTGGCTCCAGCCTACGGCTCTTCTTCGCCCCCAAGGGGCCTCCTACGTATTGCTTGGCTCTACGATGGTTTTGAATGATCCCATCTTCATGTGGTACCCACCAATGCCTAATAGCATCGCAATGCACGTGGGAATCGCCAGGAGCGTGGTTCCAGCCAAGCGTCAGCCTCCGCTGCGCGCCATGCATTTCCTGTAGCGTTGATTGACACGGTTGGCGAACCATTCGGTGGTAAGTTTGCGGGTGATCTTTGGACTTTTTAACTGTATGCGGGGTAGGGTCGCATGCGGTAAGGGTTTGCCGTTTCGTTTGTCGGCGATGGCAAATACGCGGGTATAAAGTTCGCTGTCTTCGAAGTTTTGTTGACTAGAGTTCGCTAAAGCTGCGTGAATTTGTTCGTACGTCATGCCTAGCTTGGTTGCCATGCTGCGCACAGCAGATTCGGTGGCACTCACACTGTTGTTATCCTTGGCTTTTGTGTAGCGGATTAAATCGCCATCCAAATCCAGAGAAATACCAGTGGCAACTGCAACAGCATTTTGAAACGCGGCGTTACGGCTGGCGTAATGGCCGGCGTTGTAATCAGCAAAGCGGAATACTTTTTTGTTATAGGATGTCTGGTAGTCCAGCAAATGCGCGATTCCGAAGTACATGCCGCCGCGTCGAGTAAATACTTCATGGCGTATAGACGCCTCGGTTTCATAGGGATATGAGTGTTTGCGTGCGTGCCGCTCGGCAAACTGGATACTCACTTGCATCGGGCCGCCAGTATGTACCGGGTTGGCACGAGCCAATAATCGTTTCCCCATGGGTATCGCTGCGGTCATTTCTTCAAACAGATCGCTTAATTCCTTCTCGGTTCGTGTTGCTTTAATACGAGCTTCCCATGTGTCGCCATTGGGCGATTTGAGTTGCAGAGCGCCACGTACGGCGAATGCAGGCAGGCGATACCGTGCCGCTCGATCTTCAATTTCTTTAAGAGCAATGGCACCTAAATTCGGAACTGCTGGAGTGGCAGAGAAAGTGGACTCTTGTTCAGTGACGGCCAATACTGAGCATATATTTTGTGGTGATGCTTCGACCTTTAAAGCGACGAATGCGTATTGGATATCTGCAGCCCAGCCCTCACGGTCTTTCACGGTAGCGGGTATCAAGCGCGTAATTTGAGCCCTTACTTCCGCCGGTGTTGGCTCATTGTTTTCGCAGCCACTAAGTAGCAAGACAAACAGGGTAAATAATGCGATGCGCGAAGCAGAGGTTCTACTGGATTTTGTCATGGATGTTACTTTAGCAAAGCCTGGCGGGTACAGCGCGCCTATATAGAGGCTATGTAGTAAGGTGTGGATTCGTAAACTACAAGTATTAAAAATAAAACCTTAGGCAATACTTGTGGCGTCCCCGCAACTGATAATAATGTTGGAGTACATTGCGAGTAGCTTATATTCTTGACTGCAATAACGCCCTAAACTCAAAAAATCGACGATATGAGTAATATAAAAAACCTGTTTCATACGATTAGTTATGTCCAATATCCATTCATGCTGATTGCCTTGTTTTATGCTTTTGTGCCTTATATTCAGGGTTTCGATGTGTTCTGGCAGAGTATTAATCAGGCTTTAATATTCGCCGGCCTCGGAATTAGCTTCTCGACATTGCAGGACACCACGAAAACTCAGAATAATTTTTCGAAAAAGATATGGGAAAATCCGAAAAAAGGGCAGCGAGCCCTTATGTTTATTTTTTTCTCCGCGCTGGTAATGCTTGCATTGGGTTTGTATGGGTTCTATGTAGCGAAGGATGGAGTTGCAAAAGAAGTTGCGTTCGGAACGCTTATGTTGGGTATCGGTTACATCGGGTTATTGAAAAGCGCTATTGAGATGTTCGAGAATCATCGGGCGGATAAAGCCACAGTCAATCATAGAAATTAGAGCTGCCGAGCACCCTTTTTGCGTCGTCCACACAATTTTTTTGAGGCGTCGGACTGAGCTATTGATGAATCCCAGTCAGTTTGTACCAAGCATTTTGCACTTAACTGCATCTGCTATATTTCAAAAAACTCACGGGTTGCTTACAAATCCAATCACCCAAAACAAAACCGCCTGGTTTCCCGGGCGGTTTTCTTAATTATTTGCGTCCGCGGAGTCTAGCTACGCGACGTCTGTGACGTGCTAATTTCATTTCTATGGCCTTGGCTGGATTTCAGGTGTCGTATTGTCTCACAGTAACCTGGCGATCACACGCGCTACAGCCATGTATTGCCGGGGCCGGCCACAATCGCCCTGTTATTGACGTCTTACCCACCAAATAAAACCGACCAGAAGCAGTAAAACTGCGATCGTAATTTTGAAAAACCCAGTACGCGTTTTTTGTCCTGGCAGAGCAGAGCGGTCGTAATCACCGTATATAAGCCGTAATCGCAACGCTTTCGGGTCAAGATTCGCTCGCTGCGATACGCTGAGATAAACGCTGACCGTGGAATCAGGCGGCAAATAATAGGTATGAGACACACGTGCTACCCATACTGGCAAAGGGTTGCCATCAATAATCGCAACGCTTTCACCCATAAGATTGCTGCGCACGCCCATCACACTTTGAGCAATCGGAATGGGGCAGCCGTCGTTATTTTGTTCGTTATAGCACTCAACGCCGACATCAAAAATCGCTTCGCCATTCTCGCTATTGGGTCGCATCGCCGCATAGTCAAGCACTAAAGTCACCGGGCCTTTGCTGTTGTCGAGTTTAAACTGCTTGAGTGGAAACGAGCTGAATTGACCGGGCTGCACGTCAACTTCTTTACCGACCCATGTGCGGTCGTCAATCAACACCAGCGGCTTGGCTGGGTCGCTGCTTTCCAACACCATGGGTAAAGCTTCGACGGCAAATAGTTGCGGCGATACAGGAAACAGGATTAGAAAGATCAATACTTGAATCATTAAAATTAATTTTTTCATAAGTCTATTTTGAGATTGAGGTTGGAGTTAATCAATTAATCTGCGGTCGGTCATAGTCCAGTCAATCACGCGCCAACCACCCGGGCCGTCGAATATAATGACATCCAGATCGAGTTCTTCCGGATCGCTGTTAATGACGGGTGAGCTAACTTGCGCCGTGACTTTACAGGTGTAGGTGTTTTCGCTTCCGGTGCAGCTATTTTTGACTAGTTGGTGAAGTTTGAAATCGAGTTGAATAGTTTGAAAGGCCCCGGCATTGCCCATGTTTATCTTGATACCGCCACGATCATTGGCATGTTGAAGCTGATCTTCAAGTGCTGAAAACAACTCGCTTTGACTGGGCTGGCCGCCACGGATATGGCAGCCCGCCAACATCAGTGAGAAGGCCAAAAGGCAAAGTATTGCGAGCTTTTTCATTGCTTCGTCCGGGATGGTTTGGGCGTTGTGGACCTAAACGTCCGATGTTAGCAAATCCACAAGACTGTCGTCTCGCATAGCCCTACAGATACGACAGACCGCGCCCCGGTGTAAAATGGCAACTTCGCCCCCAGCACAGTCCTAGCAATGTCTCTGCGTATTAACGACCTCAAATTGCCACTCGAGCATAGCCAAGCTGACTTGGAAAAAGCAGTTATTGAAGCACTGGGAATTACAGAAAGCGATTTGCTCGAAGTCAGTGTTTACAAGCGGGCATACGATGCACGTAAAAAATCTGCTATTTGCCTAATTTATAATATTGATGCTTTTTTGAAAGGCGACGTAGAAAAAAACGTGCTGGCAAAATTTGCCGGTTCAAACAAGATAATGTCTAGCCCCGACACCACATACAAGTTTGTAGCACAGACAGATGCCGATTTTCCCAGCGCGCAACAACTACGGCCAATCATAATTGGGTTCGGCCCTTGCGGTATTCTTTCTGCATTAGTGTTGGCACAAATGGGTTTGAAGCCTATCGTACTCGAGCGAGGGCAAGATGTTCGTGTACGGACGCAGGACACCTGGGGTTTGTGGCGTAAGAGCACGTTAAATACTGAAAGTAATGTGCAATTTGGTGAGGGCGGTGCGGGCACTTTTTCCGATGGCAAATTATGGAGTCAAATTAAAGATCGATTTCATTATGGTCGAAAAGTATTAACCGAATTTGTCAAAGCCGGCGCGCCGGAAGAAATTCTATATGTCAGCAAACCGCATATAGGAACTTTCAAATTGGTAACGATGGTTGAAAAAATGCGTGCTGAAATCATCGAGCTTGGTGGAGAAATACGTTTTGGCTGCCGCGTCGAAAAACTGCATATCGATGATGACCAAGCCACTGGCGTAACACTCGCTTCCGGTGAAAGCTTGCACAGTCGGCATATCGTACTGGCCATCGGTCATAGTGCTCGCGATACTTTTCAAATGCTGTTTGATGCTGGTGTTTATATCGAGGCTAAACCGTTTTCAATTGGCTTTCGCATTGAACACCCACAATCGGTGATTGATCAGGCGCGTTTTGGTGCTTTTGCCGGCAATGAAATTCTAGGCGCGGCTGATTATAAATTGGTGCATCACGGAAAAAACGGCCGCAGTGTTTATAGTTTCTGCATGTGTCCTGGAGGTACTGTCGTCGCGGCGACATCGGAAGTAGGGCGGGTTGTAACCAATGGTATGAGCCAATATTCCCGTAATGAGCGTAACGCTAATTCCGCTATTGTGGTCGGTATTGATCCGGAAAAAGATTATCCTGGGCACGCATTAGCTGGCATTGATCTGCAAAGAAAACTTGAAGAACGTGCTTACGAAGTCGGCGGAAATAATTATGATGCACCGGCACAATTGGTCGGTGATTTTCTGCGAGATAAAGCCTCCACCCAATTGGGTGCTGTCACGCCGTCATACAAACCCGGTATCAAATTATGTAATTTGACCGAAGTACTGCCACCATTTGCGATTTCTGCCATTCGCGAAGCAATTCCGGAATTTAATAAACAAATTCAGGGTTTTGCGATGAATGATGCGGTCCTTACGGCCGTTGAAACTCGTACCTCATCGCCTATTTGCATCAAACGCGATGCGTTGTCATTTCAAAGCATTAATACTAAAGGCTTGTATCCGGGTGGCGAAGGTGCCGGCTATGCTGGCGGAATTTTATCGGCTGCTGTAGACGGAATAAAAATAGCCGAAGCGGTGGCGAAAGATTTGCTGGGAACGACTTCGTAGGAGCGGTGGTTTTTAACAGACGAATGTCTGGTCAAGCCGCGAATGGCCTGCGACAGAGCTATTCGCGCCTGACGGACGCTCCCACTAGCGTTACGTGGGTTGCATCCGCATCGTTGGCCTGAAAGCGATGTTGTCATCATCGCTCATCAATTGGCACTCG
>JAYUUM010000009.1:0-19551 GCA_043754555.1 Arenimonas sp. | reverse complement strand
AAAACGCAGGAGCGGTCTTCTGCCGGGCGACGAACACGTAGGATGGGCACTGCCCACTACAGGGACGTACGGATGATTCGGCGGTGGGCGCTGCCCACCCTACGAGATTAAAATTACAAAGGATATTGCGTGTCTCATATACCCAACAAAAAATGGCTGATGATCTTTTTGCTCAGTCTTGGTCTACTTTCTAGCTGCTCCAGTGAAACCGATCAAGAAAATAAAACTTCTGCTAAAACCGATGCAGCCAGTGCAAGTATGGCCGTCACCTTGGCCAAAGCACAGACACGAAATATTGAGAGATCCATTATTGCTTCCGGACCGGTCGCGGCTTGGGAAGAAATGCAGCTGGGTGTTGAGCTTAACGGTGTGCGTGTCACTTCATTAAAGGTCGATGTTGGTCAATCGGTTAAGCGCGGTCAATTATTGCTGGAGCTCGACCACCGCACGCTGGACAGCGATTTACGCCAGGCCGATGCTTCGTTGAACGAAGCAAAAGCCGGTTTGCAACTAGCGAATATTAATTTCAATCGTGGCCAACAACTGGCGAAGAGCCAGCTTATTAGTGCGAGTGCTTTAGATGAACTACGAGCGGGCGTGGTGCAAGCGCAAGCGCGTTTAGCGACCACGCAGGCGGTACGCGATGGCGTACAGCTCAAACGCGATTTTGCCTCCTTGCGCGCGCCGGACGACGGCATTATTTCCAAGCGTTTAGTTCAGCCTGGACAGGTGGTGATGGCGGGTACCGAGTTGTTGCGTTTGATTCGACGCGGTCGGCTTGAGTGGCGCGCTGAATTGAATGAAACCGATCTTGCCCGCGTGCAAACCGGAGCGAAAATCCGTTTGCAAACCAGTGCTGGAGAAATAGTTGAAGGTATTGTTCGTGCTGTTTCACCCGGACTCGATGCAACGACGCGGACCGGAACGCTGTATGCCGATCTGCCAAATCCAGGCAGTTTGAAAGCAGGCAGTTTTCTTGAAGGACGCATTTTAAGCAGTGCAAGTCAGGCGCTGATGGTGCCGTCGGCATCGCTGATTCAGCGCGATGGCCACAGCTATGTTTACATCGTGACGGCCGATAGCACAGTGCAACGTATTCGTGTTTCCAGCGGCGCTTCCGAGCAAGGCTTTGTTGAAATTACCCAGGGTTTGAAAGCAGGCGATGCCGTGGTCGATTCCGGTGCAGGTTTATTAAGTGACGGTGATCGAGTGAGCGTCGTTGCTAAAACCTCAGAAATAAGAAGCACGTCCCCATGATAAATGTTTCCGCCTGGGCGATTAAAAGGCCGTTGCCGGCACTGATGATTTTCTTCGTGCTTTGCGTGGCCGGCATTTACAGTTTTATCAAGCTGCCGATCTCGCGTTTTCCCGATGTCAGTTTTCCGATGGTCACGGTCACCGTTGCGTTACCGGGCGCGCCACCAAGCCAGCTGGAAACCGAGGTTACCCGGAAAGTTGAAGATTCGGTTGCAACTATCACCGGTGTGAAACGGGTTTTTTCCAACGTCAACGAAGGTATCAGTAATACCAATATCGAATTCCTGCTGGAAACCGATATCGCCACTGCGCTCGACGATGTGCGTGATGCGGTAACACGTGTGCGTGCGGATTTACCGCAAGACATTCAGGAGCCGATTATCGGCAAGGTCAATATCGGCGGTTCGCTGATGACCTACACGGTAGCTTCCGACAAGCGACCGGCCGATGAATTGAGCTGGTTTGTTGATCGCGAAGTCAGTAAAGCGATGTATGGGGTTAAAGGTGTGGCATTAGTGTCACGCTCGGGCGGTATTGACCGGCAAATTCGTGTCGATCTCGATCCACAAGCCTTGCAGGCTTATGGCATTACAGCCGGTCAAGTTTCGCAACAATTGGCGCGTTCGCAAACCGAACGACCCGGCGGCAAGGTCGAATTCGAGGGCAGCATGCAAACCGTGCGAACCGTCGGCACGATTGAAGACATAAACGCATTGAAAGATTTTTCCATTGCCTTGCAATATGGCCGTGCGGTGCGTTTATCGGACTTGGCGAAAATCAGCGATAGCGCGGCGGATGTTTCGCAAATGGCCTTGCTCGATGGTAAACCGGTCGTTGCCTTCGCTTTGTCGCGCACGGTCGGCTCCAGTGAAATTGCGGTCGCGAAAAATGTGATTGAAGCATTGAACGTACTCGAAGCCGCCAATCCTGATATTCATTTCCAGCTCGTTACCTCTACGGTTGAAGAAGCCCAGCGTTCATATGATTCCTCGATGATCATGCTGCTTGAGGGCGCTTTGCTGGCAGTCTTGGTCGTGTGGTTTTTTCTGCGTGATTGGCGCGCGACCTGGATTTCTTCAGTTGCTTTGCCTTTATCGATTATTCCGACCTTTGCGGTCATGTATTTATTCAACTTCAGTTTGAATCTTATTACCTTGCTCGCATTGTCTGTCGTGGTCGGCATTCTGGTGGATGATGCCATCGTTGAAGTGGAAAATATCGTGCGTCATTTACGCATGGGCAAACCACCAATGCAGGCCGCCAGAGATGCTGCCGATGAAATCGGCGTAGCGGTTATCGCGACTTCATTGACTCTGGCAGCGGTATTTATACCGGTTGCTTTTATGCCCGGCATTGCTGGCAAGTTTTTCCGTGAATTTGGTTGGACGGCGGCGACGGCAGTATTATTTTCATTACTTGTCGCGCGTCTACTAACGCCGATGATGGCGGCTTATCAATTAAAAGCCATGCCGCATGTCGAGCGGGAAACCCGATTGATGAAATGGTATCTGGGCTGGGTCGATGCAGCCCTTCGCCACCGCGCGCGTACGCTCTGGATTGCGTTTCTGTTATTTATCGGGTCGTTGGGAATTGTCTATTTCATTCCGGCGACCTTTATTCCCATTTCCGATCTGGGCCGCAGTAATCTGGGTATTGAACTCGCGCCCGGTACAAAACTTGCTGAAACCGTAGCTGTTGCCGAGCAGGCACGTGCAAAACTTGAATCGATAAAAGAACTCAAACAAGTCTATACAACGGTCGGCAGCGTATTGGATCTCGGCGACCCGAGTAAAACCGGTTTTGCCGAAGCCCGAAAAGCAACTTTGGTATTGGATTGGGGCACACCTGACTCGCGTGAACGCAGTCAAAAAGATCTGGAGCGGGTCGCACGCGAATTGCTGCAGGATTTGCCGGGCGCACGCATCAGTTATATCAGTTCTGAACCGGGCGAATTAATGCAGCTGGTGCTCGCGGGCGATGATCCCAAACGTCTGATCGAAGCGGCACAAAATCTGAAAAAAGAATTACACACGCTCAAAGGACTTGGCGCAATTTCTTCATCGGCCTCTTTATTGCGACCTGAATTGGTAATCGTGCCGAACGCAGCACGCGCTTCGGAACTTGGCGTTGCCACTGAAGCTATTGCCGAAGCCGTGCGTATCGCCACGGCCGGTGATTACCGTCAGCGGTTGGCAAAATTCAATTTGCCGGATCGACAAATTCCGATTCGTGTTGGCTTCACCGAACAAGCGCTCGCCAATCCGGACTTGATTGCCAATCTTCGTGTGCCATCGAAGGACGGTAGCGTGCCGCTAACTTCAGTGGCTAGCATCAGCTATAGCAGTGGGCCGTCGCAAATTGATCGTTATCAACGACAACGCAATATCAATTTAACTGCTGAACTCAATGGCCGACCCTTGGGAGAAGTGATGGCCGAAATACAAAACCTGCCTAGCGTAAAAAACTTGCCAGTAGGCGTCAGTTTTTTGAACACTGGCGATGCCGAGGTGTTTGTCGAATTGTTTATCGGTTTTTTGCTGGCAATGACTGCCGGCATTCTGTGCATCTACATGGTGTTGCTGCTGTTGTTTAATCACGCACTGCAGCCGTTGACCATTTTGACCGCCGTGCCACTGTGTGCTGGCGGTGCGTTTGGCGGCTTGCTGATAACGCAACACGCACTTTCATTACCTGCATTGATCGGACTGTTAATGCTGATTGGCATTGCGACAAAAAATTCGATATTGCTGGTCGATTATGCCGTCATCGCCGAAGAGGAAAACAAACTCAGTCAACACGATGCCGTAGTCGATGCCTGCCGCAAACGCGTGCAACCGGTGTTGATGACATCGATCGCCATGGGTGCCGGCATGTTGCCCATCGCACTGGGTTTCTCGGGCGATTCAAGTTTCCGGGCACCGATGGCTGTTGCGGTTATTGGCGGTTTGATTACCTCGACGCTGTTGAGCCTGATCGTAATTCCGGCCGCCTATACCTTGATGGATGATCTCGGCACCTGGTTTAGCAAGCGTCGGCAAAAAGCGTAGAAGGCCGCTTGCGACCGCCACGGATGGCGGGAGTGCCGGAAATGCAGGAGCATTTTCCGGCCGGGCGACTTGCGACGACTCCTGTCAGGCCCAAGGGCCCTCCTACTATCGAATGATAAGGAAAATCCTACAGACAATTCAGATTCCGCCTGATATTTGAACGTTCGCAACAAACGCATGCTTTATGACATGAAAACGAACACCATCAAGCGTGGCCATCAGGCACTGAGAAAGGCGCGGGTCTCGCTGCCAAATCAAATCTATCTAATTACAGTTTGTTGCATAAACAAAGAAAGAATATTTCTGGATTACAACGCTGCCCGTGCAATATCATCGACGTTGCACCATGTCTTGAAAGAAAAACAATCAAAAATTCTAGCCTGGGTCGTAATGCCGGACTATATGCATCTTGCATTGCAATTAGCGGAAGATGAAACACTAGCCAAAACAATGAACCGAATTAATTCATCTAGTGCGATTGCGGTGAACCGAGCGCTAAACAGGCATTCGCAAGTATGGCAAGGCGCTTACCATGATCATGCTCTTCGTGATGAGGATCAATTGTTCACAGCCATGAGATATCTGATCAGCAACCCGATTCGTGCGGGCTTGGTAGAAAAGCTTGGTGATTACCCGTATTGGAATATTGTTATTGCCGAACCCAGCGACGCGTTGCTGTATTGAAGGAGCCGATTTGTCGCACGGCAGAAAGTGTTCTGTACTCCCGACGTCCACGTCGCCCGCAAGCGGCCTCCTACGCTGTCACGGATTCGTAGTCGTCCGCAAGCGGTCTCCTACGACGGTGGTTTCGTAGGAGGCCGCTTGCGGGCGACGCCCCTGTTACTATTGGGCTCTGTTTTGAATGACCATTCACATCATGAAATCTTACTGCTTCGTTTTGGGTCTATTGCTTACCGTCACGGCACAAGCATCTAGCACGCGCGTTTGGCCATTACCTGCACCAGTTAATGCGGCACAACCGAATTTAAGTCAGGCACCCAATGGTGATTTGGTTTTAAGCTGGATGGAGCGCATACCAAGCGGTGGCCATCGATTGAAGATGAGTGCGTATTCACCTCAAGGCAAATGGTCGCCACCCACCATGATTGCTGAGGGCAAGAATTTTTTCGTCAATTGGGCAGATTTTCCAGCCACACAATTCCTGGCTGACGGTAGTTTGTGGGCGCATAATCTCGAAAAAAACGGTGCCGGAACTTACGCTTATGACGTGATATTACGACGCTCCACCGATAAGGGAAAAACCTGGGCGAAGCCTATGCGTATTAATGCGCCGGTACAGGTCGAGCACGGTTTTGTCAGCTTGTGGCCATGGTCGAAGAATCAACTCGGCGTTGCCTGGCTAGATGGCGGTGCGACAGTTTCCACTAAAGATATGTCAGCCCATGATCACGGCGGCGGCATGATGACGCTACGTGCAGCCGTGGTCGATGCAACAATGCAAAACAAACAAGAATGGCAACTGGATGCCTCGGTTTGCGATTGTTGCCAGACAAAAACGACCTTGAGTTCGCGCGGGCCTGTGGTTGTTTATCGCAATCGAAGCGAAAATGAAATTCGCGATATTTACACTACCCGTTACGATGGTAAACGCTGGACTACGCCGGTGCGTGTGCATGCCGATGAATGGAAAATGCCTGCTTGTCCGGTAAACGGTCCTGCCATTGCAGCAAAGCAGAAGAAGATCTGGGTTGCCTGGTTTACCGCAGCAACACAGCCGTCGGTACGCATTGCGCATTCGAAAAATGCCGGCGATAGTTTTGAGCCGATGCGCGAGGTTGCCAGCCAAAATGTACAAGGCCGTGTCGATATTCGGGCCGACGCAACTTCGGTGTGGCTAAGCTGGATGGAAGAAAAAGCCGGCACACAAAGCGTATGGTTGGCCCAATACACGCATGATTTAAAAATTGAAAAGCAGCGCTTTAGTTTGCCCGTTGTTATTGGCAGTGGGCGCGCGACCGGATTCCCACGCATGGTATTGGCACAGAATAAAATCCATCTGGTCTGGACCGATATTGTTATGGGCAAACCGCAATTACGCGGCACGATAGTCACTCCGTAGGTGCCCGCTTGCGACCGCCATGGACGGCGGGAGTGCAGAAAGCGCAGGAGCAGCTTTCTGCCGGGCGACCTACCTGCACTTGCGGGCAACAATTCGGGCCCAAGGGCCCTACTACGCAAAACTACGTCATAATTCACCTTATGACAGACATCGTTTTAACTACGCTCAACGCCCGTTACGCTCACGCATCACTGGGCTTGAGGTATTTACGTGCAAATTTAGGTGAGCTACACGGTGCCTCGGCGTTACGTGAATTCGTGATTGGCCAGAAGACTGAAGAAATGGTCGAAAAGCTTCTGGCCGACAAGCCGAAAATTATCGGTATCGGTATCTATATCTGGAATGTCGATGAAAGCACGCGCCTGGTTGCGCAGATTAAAGCAGTTGCTCCTGAAATAATGATTGTTTTGGGTGGCCCGGAAGTCAGCTACGAAACCGAACAACAACGTATCTGCGAAATGGCCGATTACGTGATTACTGGTTGGGGCGACGTAACGTTTGCGGTGCTCGCTAGACAATTAATGCGAGACGAGCGTCCCGATAAAAAAATAATTGCCGGTGTACAAGCACCTTTGCCTGCTCTGGTGTTGCCGTATAAAGAATTTACCGATGAAGATGTCAAACAGCGGCATCTCTATGTCGAAGCTTCGCGCGGTTGCCCGTTCAAATGCGAGTTCTGTTTATCGGCCTTGGATAAAACTGCCTGGCCATTTGAGCTGGATCCATTTTTGAACGAGCTAGAAATTTTGTATCAGCGTGGCGCCCGCACGTTCAAATTTGTCGATCGCACTTTCAATTTGAAGGTGGATACGTCGTTGGCAATTCTGGATTTCTTTCTGAAAAAACTCGAACTTGCACCTGATGATCCGATCTTTGCACATTTCGAATTGATTCCCGATCATCTACCGGAAAAGTTGAAAGAAGAGATCGCTAAATTCCCGGCCGGTACTTTGCAATTTGAAATCGGCATCCAAACTTTTGATCCCGTCGTTCAGGCGCGCGTGTCTCGGCGACAAAAGAATGAGGTCGCTGACACTAATATTCGCTGGTTGCGCGAGCATTCCACTGCGCATTTGCATGTCGATCTGATCGCCGGTTTGCCAGGTGAGGGTGTGGAATCTTTTGCGAAAGGTTTTGATCGTTTGGTAGCGCTAGCGCCGCATGAAATCCAGTTCGGTATTTTAAAAAGATTGCGTGGTGCGCCAATTGCTCGCCATACCAAAGAGCACGGTCTCAAATTCAATCCGGACCCGCCCTATAATATTCTGGCGACTGACGTAATTGATTTTGCGACCATGCAGCGTTTGTCGCGGTTCTCGCGTTACTGGGACATCATTGCCAATTCCGGTCGTTATTCCCGTACTTTGCCGATACTGATGGCTGATAATGCGTTCGAGAATTTCCTTGCCTTCAGCGATTGGCTGTATGAAAAAACCGGCAAGACTCATGCAATTGCCCACGAACGCATGGTGCAATTTATTTTCGATTATCTAAACGATGTCCGTGGAGTCGAAAAAGAAAAACTGGCTGAAGATATTATTGCTGATTATCGCGCCGTGGGTGGCCGCACCCATTTTGAATTTGAAGCGCCGGGTCTGCGGCCGTTACCAAGACCACAAAAAGTAGCGGGCGGTACGCCGTCACGACAGGCGCGACATTTGCAAGGGAATGCTTCTTGAGACTATTTATCTGTACGGGTGAAAAATGAGCGACGAATATCTTGGCGAGAATCAACCGGCACGCCGTACTACGCCGACCTGGGAATTGGAATTACTGATATCCGGTGCCACCGTATTCGGTTTGATGCAGTTGCCCGACGCGTTGAATCGTGCCCTGGTCATTCTGATGAACGGCAACGAAGAACCGATCGCTGACCTCGTGCGTACCGTCAGTATCTATCTGCAGTTTTCGCTGATTACGTTGATTCTTACATTTGTCCTGCATCTGCTGGTGCGCGCTTATTGGGTCGCCCTGGTGGGCATGTACTCCGTATACCCACAGGGAATCCGCTGGGATAGAAGCAGCTCCGGCGGGCCGGCTTATCGCGAGTTCGGCGAGAATCAAATGGGCAGCATGCCGGAACTGATTGACCGGGCGGACAATCGTGCCACCAAGATTTTCGGCATGGGCTTCGGCATGGCTTTGGTGATGATGGTCGCCAGCCTCGTCGTAGGCTTGATGATAGTCATCATGATGATCGTGCAAATGACAAATAACGATCTGGAAAGATGGAATACCGTTTTATGGATGGCACTAGGAGTACTTTTCATTCCATTTTTCGTGGCGTATCTCATTGATTACCAATTTGGTGAAAAGCTGAAAGCCAATCGCAATGACGGCTGGATAAAGAAAATATACGGCTTCTATCGGAAAACCGGCATGGGCAATGGCTCCAATCCGATGATATCGCTCTACACCACCAACGAAGGCGTAAAGAAAACCACGATCGGGATGGCCGTCTTCATGCTTCCCTTAATGCTCGGTGTTGCCGTGTTCACCAATACGCGCGGAGTGTCGATTGATAATGGTGCCTATGACGGCTTGCCCAAGCTCGAGTTGGGCGCGGAGCAGGTGTTGCGTCCGGAGTATTACGAGAGTTCGCGCGGAGAGGAATTCAGCACAACACTGGTGCCTTATATTGAAGACTCCGTTATCGAGTCCGATTACCTGCGATTGTTTATCCCCTATCACCCCCCTCGCTACAATCGGTTTTTGAAACAACAATGTCCCGAAAGCCTAGTGCGTAAGGAGACCAACCAGGGCGAAGGCTTGAATTGTTTGTCCAGTTACTTTGCAATCCAGGTCGATAATCAAGCAGTTAACCAGCCA
Organism: Arenimonas sp.; assembly: GCA_043754555.1. GTDB lineage: Bacteria > Pseudomonadota > Gammaproteobacteria > Xanthomonadales > Xanthomonadaceae > Arenimonas. The sequence continues at coordinate 10,338 of JAYUUM010000009.1, read as the reverse complement.
TTGTTGGCAGCAACGGATCCCAAAACCGGCCAGCGCGGAGCGGTAGCAATGATTGATATTCGAAAGTTTTCGGACGGCCAGCATGTATTGAAAATCAAGGCCATACCCAAAAACAGTGAGAGCGAGAAAAAGGAAGAGGCAAAATTTCACGTTATTCCATTTTGGAAATAATGCAGGCGTATTTTTCTTGGCTAGAAGCGTCCCTCTTTTTACGTTGAGCTAGACACACGTTAATAAACAGATACGCAAATGCGAAAACCTGACAAGACCGAAATTGTTTACTACCTCGCCAGCCGTTGCCCAAGTTGCGGCGCGGCCAAGTCGCGACCATCATCCACCGCTTATGTCTATTGCGATTTTTGCGGCAGCCTGGCCGATTATGATTTCAGCAAAGCCTGCGAGCAACCCAAAGCCATGCCTGGCCCGGTATATGAAAAACTTTCTGCTTCTTTAAAACCACAATGTGAAAAAGCAGTGGCAGCCAATGACCGCGAAAAATATCTCGAATTGCAAACGAAATTATTTGACGCTTATGTCGAAGCTTGCCCGAATGCGGTGCCGGTACGCGTCGGTGATGCCGTTTTCAGAAAAGCCTTCGTGGCCCATTCAGCCGAATGCTGCACGGTAATAGCGTTCGATGAAGCCTACAAAAAAATATCGGATGAAATGACACAGGCAACTGCCCAATTGCTATGGATTCACAGTGATGGTGCTACGCGTGTTAATCACAAAAGTTTCAAACCCTTGCTGGACACGGTGATCGCTTCGCAGGAACGCGTCTATTCCGAAGAGTTGCATGAACAATACACGCCACATCCGGATGGTGCGAGCGCTGAGCTGTTGAAGCGCATTGGTTATTCTGGCTTCGTGCAGGGCTGGTTGCCCTATCTGCATGAAGCAACGGCACTACTATTGCTGGAAAAAACCGGATTGAAGCAGGAATTTCTATCCGTCGAAACACATCCTTCCACGATACTCAATTGCGGTCACTGCAAGAATTCGATTCCGGTGTTTCCGGGTGCCAAACAATGTGTCTGCGAGCAATGTGGCCATAAGCTGGCGGTTGAGCAAGGCATCAATTGCGACGGTTGCGGTAGCCATCTGGCGATTGACGCAAACATTGAAGACTTTCCTTGTCCACGCTGCCAACGCAAAATTGAGCGCGTTGGTTCACAATGGCCAGGTGCATTTATTATTTAGAAGCTCCAGTAGGAGCGCCTTTAGGCGCGAAAGATCTGGCGAGGTTTGTCGCGCCTAAAGGACGCTCCTACAAAAGCGCGTATTCGTGGGAGCTGGTTCACCAGCGATTAGATCTCCACAACAATCTCAAACTTACCGGCATTCGCGCCTAACGAGCGCTCCCACGGGAAGAGTAATTCTTCGGATCTAGAAATCCCTCCTAACAAGCCAGCTTGACGCAGGATTATTTGCAGGATTGGCGATAGAATCCAGTTTCCGGTATATGCCGGACTTTTATCACACAGGAGTTTGTCATGGGCATCGTAGATTTTCTCAAAGGCGAGTTACTTGAAATCATCGAATGGACCGATGATTCACGCGACACGCTGTCGTATCGTTTTCCCGATGATGACAAGGAAATAAAAAACGGCGCCCAATTGATCGTGCGTGAATCGCAGCAAGTGCAATTTGTCGCTGCCGGCAAATATGCCGATCTCTTCAATCCGGGCAAGCACAGGCTAACCACTGAAAACATTCCGATTCTTTCAACCATTCTCGGTTGGAAATACGGTTTTAACTCACCGTTCAAATGCGATGTGTATTACATCAATACGCGTTTGTTCACCGGCAATAAATGGGGCACCTCGAATCCGGTCATGATGCGAGACAAGGATTTCGGTGTTGTGCGTTTACGGGCCTTCGGCACCTATGATTTCCGCATTGTCGATGCCGCAAAATTCCTGAAAGAAATTGCCGGCACCGACCAGAATTTCCGTCTCGATGAATTCGCCGACACCATGCGTTCGCGCATTATCAGCGTATTCACCGACGCACTCGCAACCGCGAATGTACCGGCGCTGGATGTAGCATCACGCTATACCGAAATGGGTGATGCCTTGTTGCCGATTATCAATCCCGCAGTGATCGATAAATACGGTATCGAAATCACCAGCTTCCTGTTGGAAAATGTGTCGGTACCGCCGGAAGTCGAACAAGCGATCGATAAGCGTTCCAGCATGGGCGTGATTGGAAATTTGAACGACTATGTGAAATATCAAATGGGCCAATCCATGACCATGGGTGGAGAAGCATCAGCCGCAACGGCGACGGCACAAATGGGTGTAGGTTTTGCAATGGCGCAGGAAATGGCGCGTAGCATGCAGCAACAAAATGCGACAGCCAGTGCGCCAACGGCCTCTGCTACAACCCCAGCTGCAGAAAATAGTGGCTTGGAAGTACTGACACCAGAACAAGCTGCGCAGGCCTTGGGCGTGTCGGTTGAAGATGTGATGGCGTCAATCACCGCCGGTGAATTGAAAGCCAGAAAAATAGGCAGTGCCTATCGCATTGCAAAGAGCGCTCTAGAAGAATTTCTGAAAGGCACATGAGTAACGCGACCGTTGGTAAACATCCCTGCCCTGAATGTGGTGGGGATTTGCAGTGGAGTGCCGGCAAACAATCGCTGGCCTGTCCGTATTGCGGCACGATAGTTCCCTGGAATAAAGCCGAACCCGGTTCCCCGGGCGAGGTTCAAGAAAATGATTTAATCGCAGGCCTGGAAAAACATCCTATCGATCAACGTGGCTGGGGTGAAGAACAGCGCGAAGTGAAATGCCAAAGTTGTCAGGCGATTTCGGTTTTTATCGGCGGCAAGGTCGCGCAGCGCTGCGAGTTTTGCGGCTCACCTTCCATTATTGATTATAAAGAAACACAGCATGTCATAACGCCGCAATATGTATTGCCATTTAAGATTAGTGATGGCCAAGTACGCGAGACAATACGCAAATGGTACGGCTCGCACTGGTTTGCACCCAGCAAATTGAAAAATTCCGCATTGACCGATACCTTGCATGGTGTCTATCTGCCTTATTGGACCTTTGATTCACATGTGGATGCCGATTGGACTGCAGAGGCCGGACATTACTACTACACAACAGAAACTTACCGTGACGGCCAAGGTCGCAGCCGGACAAAACAAGTTCGTCACACTCGCTGGGAAGATGCCAGCGGTAGCCTGAAACATTTTTTTAATGATGAATTAATTCCCGGCACCACCGGCGTACATGAAAATTTATTGCGAGAAGTGGAGCCTTTTCCAACCCTCACTGACTTGAAAGCCTACTCGCCGGAATTCGTTCGGGGTTGGACGGTCGAGCGTTATCAAGTCGACTTACATAAAGCCGCTGATCACAACCTGCAAGCCATGCAGCAAAAAACCGAAGCTCTATGCGTAGCTCAAATACCGGGTGACACCTATCGTAGTTTGAATGTCAACGCCGATTACGAAGACCGCACCTTCAAACATGTACTGGTGCCGGTCTGGTTAGTGAGTTACACCTACGGCAGCAAGAATTTCCAGGTGCTCGCCAACGGTTATACCGGAACACTCGCCGGTGAATATCCTAAGAGCTGGGTCAAAATATTCTTTGCAATACTGGCAGTGCTTATCGCTGTGATTATTTTTGTTTCGTTAGGCGGGGAGTAAGTGTATTTCCGTAAGAAGGGTATTGTCCGCCTTACGGAAATTTATCTTCATGCGAAATCGTAGGAGCAACTACCCCCAGCCATTCTTCTTGTCATCGAAATGTTTGGCGATTGATTGTTCTACAAAAATTTTTGTAATTCCTATCATGGTTTCATCTGCCCTGATCACCAGAGTGTTTATATTTTGGTCTGCCTTCATCACGAATATGGAGGATCAAAAAGCTGCCTTCGTTTCCTGCTCTGGAATAAGCGGTAACTCGCACTTTGAAGTCGAGTGGTACGGCGATACCAGGCTCATGCCAGCTAAATTGAAACATGTGCTTGTCGTTCAAACGGTAACCGACAACGACCTGATCATTGAATCCGTCAGACGGACTTTTACCCTCGATGACTACAAAGCGATAAGCGTATGCACCCGGGGTATCGGTGATCGACAACATAATGCGGCCAATGTCCGAGCAAGAGTCCGGTCTGTCACCGCCACGGCTGATATGTTCTATTGAAACCTTGGGTGTTCCGGGAACAAGGATGTTTGCGCCGTCGTGTGCGGGCGTAAAATATGCAAGCCTATTCGCCATCGGCGTACAGGCGAGCGAGTACAACGGTACTAATGCCAGTCCCGTTGCGATAATTGTAAAAAAAAGTCTTGTGCGCGTCTGTCTAGTATTAGCCATAAAGACGTTTTACCTCGCTAACTGACTCTGTAATGAGTTGTTTCAGAACGGCTATATCAACATCGACAAGCTTACGGATATATAGACAGCCTTTGCCCATCTTGTGTCGTCCCAGTCGAGCTAGTCGCTGTTCCTGATTCGCATCGTTGGCGCTAAGGTACACGCTGATGTCGCCTTTGCGAGATGAAAATCCGGTCAGACAGGCATCGCCTTCGCGACCACTGTCGTACTTGTAGTGATAACTGCCGAATCCGACGATGCTAGTACCCCACATGCGCGCTGGCGCCTGGGTAATTTCGCCCATCAAGTCTGCAATGGCTTCGCAATCCTTGCGTCGTTGCTCATCTTCAATCGCAGACAAATATTCCTTTACGCTGGCATCGGTTTCTTTGGTTTTGTTTTCGGCCATAAGCACCTCAGTAGAATATTTTCACGATGCACAACTTTATCGCATTTAACTCGATACATTTTAGAAGACTAGTACCGCAGCCTTGTAGGTAAGTGCGAATAACACCAGCGATGAAATAAAGAATAAAGCAAACCGGGTTGGAATATGGTTCCATAGTGTTTGAACCAGGCTGTGTACAACCCGAAGAGCCACATATCCCCAAGCCAGCATCAGGCTGCTCGATGAGTTATCGCCCATCACGGCCAGGCTAATCGCTACGGCGTAGAATAGCGTCGGGATTTCCATCAGATGGTTGTAATTGTCTGCTTTCCAGCGAATATTCGCAGGTAGCTGCGCCATTTGATCGCCGCGTGGCATTGTGGGGTCTAGAACCATGCGCGATTTAAGGATGGCTGGAATTCGCGTCGCATACATCCACGCCCAAATAATGCCAGACCAAATTACCAGTGCGATAACGGGTGCCAGCATTTGGCTTGAAGGGGTCATTTTGTGCTCCGATGTTAGTTGTTTCCGCCTGTGGATAGTTGTAAAAAGCAGCTCGGGTGCTAGCTTCATCTAACCCGTCGATACTTCACAGATAATACGGTGATTGCTTATAAAAGTTGCAGATAAATGCATAATTGTTGTGTTTTTATTTTATGAAATACTGGTCAGATGATTCCCCAGCGCGGGTGGATATTCTAAAACCGCCCCGCTCTGACAGTTAATGGCCATAACACGGAACGTATCTCCATTGGATTTCCCCAGGCTTGCTGCATTTCATTTTCAATCAAGCTTACGGCATCAATACCGGTCACTGTCAGATGACGCTGGCTTGCGGACCAGCTGCGCAAATACGCGAGGTATTGCAAAAGATTCCAATCGCATTGCAATCGGAAATGCGGTGTTTCGATTTCTTCAAATGGAAATGGAATATCGCGGTACGCGGTTTCAACATGTTTGCGTTCCGGCGGCCAGTAGTCATCAAGCGTGCCTCGATAAAGTTTTTCAAATACGGCATCAATATTTTCATTGACTGAAGATTTTTCGTAAGTCCATACGACCAGTAAACCACCAGGTTGCAGCACGCGTTTTACTTCTGCGAAGAATCGGTCGAAATCAAACCAATGCAAGGCCTGGGCAACACAAATGCATTGCACGGCGTTATCGGGCAGAGAACTTTGTTCGGCAGGTTCAACCGCATAACGAATATTGGGCCGTGGAGTAGCGCTATTAATCTGGGTGCCGCTGGGGTCACTGGCAAAAACTTCATCGAAATATTCCGCGAGTGCAATGCTGGCCTGACCATTGCCGCAACCAGCATCCCACACTCGAGAGCGGATTTTGCATTGCGAGGCTATCCATTCAAACAAGGCCTTGTTGTAACGAGGTCTGGCGGCGGCATAGTCGCTGGCGTGGCCAGAAAAGTGATCCTTGAAATTACTCACAAAACTCCAGAAGAGCGGTGGCTGCCCCATTTTATTCCAACTGGATGAAAAAGCTTGACACGCAAATAAGAATCATTATCATCCGCTCATCCGAGGATAGAGCCATGAATAACAATACAAAGTCGCCAATGCCGATACCACAAAGGATTCAGCCCGCCTTTAATCCGCTCTCGCCAAAGACTATCGATAGTCATCAATTACTGGGCAATGCTCGTGAGTGTTGGATTACCCATGCCGGCCAGACTTATCGTTTATGCCACACCCGTAACGACAAATTGATTTTGATTAAATAATCCAACACACCTAATTTTCCTCCCTCTCCACCGGCTGCCAGTCTGGGTTTACCCAATGCAAGCTCGCCGGCTTGAATAAAGCCGAACGAATTGTATGCGCTCAACTATTATTGTTTTATCTATGCAACTAGCCCTTTTCGGCGCGCAGGTTGCACACGCGCAGGAAACTGAAACGCCAGACACTGCTGCTAATGAACTCGATACCGTTACCGTTATCGGTACTCGCAGTGAAAATGAAATGATTGATGTGCCCGCCACGGTTAGCGCGATTGATCGCAAACGTATGGACCGCGAGCAGTCGCGAAACTTAAAAGATTTATTGCGTTATGAACCCGGTGTATCGGTAAGCAACGCTTATGGCCGCTTCGGTATAGGCGATGTCCGTATTCGCGGACTGGGTGGTAATCGCGTGCAGATGCAAATTGATGGCGTTGATATTGCCGATAGTTTTTCTATTGGAAGTTTTTCCAGTGCTGGTCGTAATTTTGTCGATCCCCAACTGCTGGAACGCGTCGAAATTTTGCGCGGAGCAGCAAGCGCACTTTACGGCTCCGATGCTTTGGGTGGTGTGGTGCAGTTTCGTACTCGGGATCCCAATTCATACGTCGATGCAAATCAAAGTTGGGGTGTGCGCAGCAGTATTGATAGCAGTAGTGAAGACTCGGGCATTGGCGCTAGTGCATTACTGGCAGGCGTGGGCGAGCAATGGGCAGCTTTGTTGCAGGTTAATCGTCGCGAAGGCAGGGAAGTAGAAAATCGTGGTCGCATAGATGCGCCAAATCGTACACGCACAAAAGCCAACCCGACCGAGAGCTCGGGCCAAAATACGTTGGCCAAATTAATGCGACACTTTGGCAGCGGCCATCAATTACGCTTTGTAATTGATGCCAGCAATAGTCGCAACGAAACACAAGTGTTGAGCGGTCAAGGCCCACAGACGGTGTTCGGTCAAACAGTTTTGACTTCGAAGTTGAATGCCGACGATACCCAAAAACGCATGCGTTATTCCATCAGCATGCAGGGCAACAATATAAATTGGAGTTTTGCCGATAGCTATGAATGGCAAATCTATCAACAAGACAGCGACACCCAGCAAAAAACCCGCGAACAGCGCGTGAGTATTATTGGCGGAAATTCGGTAAACCCACTAAGACGTGAACGCGAGTTCACTTTCAATCAAGATACGCTTGGCATTGAAGCCTTGTTCCGAAAACAATGGGAAAGCAGCAGTAGTCAACACAGTTTTGCCTATGGTGTTTCGTTTGAAGATACCCAAATTGATGAACGTCGCGATGGTCGCAGTATCAATTTGACGACCGGAGCCATCAGCGGCACTATTTTCCCCGATGTATTTCCGGTGCGCGATTTTCCACTCAGCAATACGCGTGAAATAGGTGTCTTCGTACAAGACGAAATGCGGTTTTTTAATAGTCGTTTAGGTGTTACGCCTGCATTACGTTGGGATAGGTATAAGCTAACGCCGAAAGCCGATGCGATTTTCATTGCCGACAATCCAGGCATTGCGCCGGTCGGTATCAATACGACTTATGTATCGCCCAAGCTTTCGCTGTCCTGGCGCTTGCGCGAAAACTGGTCAATCTATGCCAGCTGTACCGAAGGTTTTCGCGCGCCGCCCTACAATGATGCCAATCTCGGCTTCACAAATTTTGCCAGCGGTTATACCGCCATTCCCAATGCTGATTTGAAGCCGGAAACCAGTCGTGGTGTTGAAATTGGTACTAAAGCCACCGGTCGCTACGGCAATATTGCTATCGCGATGTATGAAAACAACTACGATGACTTCATTGAAAGCTTACGCGCCGTTGGCGTGGACCCGGTGAGTGGACTACTGGTATTTCAATCGCAGAATATTGCCAGGGTAAAAATCAGCGGATTTGAATTACAAGCGCATTTTGATTTTGAAGCGATTAACTTACCGGGCTGGCAGTTACGTTTTTCATATGCAAGTGCACGTGGCGATGACCTAACAGCCAACAAGCCGCTGAACAGTGTAGATCCCGTCCGCGCGGTATTGGGTGTGGGTTATGAGCAAGAAAACTGGAATCTAGAATTAGCCGGCAATTTTGCCAAACGAAAAACCCGCACTGCTTTGCTTGATTCATCCGGGACCTCGGCATTCTCACCCGCCGGTTATGGTGTGCTCGATGTGCTTGGCCAATATCATTTCAACGATAAAACCCGTTTGGAAATTGGCATCCTGAACCTTACCGATAAAGTCTATTGGGATTGGGCCGATGTGCCAGGCATTGCTGCCAACAACACTTTGCTGGATCGCTACACGCGACCAGGTCGCGCTCTGCGGCTGGCATTTAGTCGTAGCTTCTGAATTGAAAATGGCCCGACTTCTTGAAAACGTGAACTACAAACGGCTATGCACTCCAGAATTGCTGGCAGCGCTTGGCCCATTGCTGTGTTTGTATCGTGCCGATGACCCGCATGTTTTAAGCGGATGGTCATGGGCCAAGACGGTGCAGGCGTGTATCAAAATCAATAGCGACGGTCCGCGTGAAGCGCTCACTTTTTTTGATGAAACAAGACGCGCCTGTTGGCAATTACATTTGTTGCCCGATAGCGATTATTTAAGTTGGGATCGGGTCTTGTCTTGCGTGCGTTGCGAACTCGACGCAACACAGAGCACATGGCTAAAGAAAAATAGCGTAGCGCCAATATCACGTTCGCTTGGCATTCCGATTTGGCGTGCTTGTGCACTACGTTTGTTCGCAGTACGCGGTTTTGACACTGAACATTGCCTCGCACTGGCCGATGTATGTTTGTCGAAGGCAGGGCGCAAAGCGGCCGAAGCCATTGCAAAATCGGAAGGCGCGGCAGCAGAAACTATCATCCTATCTTCGTACAATTTGGAGTAAAAAAATGACCAAACAATCATTGTTTAAAGCATGCCTAATCGCACAAGTATTGGCTTTATCGCCGATATCTTGCATGGCAGCAGAATCAGAAGCAGCCAATGTTGAAGCGGATCGCAAGGCTATTTTATCAATGCTCGGCGAGTATAAAGTCGGGTTCCATTTTGAAGAAACCGTTGCACTGAAAGCGGGCTACGTCAGCAAACCTGCGAAAGATAGTGGCGGCTATGAAACCGTGATTCTAGTCGAAGACAGCCCGAACAAAATTGTGTTGCAACATATTCTGGTTGGCGATAAAGGTGAAGTCACTAAGCACTGGCGGCAGGATTGGTTTTTTGAGGCAGCCGAGCGTTTTGAATTCAGTGACGACCAGACCTTCTCGCGCGTGAGTCTTCCACCCGAAAAAAGTACAGGCGCGTGGACGCAATGTGTTTTTGAAGTGAGTGATGCCCCGCGCTATTGCGGCACAGGTAAATGGAATCATCGCTATGGTAATCCGACCTGGACATCAGACAGAACCTGGCGACCATTGCCGCGCCGCGAATACACAACGCGTAGCGATTACAATGCCATGAATGTCGAAAATCGCCATACCATTACACCAAACGGCTGGACACATGAACAAGACAATAGCAAAATTATTCGTAGTAAGCAGAATAACTCAAGCACATTGGTTCGCGAATTCGGTTTCAACGATTATAAAAAAACCAGTAGTCATGATTTTTCACCGGCTTACAATTACTGGAATAAAACCAAAGCGTATTGGTCACGCGTACGTGCCGAGTGGGAAAAGCGACTCAGCAGCGCGGATCGTCTGATATTGAAAACAAAAGTAGATGGCACGCCGATTATTATCGCAACATTCGCGCAGGTGAAAAATATTGAAGCTGGCAAAAAAATAGTATAAAATAAATAGCATTCATCACCAGGGCATCAAGCAGCTTGCGGCTGGCTTTGTGGCCGAGGCCCATTGCCCTGAAGACGGCA
>JAYUUM010000008.1:0-19621 GCA_043754555.1 Arenimonas sp. | reverse complement strand
CTAAAAAGCGTTATCACGACGAAGATGTCGCCGTGCGCGTTTCCATCAATCCTAAAGATGGTACTTATGAGACCTTCCGTCGCTGGGAAGTGATCGCTGACGATATCGTCATGGAATCGCCTGACCGCATGACACGCATGATGGACGCGGTTGATGAAAAAGAAGATGCACAAATCGGCGATTTTATTGAACTGCAAATCGAAAACCCCGAATTTGGCCGTATCTCGGCGCAAGCGGCAAAGCAAGTTATCGTGCAGCGCGTTCGTGAAGCCGAGCGCGCACAAGTTCTCGAAGCCTGGGCGGATCGCGTTGGCGAATTAATTAACGGTATCGTGAAGCGCACTGAGCGTGGCAATGTTTTTGTCGATCTTGGCGGTAATGCAGAGGCCGTGATTCCTAAAGACAAAGCAATTCCGCGTGATGTTTTGCGTCCGGGTGATCGCGTGCGTGGTTATTTACTTGAAGTGCGCCCGGAAACCCGTGGCCCGCAATTATTTATCTCTCGCAGCGCCCCTGAATTCATGATGGAGTTGTTCAAACTTGAAGTGCCTGAAGTAGGCCAGGGTTTGGTAGAAATTAAAGCAGCAGCGCGTGATCCTGGTGATCGCGCAAAAATTGCCGTATTGGCACATGATCATCGCACAGACCCCATCGGCGCCTGTATTGGTATGCGTGGTTCGCGCGTACAAGCGGTTTCCAATGAGCTTAACGGCGAGCGTGTCGATATCGTGTTGTGGTCCGATAATCCCGCGCAATTTGTAATCAATGCAATGGCACCTGCAGAAGTGCAGTCGATCATTGTCGATGAAGAAAAACATTCGATGGACATTGCCGTTGCCGAAGATAAATTGGCGCAGGCCATCGGCAAGGGCGGCCAAAATGTACGATTGGCAAGCCGTTTAACCGGTTGGCAATTAAACGTCATGACGCAAGATCAAGTCAGCGCGAAAAGCGATGCCGAACAAGCGACTGCCCGTCAGTTGTTTATGGCTAAACTTGAAGTTGATGAAGAAATCGCCGGCATCCTCGTCGCTGAAGGTTTTAGCACCGTTGAAGAAATCGCCTATGTTCCAGCGGCAGAATTGCTGGCAGTAGAAGGCTTTGACGAAGACATCGTAGAAGAACTCCGTGCCCGCGCACGTGATGCCTTGCTTAACGATGCGTTGGCGGTTGAAGAAGAAATTGAAGACCATAAGCCGGCTGAAGATTTGCTTGCGGTAGAAGGCATGGATGAAGCAACGGCTTACGCAATAGCAGGTCACGGCGTCATAAGCAGACAAGATCTTGCGGATCTTGCAACTTTTGAATTGCTGGAAATGGTCGAAATGGACGAAGCGCAAGCTGCTGCTTTAATCATGGCCGCTCGTCAGGATTAACTCATCGCGTTTAATGATTTAGTACGGTTATAAAACGGGTCTCGGCCCTAAATAGGAAACAAAAAACATGTCTGAAGTCACCGTAGGTTCACTGGCCAAAGTGCTTGGAATGCCCACTGAAAAGTTGCTTGAGCAACTATCAGGTGCGGGCATGACATTCAGTGGGCCGGATCAGGTGGTCAGTAGTACTGAGAAAATGAAATTGCTCGGTTTCTTGCGGCGCACCCATGGCAAAGATGAAAAAGCCGCCGAAAGCGAAGCACCTAAGCAAATCACTCTCAAGCGTCGCAAAGTGGAAGAACTAACGGTAAGCGCGGGTAAAGCCAAAACGACCGTGTCTATCGAAGTGCGTCAAAAACGCACTTATGTAAAACGTGACACGATAGAAGCACCGCAAAGTGACGAACGCGACGATGCCTTGCGTAAATTGGAAGTTTCCAATTCACGTAATCAGGCCGAAAATGCAGCACTGAGCGAACGTGATCGCGCACGTCGTGACGAAGAAGCGCAACGTCGTGCCGTGATCGAAGCTGCCGCTCAAGCTGCTCGTGCAGAAGCAGAGAAAGTCGTTGTTGCCGTAGTGGCGGTTAAACCTGATGAAGATGCTGGCACCAAAGCAGCCAAGCCCGCCGATAAACACGCTCCGCGTCCGCCAAGAACCGAAGCCCCGCGTCGTGATGACAATAAAGTGGTCGCACCTAAAAATGCGCCGAAAGCTGCGGTCAAACACAAACCACGTGGCTCCCACGCCATGGTCGATAACGAAGGTGAAGACAGTTCTGCCGCACGTTTTGCTGCGGGCCAATTACACCTGACCGCTGACGAACGTGCGCGTCGTTCAGCCGGTAATCGTCGTAAGCCAAAAGTAAAAACTGTGGAAGCCTCACGTTCGGCTAGCGGTCAACATGGTTTCTCAAAACCAACCGCACCGATTTTGCGCGAACTGTTTATCGGTGAAAGTATTCTGGTTAGTGAACTTGCCAACAAGTTGGCAATGAAGGGTACTGAAGTCGTACGTGCACTTTTCAAGATGGGCGTAATGGCAACGATTAATCAAGCGATTGATCATGATACTGCTGTGCTCGTTGTCGAAGAACTCGGCCATAAAGCAACCAAATCGCAAGAAGATGATGCTGAAAGCGCATTGGAAGCGGTGAAAGTTGAAGTGCAGGGCGAACAAAGAACACGTCCACCTGTCGTCACCATTATGGGCCACGTTGACCACGGTAAAACTTCCTTGCTCGATTACATTCGTCGCACCAAAGTGGCGACTGGCGAAGCCGGCGGTATTACTCAGCACATCGGCGCATATCATGTCGAAACCGAAAAAGGCGTTATTTCTTTCCTCGATACTCCAGGTCACTCAGCGTTTACGTCAATGCGTGCACGTGGTGCGAAACTCACCGATATCGTGGTGTTGGTGGTTGCTGCCGATGACGGCGTGATGCCACAAACTATCGAAGCGGTGAATCATGCCCGTGCGGCTAAAGTGCCGTTGCTGATTGCAGTCAATAAAATGGATAAACCTGAAGCCAATCCCGATAACGTCAAACAAGGTTTGGTCGCATTGGAAGTGGTACCGGAAGAGTGGGGCGGTGATGTGCAATTTGTTCCCGTTTCAGCAAAAACAGGTATGGGTATTGATGCCTTGTTAGACGCCATTTCGGTACAAGCTGAAGTAATGGAATTAAAAGCGGTTTATGACGCACTCGCTACAGGCGTTGTCATTGAATCAGCACTCGACAAAGGCCGTGGCCCGGTCGCAACCGTGCTCGTGCAACAAGGCACCTTGAAGAAAGGTGATTACCTGGTTTGCGGCGTGCATTACGGTCGTGTGCGCGCACTGTTTGATGAAAATGGCAAGCAAGTCGATACGGCTGGCCCGTCTATTCCGGTGCAAGTACTCGGCCTGTCTGGCGTGCCGGATGCTGGCGATGACTTTGTCGTGGTGTCGGACGAGCGCTTGGCGAAAGACGTTGCCCAGCAACGTGACGCTAAACGTCGCGAATCACGCTTGGTGACTTCTGCCGGCAGCCGTATGGAAGACATCATGGCTTCCATGGGTCAAGACAATGGCATGCAAACCATGAACATCCTGGTGAAAGCCGATGTACAAGGTTCTGTCGAAGCCCTGCGTCAATCACTCACCGGTTTATCGAATGAACTCATTCGTATCAACGTAATCAGTTCCGGTGTTGGCGGTATTACCGAATCTGACGCAACGCTTGCTTCGGCCGCAAAAGCCGTGATTATCGGCTTCAACGTACGTGCCGATGCAACTGCTCGCAGAATTATCGAAAGCAATGGTCTGGATCTTCGTTACTTCTCGATTATTTACGATGTTATCGATCAGGTTAAACAAGTCGCATCCGGCTTGTTGGGCAAAGAAATTCGCGAAGAAATTATCGGTATCGCCGAAGTACGCGATGTCTTCCGCAGTTCGAAGTTTGGCGCGGTTGCCGGCTCGTTGGTTATCGAAGGTTCGGTCAAGAAGAACAAGCCTATTCGCGTATTGCGTAATAGCGTTGTTGTGTTTGAAGGCGAGCTCGAATCCTTGCGTCGCTTCAAAGATCTCGTTGAAGAAGTTAAAAGCGGTACCGAGTGCGGTATTGCCGTTAAAGCCTACAACGACGTGCAACCCGGCGACCAAATTGAATGCTTTGAACGCATTGAATTTGCACGGACGCTATAAACGTAATGGCAAAAAAGAGCTTTCATCGTACCGACCGCGTCGCATCACAATTGCGACGCGATCTGGGTCTTATCGTTCACGCCGCCGTGCGTGAACATGGCCTGCCATCGGTCAGCGTTTCCGATGTTGAAATAACCCGAGATATGGCACATGCCAATGTCTATGTAACGGCATTATTGGGCGATAAAGGTCCTATCGCCGTTAAAGCCTTGAAAGAATTAGCGCCGCAACTTCGCTATAAACTCGCGCAGGCGGTGCGTATGCGCCATGTTCCCGAACTGCATTTCATGTATGACGACTCCGTGGATAAAGGCGAAAAAATTGAAGCCTTGCTACGCGAGCTGCCGGAGTCTGATCGAGTAGCGCCGAAAGAGCTGGATGAGCCCGAATTGTAGGAGCGAGCTCTGCTCGCGAATGATCTGCCTCGAAGTTTTTTTCGCGAGCAGAGCTCGCTCCTACACACCATGAATAAACGTCCACGCACTGTGTTTCGGCAACTTGACGGCATCGTCCTGCTCGATAAGCCCCAGGGTCTAAGCTCGAATCAGGCACTGCAGCGTGTCCGCCATTTATTTCGTGCAGAAAAAGCCGGGCATACCGGCAGTCTTGATCCGCTCGCTACTGGCTTGTTACCGATTTGCCTTGGCGAAGCGACCAAAATTGCCGGCATTTTATTAGGCAAGAACAAAGCCTATGAGACCGTTGCAAAGTTAGGTGCGACTACCGACACCGATGATGCAGATGGTCAGGTATTGATCGAGCGCACGGTTCCTGTTTTTGATAAAAAAACCATCGAAATTTTATTGCAACGTTTTATCGGAAAAATTCAACAACGGCCACCAATTTATTCGGCGCTTAAACAGGGCGGCGAGCCGCTATATGCGAAAGCACGTCGTGGCGAAATAATTGATGTGCCATTACGCGAAGTAAATGTCGAAAGTATCCAGATAACTCATCTGGAGACAGATGAGATTTCATTGCGGATTGTTTGTGGCTCCGGAACGTATATTCGCAGCATCGTTCGCGATTTAGGCGAACTGCTTGGTTGCGGCGCACATGTGAGTGCATTGCGCCGTCTTTGGGTTGCACCATTTCTAGAGCCGCAGATGTTTACCTTGGATCAATTACAAATTCTGGCTGAGCAGGGCGATGAAGCATTATTGCCGCTAGTTCTACCTCTTGAAATTGGCTTGACGGGCTGGCCCGTACTTTGCCTGGACGATGTTCAAATCAAGCGTTTCGGCCAAGGCCAGCGCTTGGTGATGACTGACTGTCAGATAATGGGTGATGTGAATGTTTGTGACGGGGCAGGGCGTTCACTTGGGCTGGCCAGCTTGGATCAATATGGTGTGTTGCAGGCAAAGCGGCTATTTCGCTGGGCGGCTTGTTAAGAGCGGGGTTGGAGGCTTGGGATTTGGGGCTAAGAGCATCGACACCCAAAATTGCACTGTCATCCAGCCTCACTGAATGTTGGTGATAACGGCGTTTGCTTCCAGCCCCCAATCTACAGCCCCTAGTCCCATTGCCCTTGTCTGCAAACCTCCATAACCGCTATAATTGACAGGCTTGATTGGGGCTTTTCCCGACAAGTGTTTCCTTAACCGGCGAATGTTGCGGTGCGGTCATCTTAATGATGGACGTTCCTGCGAATTACGCATCATCGAGATATTTAAAAATGGCAGTTGATAACCAAAAAATTATGGCCGACTTCGGTCGCGTTGCGAACGATACCGGTTCACCAGAAGTGCAAGTTGCTCTACTCACTGCACGAATCGAACACCTTACCGAACACTTCAAAGCACACAAGCACGACAATCATTCTCGTCGCGGTTTGCTGAAAATGGTCAATACACGCCGCAGTTTGCTGGCTTATCTGAAAAAGAAAGACGGTGAACGCTACAAAACTCTGATTGAGCGTTTGGGTTTGCGTCGTTAATAAAGAAATACCGTGCGGCGCAGAAATGCGCCGCATTTTTTTGAAACATATTTTTTGAAATAGATTTTTAGAAATAGATCCGGAAGACGGGGTGTTTTCCGGAATACATTGAGAAAGGAAGATAATCGTGGCGAAAGTAACTAAAACATTCCAATACGGCCAACATCAGGTCACGCTTGAAACGGGCGAAATTGCACGTCAAGCTAGTGGCGCAGTGATCGTCAAAATGGCTGATACCGTGGTGTTAGTCACCGCTGTCGGTAACAAAAATGCGAAAGAAGGTATGGACTTCTTTCCGCTTACCGTCGATTACCAGGAAAAATTCTATGCCGGTGGCCGTATTCCGGGCGGCTTCTTCAAACGTGAAGGTCGCGCCACTGAACGTGAAACACTGACCTCGCGTCTGATTGATCGTCCTATCCGTCCGCTATTTCCTGAAGGCTTCCGCAACGAAGTTCAGGTTATTGCCACCGTGCTTTCGATGAATCCCGAAATTCAGGCTGATATTCCGGCCATGATCGGTACCTCGGCAGCATTAATGTTGTCTGGTGTGCCTTTTGCCGGTCCTATCGGTGCAGCTCGCGTAGGTTTTGCAAACGGTCATTATTTATTGAACCCTAGCATCACCGAGCTCACGACTTCACAGCTGGATTTAGTCGTTGCCGGTACCGCGAACGCAGTCTTGATGGTGGAATCGGAAGCGAAAGAATTATCCGAAGAAATCATGTTGGGTGCCGTTATGTTCGGTCATCAACAGCAACAAGCCGTTATAAATGCTATCAACGAATTTGTTGCAGAAGTCGGCGTCGATGCCTGGAAATGGCAAGCACCGGTAGCGAATGACAATATGGTTGCCACTTTGAAAGAAGCCGTTGGCGATCGTTTGTCAGCCGCTTTCCAGATTCGTAATAAGCTGGAACGTCGCGATGCTATTTCCGCTTTGAAAAAATCGGTGATGGAATCGATCAAAGGCGCCGCTGAAGCCAATGCCTGGAATGCCGGCGAATTGAGTAAAGAATTTGGAGAGCTGGAATACAGCACCATGCGTGCGTCGGTACTTTCCACCAGAATCCGTATTGATGGTCGTGACCTCAGCACCGTGCGTCCAATCACCGTGCGTACCGGCGTGCTGCCGCGCACCCACGGTTCGGCTTTGTTCACCCGTGGCGAAACTCAAGCCTTGGTCGTGCTGACATTAGGCACCGCGCGTGATGGCCAAATTATTGATGCGGCCGAAGGCGAATCGAAAGATCATTTCTTGTTCCATTACAATTTTCCTCCGTACTCCGTTGGTGAAGCTGGCCGTATGATGGGTCCAAAACGTCGCGAAATCGGTCATGGCCGTCTCGCAAAACGTGGTGTGCAAGCAGTTATGCCAACCATGGAAGCCTTCCCATACACCATTCGTTGCGTGTCGGAAATTACTGAATCCAATGGTTCGTCCTCGATGGCATCGGTTTGCGGTTCCTCGCTAGCCATGATGGACGCCGGTGTGCCGATCTCGGCCCCAGTGGCAGGTATCGCCATGGGTCTGATCAAGGAAGGCAGCGACTACGCCGTGTTGTCGGACATTCTGGGTGATGAAGATCATTTGGGTGACATGGATTTCAAAGTCGCCGGTAGCCATAAAGGTATCTCGGCACTACAAATGGATATCAAGATTGACGGCATCACCGAAGACATTATGAAAGTGGCTTTGGCGCAAGCTAAAGATGGCCGTATTCATATCTTGGGCGAAATGGCAAAAGCCATGACCGCACCACGTGCTGAGCTATCCGAATTTGCTCCACGTCTGCTGACCATGAAAGTACACCCGGACAAAATTCGCGAAGTTATTGGTAAAGGCGGCGCAACAATTCAAGCCATTACCAAAGAAACTGGTACCCAGATCGACATTAAAGACGACGGCACTATTACCATTGCTTCGGTCAATCTGGCTGCTGCAGAAGCTGCTAGAGCCCGCATTGATCAAATCGTGTCCGACGTTGAACCTGGCCGTATTTACGAAGGTAAAGTTGCCAAGATTATGGACTTCGGTGCATTCGTTACCATCCTGCCGGGTAAAGATGGCTTGGTCCACGTATCGCAAATCTCCGATGAGCGCGTCGAAAAAGTTTCCGACAAACTCAAAGAAGGCGATATCGTTAAAGTGAAAGTATTGGAAGTCGATAAACAAGGCCGTATCCGTTTGTCGATGAAAGCTGTCACCGAAGGTGAAGATCAGGCCGCGACTGAAGCCTGATCTCTAACTAAGAGACTGCAATAAAAAAATGCGGACTTAGGTCCGCATTTTCTTTGAGAGAATATAGAGAACAAAATGAAAAAAATATTAATTGTATTGGGGCTCATTGTTGCGCTGGCCGTACTTTACAAACAAAGCCAGAGCGGCGGAGTTAGCTTGCCATTTATGCGGGTGCATATGGTCAATCCCTTGCCACAAAGTTCAGCTATATATCAACAACATCAGGCATTCGTTGATAAGTTTAACGCCAACGATAAAATCATCGCAAAATTCGGTGGCACCGTCTCCAGCAAGGGATTATTTGCGATTCAAAAAGAAATGCATCGACGTGGAGCAAAGACTTTATCGCGCAAACAAATCATTGCCGAGAATAAGGCCATGGTCGCCATGATGGCACGCTTACCGCAAGCTAGCTGTGCAAAACTGGCAAGGCCGCGCGATGATTATGATGATGCACTTACTATGGATGCGTTGAGTGCGCTCGAACGATTGCCAGCGAAGCATCATAAATCGATGACTGATTTTATGTACGATGCCATGGTAGCCGACGTCGAAAACCTCCCTGCAATTCCTGTGAACCAAGATACTTACCAAGCGGCTTTACGCGACTTGGGCCGTACTTACCACGGTGAATCGGCAGAAAGGCTTACGCGTGTTTTTAGCAACGTCAATGCAGCCAATGATGCCGATGCGTGTTGGGCAATCAATAGTTTAATGACCGCTGCAGAAGCCATGCCGGCGAACTATACTGAAGCCTTAATGCGACATTCCTGGAGTAACTAGCCATGACACCAGCCAAAATAGAATTAAAGAAGACTATTTCTTTTGTTCTATTTTTGGCGGGAGTAATTTGGGCGCTGCCGATGAGCTTGATTGGTTTGACAGTCGGGCTACTGACTATGCCACTAGGGTCGCGATTGCTTTATTCCGATCATGCGCTAGTGTTTTCCAGTTTTCCTTTTGGTCCCGGTGGTGCCATTACTTTCGGAAATGTGATTTTAAACACGGCGAAAGATCTTGATGCCATTGTGACTACGTATCAATGTCGTGCCGCGGGCAATCGCGACGATTGCATTCGTATTGGTAATCATGAACGTGCACACGTTTATCAATATATGGTGCTGGGCATGTTTTTTCTGCCGATTTATTTTATTTGTGGTGGTATTAGTGTGAAAAATCCGATGGAGCGCGCTGCAGACCGGTATGCCATGACAGGTAGTGGCTGGTGGCCGTGGTAGCGTCTAAGTAATTGCTATTAAATTGCACCATTGACCACAGACATGAGTAACGCGAAACATTAGATTGGGTCAACGCTTAAACAAAAAATTTACAATTCTTATTTGTACAGATGGATAGTTTTCGGACGATTTAAAGATGTTCTAAGCAGTACATGACTTTGTACACGTAGCTAAAATCTATTATCTCGTTAAGCTGAAGCAATATTATGATCATCATTGGGGAAATGCATGTCACATCTCATTAATATCTTTTTAGAGCCGAGCAAGGTTTTTGCAGAATTAAAAGAAAAGCCGACTTTTATAGTCCCATTAATTCTGGTGTCGCTGGCAATGTCGGTCATGTTCCTGATGTATTTTTCAAAGGTCGATAGCAGCTGGTTTATCGATTACGCAATTTCTGCCAGTGGCAATGAAATGTCAGCTGCCGAGATAGCGCAGATGAGAAGCGTTATGCCGGGCGCTAAAATAATGGGTTATATCTACGCCATTGGCGCGCCATTTATGTTCGCGGTCGTTGCACTCATAACGGCGTTGTATTATCTGATTGCGGGCAAGGTTACTGGCTCAGCAGTGAGTTTCAAACAAGGTCTCAGCTTGGCAAGCTGGAGCAGCATGCCGATGTTGTTGAGTACCATTGTAGCTGTGGTAGGTGTTTCCATGATGTCGCCACAAACGAGTCTGGAATCATTGATGTTGACTAATGTTGACCCACTAATTTTGCAGCTTCCGCTTGATAATCAATGGAGCAAACTTGCCAAGGGTTTCAACTTATTGAACTTCTGGTGCATTTTTCTGGTAGCCACTGGCTGGAAAGTCTGGGGTAAAACAAGTTGGGGTGAAGCCATTACGGTTGCAATCATTCCTAGCGTGGTGATTTACGGTGCCATGGCTTTGTGGGCACTTATTTAAAACTCCGAGAATTTAAATCATGAAGTTCAATAAAAAGTGGCTTGCTGCCGCTATCGTGCTGGCTGTCATTGCGTTGCCTATTATTATTGGCAAAAGCAAGGGTGATAAAGGCATTGAAGTCGAGATTAGTCAGGCGGATTTGCATGAAATTCGCCCGACCATTTTGGCCTCCGGCGTGCTGGCTTATCGGACTGAAGTGAACTTGACTTCCGAATTGGTGGCGAAAGTACGTTCGATTGAAGTTGAAGAGGGTGATGTAGTCGAGGCCGGACAATTGCTGATGCGGCTTGACCCTGAAACCTATCGAAATGCCATTGAACGCGAACAAGCGAGCAAGCGTCAAAGTGAAATAAGCATCCAACGGCAACGTGTCACCCTGCAATTGAAAGCAACGCAATTTGAACGCAGTAAAAAAATGCTGGCTGCGAAAATGATTGACCAAAATCGTTTTGATGAAGATAAAAACCAGTTTGAACTGGCAAAAGTCGAATTGATGAGCAGCGAAGAAGCACTCCGTCGCGCCAATGCCGTTTTGAACGAAGCTCGCGAACAAATGGGCAAGACCGATATTCGTGCACCAATTAGCGGAAAAATAGTATCCTTGCCTATCAAAGTTGGCGAGACCGCAATTCCGTCCACATCGTCATTAGCCGGCGCGCAATTAATGAAAATTGCCGATACCGCTGCCATTCAATCCGAACTCAAAGTTGATGAAGCTGACATTGCGAAAATCGCGATTGGGCAAAAAGCCGATGTTTTTGCTGCCGCTTATCCCGAAACAGCATTGAGTGGAACGGTAGAAAAAATCGCGTTGGCACCTTCAATCGAAGGGCAGGGCCGTGCTTATAAAGTGACGGTTTCAATGAAAGTGAAACCAGAATTGTTGCTGCGTTCTGGCATGAGTGCACGTGCCAATATTTTTCTTAGTGACGGCAGCAAGAAACTGGCAGTGCCGGTGGAAGCAGTGAATACCGAGACTAACGAGGAAGATACGACCAAATTTATCCAATATGTTTGGTTAGAGAAAGATGGCAAGGCCAAGAAAGCAATCGTCACCGTTGGAGACTCGGACGATAGTTGGCAAGCCATCACCAAAGGCATCAGCAAGGGCGATAAGGTGATCGTCGGACCTGGTAAAGCTCTTCGCCAAATGAAAGAAAATGATCATGTGACTCAAAAAGCGAAAGATGCCAAAAAAGATAGTAGTAAAGACGAAGATCAAGACAAAGACGCAGAAAAATAATGATTTCGCTTATTAACATCGTCAAACGTTACATGATGGGCGAAGAAGAGATTATGGCGCTCGCAGGCGTTGATCTATCCATTCAGCGTAACGAATATGTCGCTTTGATCGGCCCATCGGGTTCCGGAAAATCAACTTTAATGAATCTGCTCGGATGCCTGGATACCCCGAGTGAGGGTAAATATATTTTAAATGGTCGCGATACGTCGACCATGAACGATAACGAATTGGCGAAAGTTAGAAACCAAGAAATTGGTTTTATTTTTCAGAGCTTTCATTTGTTACCTCGAATGTCGGTACTGCAAAACGTGATGCAGCCTTTGGTGTATCGTGGAATTCCTGCCGGTGAGCGAGCAAGAATGGCCGCTGATGCGCTGGAAAAAGTAGGACTGGCTGATCGAATGACGCATCGCCCAAACCAACTGTCAGGTGGTCAGCGTCAACGCGTGGCAGTTGCACGCGCACTGGTGGGTAATCCTTCTATTTTATTGGCCGATGAACCCACCGGTAATCTGGATTCAAAAACTTCAGCAGAAATCATGGCTCTGTTTGATGAGCTGCATCAGCAAGGTCAAACCGTGATTGTAGTGACGCATGAGCCGGATATTGCGGCACATTGCCATCGCACGTTGCGGGTCAGCGATGGAAAAATTGTTCAAGACAGCATCAATAAGCCCAGAGTGGTGCAATAAATGTACGCATTTTTAGAAGCATTCCGTGCGGCAATGTCGAGTCTGATGGCAAACCGTATGCGCAGCTTTTTAACTACGCTCGGCATCCTGATTGGTACCGGTTCGGTAATTGCTGTCGTTTCGCTAGTGCAAGGTTTTTCAGAATCAATCAAAAGCCAGTTCGCAGACATTGGTGGCAGCACAATGACTTTGCAAGCTGAAAACAATAATGAAAATTTTCGTACCGGCAAACTCAACAATATACATTTTGCCGATATTGATGCATTGCGTTATCGGGTGCCTGGCATAGGCGTGGTCGCGCCGATTATGCAAGTGCAAACTGCCGGTGCCAGTTACAAAGGCCGTACTGCATCACCACAAATTATTGCCACGACGACTGAATTTCAGGCGGTACGTGCACGCTATCCGGAATTTGGGCGATTTATTGTCGAGAGTGATGATAAAGGCCGGCGTCGGGTTGCGGTGATCGGTGCACAATTGCGTGATGATTTGAAAATGGCTGAAAACCCGGTCGGCGAATTTTTTCGGATTGGCGGTGAGTGGTTTAAAGTGGTTGGCATGATGGAAAAACAAGGCGAATTGCTAGGCTTCAGCCAGGACAATTACGCCGTCATTCCATTTGATGTGGGTCGTGC
This sequence comes from Arenimonas sp., assembly GCA_043754555.1. Taxonomy (GTDB): domain Bacteria; phylum Pseudomonadota; class Gammaproteobacteria; order Xanthomonadales; family Xanthomonadaceae; genus Arenimonas. The sequence goes on along the minus strand of JAYUUM010000008.1, from coordinate 6,658 downwards.
CTTGATGGGCAACAATAACGAACCTTTTATCTCTGCTTCATTCACCGTACAAAAAATGGAAGAAGCCGAGCAAGTCCGCGAACGTGTGAAGCGTGCGGTCCGTGTGTCGCGTGGGCTCAAGCCCGGACAGGAAAATGATTTCAAAGTAGAGGCCGCTGATACCTTTATTAAGCAATTTGAAGAAATTACTGCCACGGCGACCGCCGTGCTGGGCGGCATCGTTGGTATTTCATTATTGGTAGGCGGTATTGGCATCATGAATATCATGTTGGTGTCGGTGACCGAACGCACGCGAGAAATCGGAATTTTGAAAGCACTCGGTGCAACTCGCCGCGATATCCTGATCCAATTTTTATTGGAAGCTGGTTTGCTCGCGTTATTGGGCGGCATCATCGGAATAATTTTAGGTTATTTAGTCGGTATGGGGATTGCGTCTATGATTCCCGGTTTTCCGCCTGCACAAGCACCGCTTTGGGTTGTTATCGCAGCGGCTGGTTTCTCGGCCTTGGTTGGCGTGATTTTCGGCATTATGCCGGCTTCAAAAGCGGCATCGTTGGATCCGATTGAAGCCTTGCGATATGAGTAATGTAGGTCGGGCCCTGGCCCGACGCTTCTTGCAAATTAAGATGTTGTTCATGTCGGGCCGGGGCCCGACCTACGAAACCTTCAACGCTGCTCTGTATCTACGACTGCACGGAATCAGGCTGCCATCTTTCATCAAGATTCTGGCATCGCCGCTTTCAAGCGGTTCAATCTCCTTGATGAAATCCAGATTCACCATGTAGCTGCGGTGCACGCGCACAAATTTATTCGGATTCATGCGCGGTTCGATGGCTGCCATGGTCGTGCGAAGCGGATAGTCACGTGAATGCAAATGCAAATTCACATAATTGCCGGATGCCTGCAGATATTCCACTTCGGCGGAGGCAACCAGAAATTCTTTGCCTAATTTCTTGACTAGAAATCGTTCTGGACGCTCTATCGGTTCGAGTTCCGGTCCGTCTTCGGGAGAATCCAATAACCGAGCTTCACCCTGCGAGCGCAGAAGTACAAATCGATAAATGTAAATAATGGTGAGCACACCGACATAGGTTTGCCAGTCTTTAAGATATTCGTAGAACAGTTCACGCGGCCAGTTACCAAAATCGTATGACATGTCATTCAGTGCATACGCCAATTTTCGTAGAGCCACCATTCCGATGACATGTATCAGGCAATAAACCACTGTGCCCAAAACATGGGCCGGCAGCGAGCGCCGCCAATGTTCGTATTGCAGAGGAAAGCGTCGCTCATAGGCGATAACGGCAGGCACAAGCGCCAGATGCACCAAGTTGCTGGAGAACTCCCACACGATCGGTTGCCAGGTAGCAAAGCCAAGATTAATTCGTCCCAGATCAAGCAGAACCACGACAGAGTTGATGCTGGCCTGCAGTAGTGAGTTAATTACGAAATATCCGATTTCGACCCAGCGACGGTAAGGTTGGTAGCGCTCGTAAAAGGGGCGGGGGTCATTCGTCATAGCGCATTCTAAAGGGTTGCAGTCTTTTTATTCCCGCCATTTATCCCGGTAATCCGCGATTCGTCACTAGATGCTGATGATTAGACACATTCCGGTGCCGATCTTTATGTCATGCGTACAGGCTGGTGTCACTAGACACTCGACGAGACCTGCATGAATCGACGCTACGATATTGACGCCTTACGTGCCATCGCCTTCCTGTTATTGATCCTTTATCACTTGGCCATGTTCTATGTGGCGGACTGGGAATGGCATGTAAAAAGCACGCACATAGCCGAATGGCTGCAGTGGCCGATGCTATTCGTGAATCGCTGGCGAATGGACCTAATTTTCCTGATTTCTGGCATTGCAGCCGCATTTTTGATCAAGCCAGAACGGATTTGGACGTTTATTGGCAGCCGAACTTGGCGTTTGATGTTGCCCTTGTTGTTTGGCATCGCGGTCATCGTTCCTATTCAACCCTATGCACAAGGCGTTTCCAATGGGCTGGTTGAGCCGGGCTTTTTGAACTTCATGGTCGACTATTACTCCGGAAAGTCTTGGCCCAAAGACGCTTTTGATGGCTGGGAGTATGGCTTCACCTGGAATCATCTCTGGTATCTGGCCTATCTCTGGATATATACGTTGGTGTTGGCATTGCTAGCCAAGCCGCTGGCTTCTTCGTTTGGAAAGAAACTGACAGCTTTATTTACCGGACTACGTGGCCCGGCTTTGATGATATTGCCTGCGCTGCCACTGATTTTTTACACCCTGACATTGCAGGAGCGTTTTCCCGATAGCGGCGACTTCATTCATGACTGGTATCGCAACGCGCTCTATTTCACCGTGTTTTTATATGGCTACATGATCGCCCGAAATGAGGGTTTCTGGACCGAAGTGCTTCGTCTTCGCCGCCTTAGTCTTGGCGTCGCATTGCTGATATTTATCCCTTACATCAGCATGGTAATTTTATTGCCGGAGGATATTACCGATTGGTTGGAAGCATTCATTTGGTGTCTGCGTAATTTCTATATCTGGACAATGTTGCTGGCGATTCTGGGTTGGTCGTATGCCTTGCTGAATCGTCCATTTCGTTGGTTGCCGTGGGCAAACGAATCGGTGTATCCGTGGTACATCCTGCATCAAAGTCTGATTGTGGGTTTGGGATTTTGGTTAAGCCAATATAAGCTCGGCCCTTTTTTAGAGCCGCTGTTGTTATTGCTGGCGACGATTACCGGATGCTGGATTGTCAGCGAAATAGTTAAACGCATTCCATGGTTGCGACCTTGCTTCGGTCTTAAAACATATTCGGCCCCGGAAAAAAATGCGAATGACGATTTGTCTTCGGGCAATGTATTTCAAATAGACGCTTCATCTTTTTCCGGAGATAGACCATGACTACACTCCCTGATATTCAAATAAATCACCCAGCACGTCGCCATGACCTTGATTGGCTGCGGGTGCTTGTTTTTGGCATATTGATCTTTTATCACATCGGCATGTTGTACGTCGCCAACTGGGGTTTTCATTATAAAAGCCAATATCTCAGTCAACCGCTTGAAGGTGTAATGTTGCTGGTAAACCAATGGCGTATGCCTTTGCTTTGGGTAATTTCGGGTATTTCAATTCGTTTCGTTTTACAGAAGGTGTCGGCCTTCAGATTCGTAACAGTCAGAAGCCTGAGGTTATTGCTGCCTTTATTATTCGGTATTTTGGTGGTGGTGCCGCCGCAGCTTTATGTCGAAATGACCGGCAAGGGCGAGCTATCTATGAGTTATTGGCAGTTTTATCAGCTATTTTTTGATCTCGATAACCCGATTTTTGACAAATATAAGCCCGGTATTCTGCCGCATATCGATGTTAATCATCTGTGGTATTTAAGAGAGTTATGGACGTTTTCCTTGATTACTCTGTGTCTCTCACCTTTGCTTAATAGTCGTTTTGCCGAATCTTTTATGGGCTGGCTGGCGAACAAATCAGGTGTGCTCGGCCTCTATTTTTTGCCGCTTATACCTCTGATTGTCGTCAGCATGGCCTTGCCCGAAGATAGAGGAGCGATTGGTTTTGTCTTTATGCTTTACGGTTATTTGATCGGTTGGAATGTGAATTTGTGGGAACAAATTAAACGCCATCGTCGTACCTTTCTATCGATTGCCATCGCCAGTTATATCGCCATCTTGTTTGCCTATTTTCTTGTCTGGCTGAACCCCGTGCTTAAAGCCATGTGGTGGGCAGACTGGTTAGGTTTGGTCGCCTTATTCAACGCATGGTCCGGTGTTTTAGCGTTACTTGGTTTTGCCGCGGTGTATCTGAATAAACCAAGTGCAAGACTAAAATATCTCAATGACGCGGTGCTGCCATATTACATTTTGCATCAGAGCTTTATTGTGGTCTTGGCATTCCTTTTGTCGCCATTGCAATTTGGCCCGGTTTTTGAGCCACTGACTATTATTGTCGGGACTTTCACAGGCTGCTTTGTGAGTTACGAAATAATACGTCGAGTCACTATTTTGCGTCCTTTATTCGGCTTGACATGGCATTCAGAAAAATCCGAGACTCCGACAAGCCCACAGAGATTTTCGTTTCGAGTTCGCAGTGCATTGGCCTACATGCTCGTACTACCACTTGCCTTAAAGCTTCTTATATTTTGAACTTCATAAGTTGGGTCACGGTTCTTGCACGAACGTGCCATGCAGATTGCATTACTACGGCAGTTTATTTAGCGCTACCGCTTATAGATGCCACTACCAAGAGCGTGCGGTGTTTTGGCATGGATAGTGCAGCTGATAGTGCGTGCCATTGTGCGCACTTTTTGAGGATATAAAAATGAGCGATAAACATAAGCAACCGAAAGATCAGCAAAATATTCCCGGCAAACAATCGGGGTTGGATCAAAACCAAGCCGCCCGTCGGCGTGGCATTGAACCTGAAGAGCAGCATCGTGAAGGCGGTAATCGCATATCGGACCAGGGCGGTAAAAAGCCAGGCGCAGCCAAGCGCTAACAATTACAAGGGCAGTTTAACGGCCCTTTTTCTTGCAGATTCAAGTATCTAAGTCTGTAGTAAAGATCGAATAATAGATTCAAAACCAGTAGGCACTCATCATGGTCGGGCTGGCCGTCAGCAGAGCGAGCCACAAAGTATCGATTCACGCTAAAATAGCAGCTTAGACTAGGAGCAATACCTTGATTAAGCCACGTACACCGCCCGGCGTGATGGAGCTCTTGCCGCGCGATCAAATTGCGTTTCAACGCATGCTGGATGTGATTCGCCGTAATTTTGAGCGGTTTGGTTTTTTGCCAGTCGAAACGCCGGTATTTGAATTGTCGGATGTTTTGTTGACTAAAACCGGTGGTGAAACCGAACGGCAGGTGTACTTTGTGCAATCGACTGGTGCGCTGGAGCAAGGCGGCACGCCTGAATTGGCCTTACGCTTCGACCTGACCGTGCCTTTGGCACGTTATGTTGCCGAACACGAGCATGATCTCGCATTCCCTTTTCGTCGTTATCAAATGCAGCGCGTGTATCGTGGTGAACGTGCACAACGTGGCCGTTTTCGTGAATTTTACCAATGTGATATCGATGTCATTGGTAAAGATTCATTGTCGGTACGATACGACGCTGAAATGCCGGCCGTTATAAGTGCCGTATTCACCGAGCTGGCTTTTGGTGCTTTCACGATTCAATTGAACAACCGTAAACTGATGCGCGGTTTTTTTGAAAACCTCGGCATTGCCGATGGTGAAAAACAAATGCTGGTATTGCGTGAAGTCGATAAGCTCGACAAGCGCGGCGCTGATTATGTACGTGAAACTTTAACCAGCGGTGCATTCAAGCTTAGTGCTGAAGTGACGCAGCAGATTCTCGATTTTGTGCAAACCCGCAGCAACTCACATGCCGATGCCATTGCACAGCTCGACAAGCTAGGGCAGGGTAGTGAAGGTTTCAATCAAGGCGTCGCCGAGTTACGCGAAGTAGTTGAATTATTAAAAGCCTATGGCGTACCCGAAAAAAATTACGCTGTGAATTTCTCCATTGCACGCGGCCTGGATTACTACACCGGCACGGTTTATGAAACAACGCTCGATGACTATCCGCAAATCGGTTCGGTATGTTCTGGCGGCCGTTACGAAAACCTAGCCGGTCATTATTCGAAATCGCATTTGCCGGGCGTTGGTATTTCGATCGGAGCGACGCGTCTTTTCTGGCAATTAAGAGAGGCTGCAATTATTTCAACCGCCGAAAGTAGTGTAGAAACATTAGTCGGTTTGATGGATGAAGCTTATTTATCGCAAGCACTGGAGATAGCTCAATTACTGCGTGCGGCAGGTATCAATACCGAGGTGCAGCTGGAAGCCAAGAAGTTGGCCAAACAGTTCCAGTATGCCGATCGCGCCGGTGTGCGCTTTATGGTGCTCTGTGGTGAAAACGAAATATCGCGTGGCGTGGTCACCGTGAAAGACTTGCGTCGTCAGGAACAATTTGAATTACCACGCGCAGAATTAGCTAGTGCATTGAAAGTCGAAATAGAACAACAACGTGTTTTGAAAGGTCAATAATAATAATGAAACCGATTCGTCTGGATGGTCAGTCACTGACTCGTGAGCAAGTGGTTGCTGTTGCTTATGGCGCTAGCGTCGAGCTTGATGATAAGCAGCTTGTCAAAGTTCAACGAGCGGCTGATTTTCTGGCCGAGCAAGTACAAAAGCAGGAGCCAATCTACGGCGTTTCAACCGGTTTTGGCAGTAATGCCGATAAATTGTTGGGTGCGCATCGTCTGCGCCAACCGGATAATTCCGACGAAACCGTGCTGGAAGAATTGCAGCGTAATCTGATCGTCACGCACGCTGTGTGCGTCGGAGAACCTTTCGGTGCCGACGTAGTTCGCGCGATGCTAGTCATTCGTATTAATACTTTGATGCGCGGCCATTCCGGTATTCGCGTTTCGACCTTGCAAGCACAAGTTGCCATGTTGAATGCGGGTGTTGTACCTGTGGTGCCGCAAAAAGGATCGGTCGGTGCTAGTGGTGATCTTGCGCCGTTATCGCATTTGGCAATCGTATTGCTCGGTGGCGGTGAGGCTTTTCATCAGGGCGAGCGTATGTCGGGTGCTGAAGCACTTAAACGTGCAGGCTTGCAGCCCATTCGTCTATCGCATAA
>JAYUUM010000007.1:0-19671 GCA_043754555.1 Arenimonas sp. | reverse complement strand
GGTTCAGGTAACAGCCATGGTTTACAGTTGAATCTCGAAAAAACCTATTGATCTATTCGGGTTTGGTAACAGAAAAAGCGCTCCAGTCGGAGCGCTTTTTCTATGTCGAATTCAATATACAAATCCAAATGTTAAGTATTTTAATAATTCACCAGCCAACAAAACCCCTAAGAAACATTGACTTACATCTCGAAAATAAAAGCCAGAGATTTGCAGGCAGGCCTTGAAAAGCTCAATCATTGCCACGACTAAGACTATATAGGCGTGACTTACAGTAGAAGCTGGCATTTTAGGAAACTAATTCCTGAGCTACTGTTGCAGCATTGCAACACTATGGAACTACCCCGAGCTTTAGCACTCAAAGCTGGCGAGTGCTAAAATTCACCTCATGAAAGAGAACACTATGACGTCTGCCGCTTTAACTGCCACCACCATGCCGGTCTCGATGGGCATGATCCCGAATGCGCTTGGCTCGCTCGATGCTTATATCAGTGCGGTCAATAGCATTCCTGTATTGACGGTTGAAGAAGAGCAGGCTTTGGCCCGTCGTCTGCGCGAAACAGAAGACCTTGATGCTGCCAAATATTTGGTGATGTCGCATCTGCGTTTTGTTGTGCACGTGGCTCGTGGTTATCAAGGCTACGGCCTCGGCATGGGCGATTTGATCCAGGAAGGTAATATCGGTTTGATGAAAGCGATTAAACGCTTCGATCCCGATCAAGGTGTACGCTTGGTGTCATTTGCTGTGCATTGGGTTAAAGCCGAAATGCATGAATTTATTCTGCGTAACTGGCGCATCGTGAAAGTGGCGACCACCAAAGCGCAACGCAAATTATTCTTCAACCTGCGTAAATCCAAAAAACGTCTTGGCTGGATGAATGCCGCCGAAGTCACCGCCATTGCGAAAGATTTAAATGTGTCGGAGCGCGAAGTGCGTGAAATGGAATCGCGTTTGTCAGGTCGTGACATCGGCTTTGATGCGCCCGATGATGATGATAACGATCATCGCCCGCCATCTCCCGGTGCATTCCTGCAGGCTTACCATGCCGATCCTGCATTAGCCTTTGAAAGTGATGATCACGAAGGTAATCAGCTGGAAATCTTGCGCGAAGGTATGAGTAAGCTAGACGTACGTTCACGCGATATTTTGAAGCGTCGTTTTTTAGGCGAGCCTAAAGCCACCCTGCAGGAATTGGCCGAAGAATACGGCGTATCGGCTGAGCGTATTCGCCAGCTGGAAGCAAACGCATTGAAAAAAATAAAGGCACTGTTTGCTGCTTGATTTAATTTTTTCTTGTTAGAACTAACGGCTCCTCTCGGAGCCGTTTTTGTTTTCGTGATTTAAAAAGTGTGGTCGTCACCCGGCGAAAAAGGGGCCAGAAGTATGCGAAAGAAAGTAATTCTGATCTCTCTGATATTTTCAAATGCAAGGCAAACTTACAACAGTACCCGCTCGCTTCTTCAGAGACTTCTGGGCCCCGGCTTTCGCCGGGAAAACGAGATATTTTTTAGTATGGCAGTAAGCATCAAGATTCTTACTTATCGCGCTTACCACTAATAATTCTCGCATTACGTTGATAGGTCCAATACGACCAAGCCCAATCCATCAATACTACTAAACGATTGCGAAAGCCGATTAAAAAAAACAAATGTGCGACCAGCCAGAACCACCAGGCGAACAGTCCGGAAAATTTTAGTTTGCCCAGATCTACCACTGCCGCCATACGACCAATCGTTGCGAGATTTCCATAATCGCGATAGTTAAAATTCGGTGTGGTTTTATTGAGCAGACGCGCATGAATCATTGATGCCACATGGGCGCCCATTTGCTTTGCTGCAGGTGCGGTTCCAGGAACCGGTTGGCCATTGGCTTGCACGACACTGGCCAAATCGCCAACCACGAATATTTCCGGATAGGCTTGCAAAGAAAGATCGGCTTGTACTTTCACCCGGCCGGCGCGGTCTAAGGGCTCACCCAAAAACTGCCCTAGCGAAGACGCAGCAACACCGGCGGCCCATAAAACGGTTTGGCTATTGATCCGCGTTTTACCTAGCGACACGCCTTTCGCATCAATATTGGTCACCGCTTCACCGATATGCACAATAACGCCGAGTTTTTCCAGTTGCTTGCGAGCACTTACCGATAAAGTTTCCGGCATCGCTGCAAGCACGCGTGGTCCGGCTTCAAGCAAATGGACTTGAGCGCTACGCGGATCGCAACGACGAAATTCCTGCGGCAAGGTATGACGTGCAATTTCCGCCAAAGTGCCTGCGAGCTCGACGCCAGTCGGGCCGCCACCGACCACGACAAAATTAAGCCACTCCGCTTGTCGTTGCGGATCATCTTCGCGTTCGGCTGCTTCAAAGGCACTGAGAATACGCTCGCGAATCGCAAAGGCGTCTTCAAGTGTCTTTAATCCCGGTGCATGTGTCGCCCATTCATTGTGACCAAAATATGCATGGCTTGCGCCGGTAGCGACGACCAAATAATCATAATCAATATCGCCATGGTCAAGACTGACTTTTCTCGTCGCCGGATCAATCGCGGTTACTTCACCCAGTAATACCGTGGCATTTTTCTGTTTGCGTAATATATGACGCAAAGGTGCGGCGATATCCGGTGCTGATAAGCCGGCAGTAGCAACTTGATATAACAAAGGTTGGAATAAATGATGATTGGTGCGATCAATCAGAGTGACGCGCACAGCCGCCGACGCCAATGCGCGTGTTGCCCACAAACCTCCGAAACCACCGCCTAGAATCAATACATGTGGAAGGCTGTTAGTTTTCATGTGCCTAGTATAAATCGACCGGATCGACATCGAGCGACCAGCGAACTTTTCGAGCTGATTTTAGTTCGTACAAATCGGGCACCCAGCTTTGCAAAACTTTCTGCAAAATTGGCCGTTGTGCGGCGCTCAATAAAATTTGTCCACGCATTTTTCCGGCGCGGCGTGCCATCGGTGCCGGCATCGGTGCACTCAATTCGATTTGCTTTTGACTGATTTGCTGGCAGGCCTGATGGGCTTCGCGTAGAAATGTATTCACGTCGTTTTCTTGCAGGGCTTCGGCACGCAATAAAGCGATATGCGCATACGGCGGAAACCCGGCAGCTTCGCGTTGCGCCAATTCCAGTGCGGCCACCGCCGGATAACCACCAGCCAATAAAGTATTGAGCATCGGGTGTTCTGGATGATGCGTTTGCAACAGTACTTCGCCTGGCCATTCGGCGCGGCCGGCACGGCCGGTGACCTGAATTAATAATTGCGCGAGTTTTTCGCTGGCGCGAAAATCGGCCGAGAATAATCCTTCATCAACACCCACCACACACACCAACGTGAGTCGTGGTAAATCATGACCTTTTGCCAAAATTTGGGTGCCGACCAGAATGCCAGCCTTGTCACCAAGCTCAGCCAGCTTCTTTTGTAGCCCATCTTTATTGCGCGTGGTTTGGCTATCGATTCTTAATAAAGGAAATTCCGGAAATGCGGCCGCCAAGGCTTCTTCCAGGCGCTCGGTGCCGATGCCTTGCGGTTGCAAGGCCAGGCTACTGCAATCGGGGCACGAACTCGGTTTTGTTTTGCGATGTCCGCAATGATGGCATTGCAAATTCCGCGCGACGCCGTGCACGCTCATCGGGCTATCGCAGCGTGGGCATTGCGCGCTCCAGCCACAATCATGGCAGAGCAGAACCGGTGCATAGCCACGACGATTCTTGAAAATCAAAGCTTGTTCGCCACGTTGTAGGCAAGCCTTGATCGCTTCGAGAGTATCGCCTGACAAACCATGGATCAGTGGCCGTTTGCGAACATCGAGTACACGCACGCCCGGTGGTTTGGCGATACCTGCACGCTTTTTTAAATGCAGATGTTGATAGCGGCCGGCGATGGCATTGTGCAAACTTTCCAGCGATGGCGTAGCGCTGCCGAGAATAATCGGGATATCCAGCACTTTCGCACGCACGATAGCGAAATCGCGGGCGTGATAACGAATACCGTCCTGTTGTTTATAAGAGGCGTCGTGCTCTTCATCGACAATAATCAAACCGGCATTGGGCATCGGCGCAAAAATGGCCGAACGTGTACCGACTAAAACCTGTGCCTGCCCGCGCCACATCGCCGACCAAGCACGCGCCCGTTCGCCATCGTTCAAGCCAGAGTGCATGCTGAACACTGGAACGCCAAGACGTTCGCGAAAGCGTTTTAGTGTCTGCGGAGTCAGGCCAATTTCTGGCACCAGAATCAATGCCTGCTTGCCTTGCTTCAAACAATGCGCAATCGCCTGCAAATAAACCTCGGTCTTGCCGCTGCCGGTAACGCCTTCGAGCAAATGGCAATGAAAACCGCTGCCTTGTTTTTCAATCGCATGTAAAACCTGTTTTTGCTCGGCATTGAGTATGGGAGCAATGGATTTTTTGCTGACCTGGATTTCCGAATTGATCGCAATGCGTTCAACCAGACCACGTCTTTTTAAAGTGCTCGCCGTGCTGCGCCAGTTTTCGGTATCGACGTCGAGCTGATCTTCGGTGACTGGATGTTTCAGCAAGCGCTCGGCAAACTTGCGTAACTTGGTATTGGCACGCAGATAAGTCCATTGGTGCCGTCCAAGCGCCGTCAGCTCCCAGGCGAGCACTTTGTTGTCCGGTAATGGCTGGCCTTGGCGCAATAACACCGGCATCGCGGTCGCATACACCTCGCCAATCGGGGCATGGGTGTAGCGGCTCAGCCAACGTAGGTTTTGTAGCAGCTCGCCAGGAAAGATTGGCTTAGCGTCCAATACCTCAATAATGGTTTTCAGTTCGGTTTCAAGCACAGCCGGCACTGGTACCGATTCAACCACGCCGATCTTCTCGCCATTGCCAAACGGCACCCGCACTCGACAGCCGACCAAGCCTTCGCTGGCTTGCAAAGACTCCGGCAATAAATAATCAAAGCAGCGCGGCAAGGGCAGCGCTAGGGCGACCTTTACAATGCAAAATGGGGTTTCCGACATAGCGCAATTCTAGCGTTTATGCACGGTCAATACCCCTGTGGATACACTTGCAGGACATAGCTGTTTTTTATCACAGAATAGTGCTGTAAGATGTTGAATAATATAGTCAAAATAGCTTATCCACACCGCTTGTGGATAAGCCTGTGGATGGCGACTATTACATTTTTGCGCAAAGCGCGTGAAAACGGGCCTGATGCTAGCTTGGTGAAATTTTAACCAAACTGTCATTGAGCTGATTAATCAGGCACTTACTATGTTTTTTGCGGTCATAAGCGCACTGTTTGTCTTAAATCGGAAACTCGTGAAGATCATGACAAGGGCTGTGCACAACGATCCACGCGGCAAGCTAGAAAAATAGCGGCTGAGCCACTTTTTTTTATCTGTCAACACCATTGTTCCACGCAGACAAGGATTAAAATACCGCGTGAATTCTTCTCCCATTAGCCCTGCCGCCAACTCAAGTGCGATGCAAGCATTTCGTCGCGGTATCGACCGTCGCGCTTACGTGCTTGCGCGCGCTCAGTGTGGCGATAGTAATTTATTACAATCGGCACTCAGCGCCGTTGATAGTGCCTTTAATGCCGAATATGCCGAACTGCCAATTTCGCAATGGCCAATCCGGTTCTGGACTTTATTACTGTCTCGAAAAGAATTAGCGCAAGGCGTAAGTCCATGGCCTGCGTTGGCATCGATCAGTCACGGACCACGTGCAGCCTTGTTATTGCGATTAGTCGCCGGTCTGGATTTTTCACACGCGGCACAAGTTTTAAATATCAGTGAAACCACCTATCGATTTGCACTCGAACGTGGCTTGGAACAACTACATGCCGCCGGTTTTAATTTCGAGGAATTAGAACGCCTGCGTGATACTTTTTTTGAAGAAGTAAAACAATTGCCGACCGAACTTATCCAGACCCGTGAAAGACCTGCGGTTGTCATCACGCCATCACTTCCGGTGGCAGAAATGGAACCGGAAATAAAAAAAATGGGGCCGTGGCCCTGGTTGGTTTTGTTGATGGCAGCTGTACTGGGTGGTTTGCTCTGGTGGTGGAGCATGCAATCGTCTGATGTGGTTGCTACAAAACCAGTTTCTCTAACCGATGTACAAACGGCAGTGATACATCCTGATTACGATGTCATCGCCAACCCCGACATTCAAGCCCAGACTGAAGATCTGGCCTTTTTAAGCTGGATTGCGGCCGGCGCACCGGAAGAAAATTTTGAAGTGCTTAAATCCGGCGAAATCAGCAAGCCGCAGGACACCGTGCCAAACGCAGAGAGCGCCGAGGCTACTTATGAAAATTAAGCTCCGGCATTATTTATCTACAGGGTTTTGTTTGCTGCTGACCAATACGCTGTTTGCGCAACATACTCCCGGCAGTGTATTTGCGTTTACACAGTTGCCCGCACAAGAACAGAATCTATTGAAAGCTGCCATGCCGATGTGGTCAAAGCTGGACGTAAAAGCGCAATCGCAATTACGCACTCAAGCCCAGCATTGGTTGAAACTTTCAGCCGCCGAACAACAAACGCTGTTACTCAAACAAAGACAATGGGACAGTTTGTCGTTTACCAACAAATCTAAAGAACGGGAAAAGTTTGCAGCATGGCAATCTTTGGGCATTGTTGATCAGGCAAAAATAGGGGCTGCGTATCGACAATGGCTAGTGCTTTCGATTGATAAACAACAAGCCTTGAGAGCAAAATTTTCCCAACAGCTGCCGGAGTATCAACAAGCCTGGATTCTGGGCCCAACCCTGGGTAAAGAAGCGCAAGTATTGCAAGAATGGTTACTGTTTATTCCACAAGAACAAATTAAGCCTTGGCTAATGCTATTGCGTGAATTGAGCCTTGAAGATCGCACGGCCCTGGTGAAACTTAGTAAGCGGATGAATCAGCAACAACGCGATACCTTTCGTACCCGCTTGCTTAGCGCACCCGTAGGCGCACGCACCGACATGATTGCAAAAGCCTTGTAGTTGTAGGGTGGGGTCGATTGTGCTCCTGCATTTGATCAGACATTCGTCTGTTAAAAACCGCGTCCCACCGTCCATGGCGGTCGCACGCCCACCATTACGTGTCCTGCGTAGTTTCGGTGGGCGGTGCCCACCCTACGTTGTGACCAACACTCGCCGTGTGGCGCGGAATCGGTCACCAAATTTAGCAACACCATCGGCTCGCAGACGTGCTGCATGGTGTTCAAAATAATTGTCCAGTGCCTCTTGCGACTGCAGTCGGTAATGCACGCAGATGGCGACATCATCGGCATTATTGTCTTGTTGCACATCAAAACACTGGGCATCTACAAAGCCGGGCAGTGCCAATATTTCTGCAATATGCTTGACCAACCATGCACGATAATCTGCTTCACTATCGCGCTGTACAAACACATTCACTTCGTAAGTAATAGTCATGGCATTACAGCCAAATCATTTTGACGACCAGCGTACAAGCGATCGCCATGGTCAATAAAATCATATAGAAATTACCAATAACCGCATATTTGATAAAGCTTAGAATCCAGCCTTGCTGATACACCCTTTTTTGCATCAGAAACAAATAGATTGGCATCCATATCCACAACAATGTTGTCATGATTCCAAATGGAACTGTTATCCACGCAGTTTTTGAAAACCAGGTGCTGATGTCATTGAATAAAATCAGCATCAAAATAGAAAGCATTAAAAATGCATGACTGTGCAAAGCTACAATCAAATGCTCCATATAAAGACGGCGCTTGAAAATAAACATGAGCTTGAGCAGCAATGCAAAGATAGGCAGCATGATGAACAGCGTCATCGGCAATGAACTCAATACGGCTTCAATAATAACCTTGGGCTCTTTACTGATTCTCTTGCCATTATTTGTGGCGCGCTGTGCCAACGAATTGAACCAGCTATTGACTGAACTTGGCGCCCATTCGAGTTTGATCGGGTTTTTTTCGGGATGCCAGGCCTCGCCATTGAAGGAAATATTGCCTTCATCGTCTATGTCAGGGACGTCCTGATCCAATTCAGGCTTGGTCACTGCTGGAGCTAATGGCTGATTTATTTTAGCAGGCGTTTCCGTGCCTAGTGTTGCCGAGGGTATTTGTTTTTTAAGTTCGGCAACTCTTATATCCGCCTCACGATTTACTTCATTCCTGGCTTTTGCCAGGGCCGCGCCAACCATCGGTATGGCGCCGGTTTCCCGTTTTGCCTCAGCGAGTTCGGCAAGTGTGTCGGCACGTAACTTCTCTACTTCTTCAATTGTTTTTGCCTTGCTGATTTTGCCATTATCGCTATTGTTGATCTGTACGACATTGTTGTTATTACCCGGCCCAATATCGTCCGGCAACGAAAATTGCGCGAGCAAAAAAGTCAGCACCGCTAAAAAGAAAAACAAACGTACCGGGCTGACATAACGAATACGACGGCCAGAAAAATATTCCTGCGTTAAAAATCCCGGTTTCACAATCAGCGGCCCGAGCGTTCGAAAAACCCGTGTATCTATATTCAATACGGTGTCGAGAAAGTCGCCGATAATACTGGAAAATTGCCGCACCAGGCCCTTAGTTGGCTGCCCGCATCGGTAACAGGTTTCACCCAGCAACTCGGTGCCACAATTTCCGCAAACGCGCAGACCCTTGGTAAAAACGCTTGCGGGTTTTTCTGTTCCCCCATTTTTTTGATCCGGTTTGGTTTCAAGCACGTCATCGTCAACCACTTTTGAATGGTCTGCTATGAATGCCTCCGGTTCGGCTGCTACCACTTCTTCGATCTTTGGCTCGACAATGACTCTTGGCTTGGGCTCCGGCAATATCGGCTCGTTAGCTGGCGGATCAATCGGTGTGTTCATCACGTTATCTCGTATCTTTGACGTTAATATAGCGAATAACCAACGTAGTTGATGCTCCATGCCGCAACAAGAATCTTTTTTCGCCCGACTTTGGCGCGAGATGCGTATCACTTTTGTCCTTGCCCTGCCCATCGTGGTCGGGCAATTGTCGTCAATGGCGATGAACATTATCGATACCGTGCTAGCCGGCCATTACCATCCCACCACCCTGGCCGCAGTAGCGGTCGGCGGCGCTGCATGGTCGGTGGTTATTCTGGTTTGCATTGGTGTGTTGATGGCAGTGTCGCCTTCGGTCGCACAACTCAATGGCGCGCAACGGCGGGGCGAAATCGGGGCGTTATTTCGTCAGGCGATTTGGCTGGCATTGCTGCTCGGAACACTGTTATTTTTTATTGTGCGTGCCATTCCGTTTGGTTTTAATGCCATGCACATTACGCCGGAAGTCATTCCCGAAGCACGAAATTTTATCAATGCGATTTCCTGGGGCGCGCCCGCGCTTGCGCTGTATTTTTGTTTTCGTAATGTCAGTGAGGGTATTGCCTGGACCAAGCCAACGCTAATTTTTGGATTACTCGGCTTGGTGTTATTGGCGCCATTGGGTTATGTGTTGATGTACACCCTGGACTTCGGCGCCAGCGGTCTGGGCGCGGCTGTGGCGATTGTGTTGTGGCTGCAAAGTCTCGGCTTTTTTATCTATTTGACAAAAGAGCCACATTACGCCGATCTGGATTTATTTGATCGTTTTGATGCGCCGCAATGGCCACCGATTGCAGAATTATTACGAATCGGTTTGCCGATGGGCTTCGCGATTTTTATGGAAGGCGGTTTATTTATTGCCACTGCGATGTTGGTCGGACAATTGGGCGTGGTGCCATTAGCGGCGCATCAAACCGCTATATTGATAGCTAGCCTGACCTTCATGATTCCGCTTGGTGTGGCGATGGCAACAACCGTGCGCGTCGGCCATGCAGTGGGTGCCAAAGATTATTTTGCGATTCGCCGGGCTGCCAATGCCGGTTATGCCATTGCCTTGATTTCACAAACACTATCAGCCGGTCTGCTGATATTTGCCGGTGGCTGGCTCGCCGGATTGGTGACTAGCGACGCTGCAGTTATCTCGCTGGCGTCTTCACTGATGCTGTATGCCGCCATATTTCAGTACCCCGATGGCATGCAGGCAATGTCCAATGGCGCGCTGCGCGGCCTGAAAGACACCCAATGGCCAATGGTGATTACGGTGACTGCCTACTGGGCGGTCGGCATGCCACTCGGCTATTACCTTGGGATCATGCAGGGCGCAGGTGCGCCAGGCCTATGGCTTGGGCTTATTTTCGGGTTATTGGTCGCGTCAATATTGCTCACATGGCGTTTCTGGCGCTTGAGTCATCATTATCAGAGTATCCCTCTTAGGAACTAGTGACCTTTGACGCATGTAAAATGGCGTCAGACCAGTATGCTGGCAGTATCATTTCGGAGTTATTACATGAGCGAAGTTACAGTAGTTAAACGCGGTGTCATTGCCAGTTTCTTTTATGGCATTTGGACCTTGATCCGCGTAACAAATCATTTGGTATTTCTGGCCATTGTTGCCTTCCTGTTTCTGGGCTTCATTATTGGCATGATTGCCAGTGCTGGCTCAAAGACCGGCATTAAACCGGTGGAGGAAAAAACAGCACTCGTACTGAACCTGGAAGGTACTTTAGTTGAGCAATTTTCAAGCGACCCCATATCGCGTGCATTTGCAGAAGCCACCGGTGACGGCCAAACCGAAATTCAATTACGCGATCTTATAAAAGTACTCGAAGCGGCAAAAACCGATAAAAGCATTGATCGCATTTTATTGAAAACCGATGGTTTGAATGTCAGCGGTTTTGCCGCACTGCGCGATGTTGCAGCGGCCTTGCGTGATTTCAAAACCAGCGGCAAACAAATTATTGCTTACGGCGTCAATATGGATCAAAAACAATATTATCTGGCCGCGCAGGCCGACAAAGTTTTTATTGATCCTGAAGGCGGCATATTACTCGAAGGCCTCGGCCGCTATCGTTTGTATTTCCGCCAGGCACTGGAAGAAAAACTCGGCATCGATGTGCATTTGTTTCGCGTGGGTGAATATAAATCGGCGATGGAACCTTTCATTCTTGACGCTGCATCGACTGAGTCCCGCGAAGCCGATTTGTACTGGATGAATGATTTATGGCAACGCTATGTTGCCGATATCGCCAAAGCAAGAAAAATTCCGGCTGACCAACTCAACACCTCGATCAATAACATGTCGGCGGAAGTGAAAGCCGTAGCCGGTGATTTAGGCAAATTGGCCATGCAACAAAAATTGGTCGATGGTCTGAAAACTTCGCACGAAATGGAAACCATGTTGAGCGAACTTGGCGCAGTCGATGAAGATCTGCATAGCTTCCGTCAGGTAGAATTTGCTCAATATCTTAAACCCTTAAACCTACCCGCCTCACCTTTCGACGACCAATCACAAGTGGCTGTGGTGGTGGCACAGGGCGAAATTATTGATGGCAAAGCCAACCCAGGCACAGTAGGCGGCGAAACAACGTCGGCCCTAATTCGCCAAGCCCGTGAAAATGAAAACACCAAAGCATTAGTGTTGCGTGTTGACTCCCCTGGTGGCGGCGTATTTCCTTCCGAGCAAATTCGTCG
This sequence comes from Arenimonas sp., assembly GCA_043754555.1. GTDB lineage: Bacteria > Pseudomonadota > Gammaproteobacteria > Xanthomonadales > Xanthomonadaceae > Arenimonas. The sequence goes on along the minus strand of JAYUUM010000007.1, from coordinate 8,175 downwards.
CGAAATTGAATTGACCAAAAAAGCCGGAATTCCTGTCGTGGTATCGATGGGCAATGTGGCGGCATCGGGTGGTTATTGGATTTCAATGAATGCCGATAAAATTATTGCTGACGAATCCACCATCACTGGTTCAATTGGTATTTTCGGTTTGTGGCTGACAGCACCGCGCGCGCTGGAAAAAATTGGCGTGCGTGCCGATGGTTCAGGCACTACGCCACTGGCGGGTCAGTTTGACCCAACACTGCCACTGAAGCCTGAAACCGGCGAGTTAATCCAATCCATTATTGATCGTGGCTATCAACAATTTATTGGCAAAGTGGCTACCGCTCGCGGCAGCAAATCTGAAACCATTGATACCGTTGCCCGCGGCCGTGTCTGGAGCGGTGCACAAGCCAAAGAACGCGGCTTGGTCGATCAACTCGGCGGCTTCCAGATGGCAGTTGCCGAAGCAGTGAAATTAGGCAAACTAAGCAAAGGCAACTATCGTTTGAATTATGTCGAGCGTCCGTCAACACCCTTTGAGCAATTTATAGCAAGCCTGGGCGGCAATTCAGCTGGCAATGCCATTCTGCGTAATATGAGTCCAATGAATAGCGTACTCGGTCGCGAAACCACCGAACGCCTGCAAAAAGAAATGAGTTGGCTGGAAAAAAATGGCCGCACGCCTTATCAAGGTGTGGTGCATTGCCTGTGTGGTTTGTAATTTAAGGCGGTCCTGAAGAAAGAGCCCGGTAATGCCGGGCTTTTTTTTGGGGTTAACTATCAATCTAATTCGTAGGGGCGCTGCTGGCTGCGCCCAACAGATTGCCCGACAGGCACAATGATTGCAGAGCATTGCTACTATTTCATGTAATTCCAAAACTTATGCATTTTTCGTAAAAAATATGAGTTAAACAAAAACCGTATGCATGCCGCGCCGAAATATCGGATAGACACCTGGGCGCAGCAAGCAGGCGCCCCTACGCTAAGTGTTACGAATAATGGGTATCCCCGTCAAACAGCACTAAGATTCATAATATTGAATTAGAGACGAGATAGCAGATGCCGCCTGCCAGTATTTTTTTATTGACCGTTGTTGCGATGATCGCCTTTGCCGGCAACTCGCTGCTGTGTCGTCTCGCGCTTAAAAATACTAGTATTGATCCGGCCAGCTTCACCACGATTCGTTTGTTGTCCGGGGCCTTAATACTTTTTTTAATCGTTAGCATGCAGCATAAAAAACTGGCAGGCGCAGGTACCTGGCGATCGGCTTTTGCATTATTTATCTATGCGGCTGGATTTTCATTTGCCTACCTCCAGCTGTCTGCCGCAACAGGTGCGCTGCTACTTTTTGCTGCCGTGCAAACGACTATGCTTGGTTACGGTTTTTGGACTGGGGAGCGCTTGTTAATCATACAAATCATCGGTCTTGTGCTGGCCTTCGCTGGTCTGCTCATCCTATTGCTGCCTGGCGTGTCTGCACCATCACTGCCTAGTGCGCTGCTAATGATTGGCGCCGGCATCGCATGGGGGATTTATTCTCTGCGAGGCAAGGCTTCGAGCGATGCGACACTGGCAACCGCCGGAAATTTTTTACGTGCTTCAGTATTTGCAATTGTCTTGAGTATTATCATGCTCGCAAACAAATCACTCGATAATGCAGGTATTGGCTACGCGATTTGCTCCGGCGCGCTGACCTCCGGTATTGGCTATGCCATCTGGTACGCCGCCCTGCCAACATTAAAAATGACCACGGCGGCTAGCGTACAACTCAGTGTTCCGGTGATTACAGCACTGGGCGCCGTTGTATTGCTCGATGAAGCCATCAGCCTGCGTATTGTTTTAGCTTCCGTGACCATTTTGGGCGGAATAGCCTTGGTAATATTGCAAAAGAAAACCAAGCCGTCGTTGTAGGGTGGGCGCCGAACACCGTTTTCGCCATCTGCAGCTCATACTAAGTGCATTCAGAATACTCGTGAAGCCGATTGACGCGTAGGAGGCCCCTTGGGGGCGGAGTAGGTCCTTGGGCCAACGACCACGCCAATTTACGTCGCCCGCAAGCGGCCTCCTACGAAAAGATTAATTTCCGAAGTTTTCGTCCCACTTAAGCTCGCCAAACACATTTTCAAACGTAAACTTTTGAATAAACATTATGAGCACAGGGTAAAATATCCCAACTAAATCTGGCGTAAAACATTGAACTCTATTCTTGAAGCCCACGAAATAGAAACTGGCATCAATCCCACCATCAGCATTATTTGGTTGCATGGCCTTGGAGCCGATGGTTTTGATTTCGCGCCGATAGTGCCGGAATTGATCCGAAAAAATTGGCCAGCCATTCGTTTTGTATTTCCACATGCGCCGGTTCGGGCCGTGACAATCAACAATGGCGTGCGCATGCGTGCCTGGTATGACATCAAAAGTTTTGATTTCAACCAGCGCGCCGATGAAACCGGTGTGCGAGAAAGTATGCAGCAAGTTGAAGCGCTGATTACTCGTGAAAACGAGCGTGGTATTCCGGCATCGCGTATTTTTTTGGTCGGCTTTTCGCAAGGCGGCGCGATAGCGTTGGCAGCGGGTTTACGACGCGAAGCGGGCTTGGCGGGAATCATGGCGTTATCAACTTATTTACCAATGGCCGATACCACTGGCAATGAAATAACAACGGCCGGTAAAAACACCCCGATATTTTTTGCCCATGGCAATAGCGACCCGGTTATACCTGTCGCTATCGGCAATGCCAGCTATGCGGCGCTGACGCGAATGGGCGTAACAGTACAGTGGCAGAATTACCCAATGCAGCACGCCGTTTGCGCCGAGGAAATATCCGACATGGCCACATGGCTGGAACAGCAGTTTGCTTTGTAGGCCGACTGCTTAACAAGACTTGCAAGCCAACGCCGGGCCTTGCATGATTCAAGCATGAAAATCTTGATTGCCGATGATGAAGCATTGGCGCGTGAGCGCACTGCCGAGCTGCTGCGCGACATTCCAGATTGCACATTGATTGGCCAGGCAGTCAATGGTCGTGATGCCGTTGAGCAAGCTATTGCCCTGCAAGCCGATGTGGTGCTGCTGGACATTGCCATGCCGGTGATGGACGGACTGGAAGCTGCGCGACATTTGCAGGAAGCGACCAGTCCACCCTGTATTATTTTTTGCACGGCATTTGATGAACATGCACTCGCTGCATTTGATGCGGCAGCAATCGATTATTTGGTCAAGCCGTTTCGTAAAGAACGTTTACAACAGGCATTGCAGCGCGCGCGCGCGCAACGCGCAGGTACGGAGTCGGCGATCAAAAAAATAGCGTCGGCAAAACAGCGTACCCACCTCAGTGCAAGTTTGCGCGGCAGCTTGCGCTTGATTGCCATTACCGATATTTACTATTTGCAGGCCGATGAAAAATACGTTGTGGTACACCATGCTCGCGGTGAAGATTTAATTGAAGAATCATTGAAATCACTTGAACTGGAATTTGCCGACAGCTTCTTGCGCATTCATCGCAATTGTCTGGTTTCACAAACTGAATTTCAGGAATTGAGGCGCGACAACGATGGCAGCGTGCATGCCATTTTGCGGCACGGCAAACAAGCGCTCGAAGTAAGCCGTCGCTGCGTGCCAGGATTACGAGAACAATTGAAACATCTGTAGGAGGGCCTTCTAGGCCCGAAAGACAAGCCGATAAATCTTTCGGGCCTAGAAGGCCCTCCTACAGCGGGGGCCAAGAGTCGAATGCCAACAAATTGACTAGAGACTAAACTCAAATGCCTGAATTACCCGAAGTCGAAACCACCCGTGCCGGGTTGGCACCGCATTGCGAAGGTCAGACTATTCGCAGCGTCACTTTGCGACGGCCAGATTTACGCTGGCCCATTCCAAAAGAAATTAAAAAAATTCTGCCGTCGCAAACTATCTTGAAAGTGCGTCGTCGCGCCAAATACCTATTGCTCGACACCGAACCGGGCAGTGCTTTGTTGCATCTCGGTATGTCGGGTTGCTTGCGAGTATTGCCCGCTACCAGCCCGGTCGAAAAACATGATCATGTCGATATCGTTTTAGGTAACAACACCGTCATTCGCTTTACCGACCCCCGCCGTTTTGGTTGCCTGCTATGGCAACCGACCGGCGATATTCATACGTTATTGCAACATTTGGGTCCGGAGCCCTTGTCTGATTTGTTCGATGGCGATTATTTATTTGAACGTAGTCGTGGCCGTCGTAGCCCGGTCAAACATTTCTTGATGGATCAATCGGTAGTCGTGGGCGTCGGCAACATTTATGCCGCCGAAAGTTTATTCAAGGCCGGGATTGCTCCGCAGCGTGAAGCCGGCAATATTTCGCGAGCCAGATACCAAGCCTTGGCCGCGTCAGTAAAAACCATTTTGAGTTATGCCATTGCCCGTGGCGGCACCACTCTGCGGGATTTTTTAAATGCTGACGGCGTACCCGGCTATTTTGAGCAAGAGTTATTCGTTTATGGTCGTGAAGGCCTGCCTTGCAAGGTTTGCGGTCGTAGCGTTCAGGATTTAAGGATGAGCAATCGCGCGAGTGCATGGTGCAAAAAATGCCAAAAGTAGCCGTTTTACTCGTAACAGTTCGTAACAATAAGCCTATTGGGCTTACACTAGCGGCTTGAACCCGCTTAGACGGGAACGGGGATTACATGGCTGAAGCAGCGGACATTACCTTATGGCTTAGCGCTGCGCGTAGCGGCGACAAAAGTGCGTTGGATCGTGTGCTCTCTACGCTTTATGCCGAACTGCATACGATGGCGCGCAGACACTTGGGCGGCAACCAAGGTCATACCCTAGACGCGACCGGCTTGGTGCATGAGGCTTATATCAAATTGATCGGTCGAGGCAGCGCGGAGTTTGAAGATCGCGCGCATTTTTTCGCCTATGCCGCTTCTGCTATGCGCAGTGTAGTGGTAGATTACGCACGGCAACGGCTCGCGGTAAAACGTGGCGGTGATTTGCATCGCGTAACTGAGCTGCCCGAAGACGCCGTGGGTGGCTTGCGTCTGGATGAAGATTTGCTAGGCCTGGACACTGCACTGAATCGTCTGGCCGCGGTCGATAAAAAATTGGCGCATGTGGTCGAGCTTCGCTATTTTGCCGGTTTGTCAGAAACCGAAATCGCCGAATTACTAAAACGCTCCGAACGCAGCGTGCGACGCGATTGGCAAAAGGCTCGCTTATACTTGCTGGCCTCACTCCAAGACTGAATAGTAAGCATGCATACCGAGCGCTGGGCCACTTTATCGCCCTTATTGGATGAGTTGCTCGAACTCAGCGGCGACGCTCGCGAAATGCGTTTGTATCAAATGCAGGAACAGCATCCCGAGCTTGCACAAGAATTATTGAAGATGATGGATTTGGAAAAAAGTCATCCTGACTTTATGGCCGAACCATTAGCGAATCTCGATAATCTTAGTCCCCGAATTGATGATGAAATCGGTCCGTATCGGCTGGTTAGTTTGCTTGGCGAAGGCGGCATGGGGCAAGTTTGGCTTGCGGTGCGTTCCGATGGTTTGTATGAACGTCGCGTTGCGCTCAAATTACTGCGCCCGGGTCTGGGTGATGCCGGGCTTAGGCTGCGCTTCACTCGCGAGCGACAAATTCTGGCGCGCCTGGCACATGCCAATATTGCACGCTTATTGGACGCCGGCATCATGGCTGATGGTCAGCCGTATTTGGCACTGGATTATATCAATGGCGAACCCATTACCGATTATGTCAAACGACTGAATCTGGATTTACGCAGTCGGCTTTTATTATTTCGCCAAGTCTGTGATGCCGTTAGTCACGCACACGCCAACCTGGTAGTACATCGTGATTTGAAGCCTTCCAATATTATGGTGACACCCAATGGCGAAGTCATGCTGCTGGATTTCGGCATCGCAAAATTGCTCGATCACAAAACCGGCGAACATACCGACATTACCCAAACCGGTCACCGTACTTTTACACTGCACTACGCCGCACCGGAACAACTACGCGGTGAAATAATCAGTACGCTCACCGATGTGTATGCCCTGGGCGTCGTGTTGTACGAAATTCTGGCCGGCTGCAAACCCTATTCACCAGAACGTAAAACCGATGCTGCCTGGGAAGAAGCCATCCTGAAAGATGAGCCGATCAAACCATCGCAGGCCTTATTAAAAAATACTTTGGCGATTGCGCAAAGTCATAACAAGCGGATGGCAAAACAATTAGCCAACGATCTGGACAATGTTGTACTTAAAGCGTTGGCTAAAGATCCAGAAGCGCGTTACGCCTCGGTAGAATCTTTCAAACAGGATTTATTGCGTTATTTAGACGGCCAACCGGTACATGCCCGGGCCGATAGCATGGGATATCGCGCGCAAAAATATATTCAACGCCATGCGTTTGCCGTTGCCGCCGGTGTAGGCGTGAGTACGGTTTTAGCGATCGCGTTAACCATCACGAGCTGGCAGGCCAATCAGGCATTCAAGGAAGCCAATCGCGCCGAAGCGATGCAAGGTTTTGTGGTGGCGCTATTTGAAAACACCGGAGACAAGGCGAATCCCGAGGATATCAATGTCCGCGAACTACTGGACGCCGGGGTCCGTCGTGCCGATACCGAATTGGCCAATCAACCCCAAGCGCGTGCTGAATTACTCGGCTTGATTGCACGCTTACGTTCGGGCTTGGGCGATGATCGCGAGGCCCTGCGCTTGCTCGACAAACAAGCAATGGCATTCATGCAGCTCGACATCAATACACCGGCAGAATTACGTCTTGAATCACTCGCCGTTCGTGGCCACAGCCTGCGTCAGCTTGGACAAAACGCAGCATGCGTGCGTGATTTAGCACCTTATTTGCAAGTAGCCGAAGACATTGCCGATAAAGCGCCGAAAGCCAGTTCGGATTATTTTTCCGAACTCGGACGTTGTCATGGCGCACAAGGCGGCGTCAGCGTGGCGCGCGACTTATTCGGCAAGGCCCTACAGCTTCGTAAAAATATAAATAGCGATAAAGCCCTGCAGGCAGAAAGTCTGGCCGACCTGGCAAAACTATTAGGCGATGAAAAAAAGTATCCGCAAGCCATTACCCAAGCGCGCGCGGCACTGTCCATGTTGCGCCTAGCCAGCGGCGAGCGTAATGCACTTGGTGTCGGCATTTGGTGTGACCTTGGCCGGTTTTATCGGGGCGCCGGCAATCTTCGCGAAGCTGAAGCAGGCTACAGACAAGCGCTCGATATTAGCCAGAACCGTTTTGGTGTTAACCATCCACTCAATGGGCCGAGTCAGCAAGCCTTGGCAGAAATCTTGATTGGCAAAAACGAATTCGATGAAGCCTCACGATTACTGACTTCAAGCAAAGAACATTATTCTACGCAATGGGGCGAAGAGAATCCAAAGCTCGCCGAAATTTCTATTTTGCAAGCGTATGTCGCTCTACAACGCGACAACGCTCAGGATGGCATTGCATTTGCCAGCGAAGCGCAGCGACTGTTCGGAAAATCAAAACAAACCGATCAATATGTTGCCGCCACTTGTTTGCTCGCACAAGCACAAACCGTGCAGGAATTAACAAACCCCCAAGCCTTGCTAAACGCAGAGCAGTGCGTATCGCTGGCAGTTAAACAGAAATTGCCACAACTTCAAAACTACGCCGTTGCTATGGCGAATCTTGCTATGGATCGTGATGATATTGAACTCGCGGATCAACGATTGAAAATTGCCACTGCCTCGACGAAAACCAGCTCGGCCGGATTAATACTCGGATGGCTGCGCTTGCAAGAACTACAAAGTAGTTTTGCCCTGGATGATTCGGTATATGACCGCGTACAAACTACGTTAAAACAACAAACACCGGTACAGCTGGACTTGTTACGTGCCAGTTCTGCGTTGCGGGCTAATTATTATTGTCGCAATCAACGCTCATTTGATGGCGAGACTTTAAGAATGAAAGTGTTGACCGAAGCGACACAGAAAAATCCCGAGCGACGATTGGAAATTCGGCACTTGCAAAATTTAAGCAAGGCCTGCAATTAGGTCTTTGTAGGGGCGCCAGCTTACTGTGCGGCCAGAATTCAGAAACATCTCTCGTAGGGGCGCTTGCTTGCTGCGCCCAGAATTCAGAAAACGTCTGCCGTAGGGGCGCTTGCTTGCTGCGCCCAGAATTCAGAAAACGTCTCTCGTAGGGGCGCTTGCTTGCTGCGCCCACG
>JAYUUM010000006.1:0-6516 GCA_043754555.1 Arenimonas sp. | reverse complement strand
CAACCATGCCCAGATGGCGGAATTGGTAGACGCACTACCTTGAGGTGGTAGCGATTTAGGTCGTGGGGGTTCGAGTCCCCCTTTGGGCACCATATTTATTTCACAACGACATTGTTATTGTTACGGACGCATCGCCGTTCAAATGAATGGCGGCATTAACGCGCTCAAGGGCGCAAAGCAGGGGACGCGAGTGCTAAGCGAATATTGGCCCATACTTCTGTTCTTGGCGGTGTCAACCGTCATAGGTATTGCATTGATGGTACTTGGCGGTCTGTTTGGACCGCAACGCCCATCTAGCGAAAAACTTTCTCCTTATGAATGCGGTTTCGAAGCGTTTGAAGATGCCCGCATGCAGTTTGATATTCGCTACTACCTGGTAGCTATTCTATTTATTGCCTTTGATCTGGAAATTGCTTTCGTATTTCCTTGGGCAATTATTTTTAGAAGTCTGGGAATGGTAGGTTTGGTGGAAATGGGAATTTTCATGGGCTTATTAGTGTTGGGCTTTGTTTATATCTGGAAAAAGGGAGCGCTCGAATGGGAGTAATACAAACCATTTCGCGCGTGATGAATAACCCGGAGCCGATTGCATCGGTCGACGACATCCTGCGCCCGGAAGGCGACAACCCGTTGATGGAACATGGTTTTGTCACCACCAACATCGATACTTTAGTGAACTGGGCTCGTACGGGTTCCATGTGGCCGATGACATTTGGTTTGGCCTGTTGCGCGGTAGAAATGATGCACGCCGGTGCATCGCGTTTAGATCTTGACCGTTTTGGCGTGGTGTTTCGTCCATCGCCACGGCAATCGGACGTCATGATTGTTGCTGGCACTTTAGTTAACAAAATGGCGCCTGCGCTTCGCAAAGTGTATGACCAAATGCCGGAACCCAAATGGGTTATTTCGATGGGCAGCTGCGCCAATGGTGGCGGCTATTACCATTATTCCTATGCGGTAGTGCGGGGCTGTGATCGCGTGGTGCCGGTCGATATTTATGTTCCTGGTTGCCCACCAACAGCTGAGGCCTTGGTTTACGGCATCTTGCAGTTGATGAAAAAAATTCGTCGTACCAACACGATTGCACGATAAGACAGGACCCAGAGCAGATCATGGCAGAACCGACCTTATCACTGGCAGATAAACTGAAAGCGCGTTTCGGCGAAAAAGCTTTGCGTGTTATTGAAGCTCGCGACGAAACCACACTCGAAGTTGCAGCATCCGATTTCAACATCGTTGCAAAAGCATTGCGTGATGAAGAAGATTATTCATTCGATTGCTTGATGGATGTTTGTGGTGTCGATTATTTAAGTTATGGCGATGACGAGTGGGAAACCACGGATGTTTCTTCGGAGGGTTTTTCGCGCGGTGTAGAAGGGGAGGGGGCCGGTCGTTTTACCTGGGCAAGCCGTCCGCAAGGCTTGGGCCCGGATAATCGCTTTGCCGCTGTCGCGCATTTGTTATCAATTAAGCACAACAAACGTTTACGCTTGCGCTGCTTTGCGCCCGACAACAGCTTGCCGATTGTGCCTTCGCTAGTTGACCTGTATCCAGTCGCCAATTGGTTTGAACGCGAGGCATTCGACTTGTTTGGTATCGTGTTTGAAGGCCATCCAGATCTACGCCGCATACTTACCGATTACGGGTTTGTCGGTCATCCATTCCGGAAAGATTTCCCGCTCATTGGTAATGTTGAAGTGCGTTACGACGAAGAGAAAAAACGCGTTGTATACGAACCGGTATCGATTGACCCGCGCGTCGGGGTGCCACGTGTTATCCGCGAAGATTCACGCTGGCAGCAATCGGCCACCGAGCAAACCGCACAGGTGAAAAAATGAGTGGTTTGCAGGAAATACGTAATTACACCTTGAACTTCGGCCCACAACATCCGGCCGCTCACGGCGTATTGCGCCTGGTGTTGGAAATGGACGGCGAGGTGGTGCAACGTGCCGATCCGCATGTTGGCTTGTTGCATCGTGGCACCGAAAAACTGGCCGAATCCAAACCTTTCAATCAATCGATTGGGTATATGGATCGCCTGGATTACGTGTCGATGATGTGCAATGAACACGCCTATGTGCGTGCCATAGAAACCTTGATGGGTTTGGAAGTGCCGATTCGTGCGCAATACATCCGCACCATGTTTGATGAAATCACTCGCATCTTGAATCATCTAATGTGGATCGGTTCGAACGGTCTTGATCTCGGTGCAATGGCAGTGTTTTTGTATGCCTTTCGCGAGCGCGAAGAATTAATGGATTGCTACGAAGCAGTTTCTGGCGCTCGCTTGCATGCGACTTATTATCGCCCGGGCGGCGTTTATCGCGATTTACCGGACAGCATGCCGCAATACAAAGAATCCCCTTGGCGCAAAGGCGATGAACTCAAGCGGGTCAATGCATCGCGCGAAGGATCCTTGCTGGATTTTCTCGAAGCATTTACCGACGATTTTCCGCGTCGTGTTGATGAGTATGAAACGCTACTCACCGATAACCGGATCTGGAAACAACGTACCGTTGGTATTGGCGTAGTTTCGCCAGACATGGCAAAAGCCTGGGGTATGAGTGGCCCGATGTTGCGTGGTTCTGGCGTTGCTTGGGATCTACGCAAAAAGCAACCTTACGCCGCCTACGACAAAGTGGATTTTGATATTCCAGTCGGTGTCGAAGGCGATTGTTATGATCGTTATTTGGTGCGTGTTGAAGAGATGCGTCAATCTAATCGCATTATCAAACAATGCATTGATTGGCTAAAGCGTAATCCCGGCTTGGTGATGACCAAAAACTTCAAAGTGTCGCCGCCATCGCGCGAAGAAATGAAAGACGACATGGAAGCCATGATTCATCATTTCAAATTATTCACTGAAGGTTATTCAGTGCCCGCAGGCGAAGTGTATAGCGCGGTTGAAGCACCCAAAGGCGAGTTTGGCATTTACATGATTTCCGATGGTGCCAATAAACCATTCCGCTTGAAAGTGCGTGCACCAGGTTTTGCCCATCTTTCATCGATGGATGCCATTGTGCGTGGCCATATGTTGCCCGACGTGGTGGCAATGATTGGTACGTATGACATCGTGTTTGGCGAAATAGATCGATGATAAATACGAGGCTAGGGACTTGGGGCTGGGGGCTGAAAAGCTCTCAAATGCTGTCTTTCTTTTCAAAAGCGGGACTGGAGGCTGGAGACTTGGGACTGAAAAGCCCGCAAACTCAAACTTTCATCTGCGCTAGTGAAGTCAATCTTGAAGCATCATTCAAGCGCCGCGGGTTGTTAGCCCCCAACCCCCAGTCCCGAGTCCCTTGTCACAAGCCCCAAATGGAACTGTACGCATGAAAGCTACCGGCAATTTTGCAGCGTGTTTGGATGTCGATCCGATGGTCGCATTGACTGCGCATACGCGTGAACATATCGATCATTGGGTGGCGAAATTCCCTTCTGATCGTAAACGCTCGGCGGTGATTCAGGCATTGATGGCAGCACAAGAACAAAACGGTGGTTGGTTGACTGACGAATTGATGGCGGCTGTTGCCAAATATCTGGATATTCCGCCGGTTTGGGCTTATGAAGTTTCCACTTTTTATTCGATGTTTGATCTGGAACCTGTCGGCAAACATAAAGTGGCGATCTGCACCAATATCAGTTGCTGGTTGAATGGCGCCGAAGATTTAGTGACACATGCCGAGAAAAAACTCGGATGCAAAAATGGCGGCACAACTGCCGATGGTCGCATCACATTAAAAATTGAAGAAGAGTGCCTAGCCGCTTGTTCAGCTGCGCCGATGATGGTCATTGATGGCCATTATCATGAGCGCCTGACGCCTGCGAAAATGGATGAACTCTTCGACGGACTGAAGTAAGGACGCGACGATGGCTCATCACTCCAATCATGATAACGGTAGTCACGGCCCGGTTGGCCCTGCACCGCAAGAACATAGCGTGGTTTACACCACGCTACATTTCGACACGCCATGGTCGTACGAGAGTTATCTCAAAACCGGTGGTTATTCGGCCTGGAAAAAAATACTGAGCGAAAAAATTCCACCCGAGCAAGTGGTGGATATGGTCAAGCAAAGTGGTTTACGTGGTCGCGGCGGTGCCGGTTTTCCGACTGGTTTGAAGTGGAGTTTCATGCCACGTTCGGCGCCAGGACAAAAATATATTTTATGTAATTCGGATGAATCTGAACCTGGCACTTGCAAAGATCGAGATATTCTTCGTTACAACCCACATGCCGTCATCGAAGGCATGGCCATTGCCTGTTATGCAACCGGCTGTACCAAGGCATACAACTATATGCGTGGTGAATTTCACCATGAACCGTATGAACATTTTGAACAAGCATTGAAAGATGCTTACGCAAACGGTTGGTTAGGGATTAATGTTCTGGGTTCCGGCGTTGATGTTGATATCTGGAGTGCGCTTGGCGCTGGTGCTTATATCTGCGGTGAAGAAACCGCGATGATGGAATCGCTGGAAGGCAAAAAAGGCCAGCCGCGCTACAAACCACCATTTCCTGCAAATTACGGTTTGTTCGGCAAGCCAACGACAATAAACAACACTGAAACTTATGCCTCAGTTCCGGCGATTATTCGCAATGGTGCCGAGTGGTTTTTGAATTTGGGCAAACCCAATAACGGCGGCCCAAAAGTATTTTCGGTGTCGGGTCACGTCAATAATCCCGGTAATTTTGAAATTCGTTTAGGTACCTCATTTGCTGATTTGCTGGCAATGGCTGGCGGCGTTCGCGGCGGTCGCAAATTGAAAGCGGTTATTCCCGGTGGTTCATCCATGCCGGTATTACCTGCCGACAATATGATGGCCTGCACCATGGATTACGACTCGATTCAAAAAGCTGGTTCGGGTTTAGGTTCAGGCGCTGTGATCGTGATGGACGACACCACTTGTATGGTGCGTGCGTGCCAACGCATTGCGCGCTTTTACTACAAGGAAAGTTGTGGTCAATGCACGCCATGCCGCGAAGGTACTGGCTGGATGTATCGCATCCTGACTCGCATCGTCGATGGCAAGGCCACAATGGACGATCTTCATATGCTCAAAGGCGCTGCCGGGCAAATCGAAGGTCATACCATTTGTGCTTTTGGTGAAGCTGCTGCCTGGCCAGTGCAAGGCTTCTTGCGCCATTACTGGAACGAATTTGAATACGCGATTATCAATAAGAAATTTTTGGTTGATGAACAAGCTTTGGAGGTTGCGGCATGAGCGCGAGCTTCTGTAAAGCGGGGCTAGGGGCTAGGGGCTGGGGGCTAAAAAGCCCGCGTGCGCAATCTTCCGTATTCGCTCGTAGTATTAATTGCAAAAAATTATTTTCACGCTGCGTGCTCTTAGCCTCCAGCCCCCAGTCCCCAGTCTCTGGGGTAGAGTTATGAGTGCGCAACCCATCATTCCTAACACGCCGCCCGATTCAGTTAATATTGAAATTGACGGCGTGCCGATGTTGGCGCCGAAAGGCTCGATGATTATTCATGCCGCTGATAAATCTGGCATTGCAATCCCGCGCTTTTGCTATCACGAAAAACTTCCTATCGCGGCCAACTGCCGCATGTGTCTGGTCGATGTAGAAAAAATGCCGAAGCCGGCACCGGCTTGCGCTACGCCGGTGATGGAAGGCATGAAGGTGTATACACAAACCAAGCGTGCGCTCGATGCCCAACGGAACGTGATGGAGTTTTTGCTAATTAACCATCCGCTTGATTGCCCGATTTGCGATCAGGGTGGCGAGTGCGAACTGCAAGACGTATCGATGGGCTATGGCCGTTCGGTATCGCGCTATGTTGATCGCAAACGCGTCGTTAGCGATGAAGATTTGGGCCCGCTGGTGGCTACCGATATGACGCGATGCATTCAATGCACACGTTGCGTTCGTTTCACTGCCGATATTGCCGGTACTTTTGAATTGGGCGGCATGAATCGCGGTGAACGACTTGAAATCGGCACCTACGACGGCAAGCCTTTGATGACCGAATTATCGGGCAACGTGATCGATGTTTGCCCGGTCGGCGCCTTGACCAATAAAGTGTATCGCTACAAAGCCCGCGCCTGGGAACTCACTGCACGCGATAGCGTTGGTTATCACGATGCGCTGGGCTCGAACATGTTTTTGCATGTTCACCGCAATGAAGTTGTTCGCGGCGTGCCGCGTGACAACGAAGCCGTGAACGAATGCTGGTTGTCGGATCGTGACCGTTATTCACACGAAGGCCTGTATGCTACTGATCGTGCGACCCAGCCAATGCTGCGCAACGGCGATGAATGGCGAATCGCCACGTGGGACGAAGCCTTGAATGCAACGGCCGAAATTCTGAAAGCCACGCAAGCCAACGATGTTGGAGTGCTGGTGCATCCGGCAACTTCAAATGAGGAAGGTTCGAGTCTGGCGGCGCTGGGCTTTGGCAATATTGACCATCGCCTGAAACAACTCGATTTCGCTAATAACGCCATTGCCGAAAAATTCGAAATGCCAGTTGCCGATATCGAAAAAGCAAAAGTTGTATTGCT
>JAYUUM010000005.1:0-6545 GCA_043754555.1 Arenimonas sp. | reverse complement strand
CGTAGGAGCGAGCTCTGCTCGCGAAATGCCTTGTCGCAGGTTTTCGCGAGCAGAGCTCGCTCCTACGGTAAAGCCAAAACTTCCGCCACCCGTTTTTTCAGGACTGGAACGACGTCCGATTCAAACCACGGGTTTTCGCTAAACCAAATCGTATTGCCTGGATTGGGATGTGGCAATGGGAAGTAGCGAGGAGCATAGTCGGCGAACGACTGCACGGTTTCGGTCAAGGATTTCTTACGCTGTTCGCCAAGAAAATAAGCATGCGCATAGTGTCCGACCAGAATGACTAGTTTTACATCGGTCAACATGGGAAATAATTGTGGATGCCAAGTTTGAGCGCATTCAGGACGCGGCGGCAATTCACCGGATGCGCCACGACCGGGGTAACAAAAACCCATAGGTACAGCAGCAATGTCCGCCTGTTGATTAAATTTATCTTTATCTATGCCGAGCCAATCACGTAAACGCATACCGGTTGCATCGCTCCATAATTGGCCGTTGCCTTGCACCATCGCAGAAGGTGCCTGGCCGACTATTAAAAGTTTTGCCGATTGACTCACGCGAAAAATCGGTTTGGGGCTTAGCGGCAAATGCTGTTCGCAGATTCGGCAGTCGCGAATTTGTTGTGACAGCGAATCCAGTTCGGAAAGCACGCGATTCATGGCGGTAATACTTTGCCCGGATTCAAAATATTTAGAGGATCCATACAACGTTTGATGTCGCGCATCAGGGCAAGGGTGGGGGCGTCTATTGCCTGTGTCATGAAATCTCGCTTGGCTAAACCGATGCCATGTTCACCCGATAATTGCCCGCCTAAACCGGTTGTGCAAGTAAACACTTGTGACATGGCCGCCGTAGCGCGTTCAGACTCGTGCGGATTGTGTTTGTCATACAAAATGTTGACGTGAACATTGCCATTGCCGATATGACCAAAGCAAATGATTTTCAATGCGTGTTGATCCGCAATGGCCGCCACTTGTCGACATAATGCAGGTACTTGCGACACCGGCACCACAACATCCTCATTAATTTTCCCCGAACTAATCGTGCGCAATAAAGGTGAAAGTGCTCTACGTGCGGCGAGTAGTTCATTGTTTTCATCTTGATCACGCGCACAAAGAATTTCGATGCAGCCTGCATTGCGGGCAACGAGTTCGAGAGCCGATAGAGCATAGGGCAGAGTATTCGCATCGCCGTCGGCTTCAATAATCAACATTGCACCACAGGGCATTAATTCGATACCGGCCTGCTCGCGAACCAGACGTACACATTCGGCATCCAGAAATTCCAGCATCGAGGGAATAATGGGCTGCGACATAATACTGGCAACCGCTTGTGCGGCGCTTTCGACATCGCGATACAAGGCGCGCAGAATTTTCCGTTGGGCAGGTAGCGCACTGAGTTTTAGACTGGCTTCGACGATCAAGCCAAGCGTACCTTCCGAGCCGACCAGCAGGCGTGATAAATCATAACCACTCGAACATTTGGTAACCGCTGCACCGCAATGAATCATGGCGCCGGTACCAGTAATGACCGTAACTGCTAAAACATTGTCGCGACTCGCACCGTATTTCACTGCGCGAGGTCCACCGGCATTACAGGCCAGGTTGCCGCCAATGCTGGAATACGCCGCACTAGTGGGGTCCGGTGGCCAAAACAGACCCAGCGGTTTTAACGCCGCCTGTAAATCACCATTCAAAACACCGGGCTCGACAATGGCGACACGATCACCTGCACGTATTTCAAGAATGCGATTCATGCGCTCAAAGCTGACAACGATACCGCCACTCATGGGCACGGATGCACCGGTGGTATTAGTGCCACGGCCGCGCGCCACTAGCGGTGTTTTGTATTCACGACAAAGTTGAACTAGCGTTTGTACTTGCTCTTTCGTGGTGGGTAAAACTACGGCTTGCGGCATAGCTTGCTGACGCGAATTATCGTAGCCATAGGCAAGACATTCGGAAGCATCAAACAAGCAGGCATCGACAGGAAATATTTCCCGCAATAATTTTTGCAAATGTTTATCCAACGGCAACATTAGCAGTCATCCAGATTGAAAGCGGCTTTTATCCAGTCAATCCGAAATGCATCTTGATGCCAATCCATGGCGATCACGTCAAAACGGCACGCGGCATTCGCCCATAGTTTGTGACTCGAAAGCCAGGCTTGCGCCGCATTGGCCATCTTTTTTTGTTTTGCCAGGGTTACTGATTCAGCTCCGCCGCCAAATTTTTGATTGCGGCGAAAACGAACTTCGACAAAAACCAATTCCTTTCCGTCCTGCATCAGCAAATCTATTTCACCGAACGGATAGCGCACATTACGTTCAATTAATTTTAATTGCTTAGCCAATAAAAAATCACAAGCGGCTTGCTCTGCGTTTTCACCCGCTAGAAGATGCGCCGCTTTAGTCATTAGTCGATGTTACCTCTAAAAATCCGCAGTTCTAAGCAAGACAAGGCGCAAGAGAAAAATAGTGACGCGCATAATCAGTTTATGTAAGGAACAGTTTTTTTCTTGCAACGCAGTATTGCGACGAAATGCGGTTTTTTTAGCGAACGGCTACACGTGGCCGACCACCCGAAAAGACCGCCCACGCCGGATCACGTTGCACATTGCCCATGCTATCAACGCGTAAACTTCCGGTAGCGCCAGCCAGCATAAAGCCGGGATCTTTTTGCAGGCGATCAAGATAAGCACTGAGCTGCCAGGCATCGGCGCCAAAGGCAAATAAGCGTTGCGCAGGGCCGCGAATGCTCGGCATACTTTTGCTGACGCTGTCGGCATTTGCGATGCCACTGTACTGATTTAGCAGCCAAGGCAGTTCCGGCATTTCAATGCCATCGAGTACGATGTCCTGCGAAGCGCTGGCGCCATTGAGAATGAGGGACGCCGCCAACACCGGCGCACCCGCCAAACTTGATGTTTTTATTTGCGTCATCAATGCTCGAGCCTGCGGCGCCTTCAGCGCAATATAAATCGCTGATGCATTGGCGTTATTACCAGCGTGCAGGGCGGTAATTTTTGCGGGCAGATCAAGGGCTTCGCCTTCCACCAGATGCTCGGCAATTATCTGGCCGCCACGTATTTTGTATTGATCCTTGAACGCAGCAACGGTGCGTTGTGCTGTGTCATCACGCTGAGTAAAAATGATGACCGACATTTGGTTGCGATTGGCAAAACGGTCTGCTGAAATCCAACCTTCTTCATCGGGAGAAAGTGCAAAACTTAAATTACCCGGTGCCGGAGCATTTTGTCCGCGATTCAAAAATAATACCGGCACGTTGACCTCGGCTTGATTTGAAACGGCGTTCACTTCATCGCGGGTCAGCGGCCCAACAATCATTTGCGCGCCTTCGGCCATCGCTTTTACGGCAGCATTTTTTGCACCCTCGGCGCTGCCGAACGTATCGTAAAATTGCACACGTGGGCGGCGGCGATTTTCGGCGTAGTACTGGCTTAAAAAACCATCGCGAACTGCGACACCGGCACCAGCGGAATTACCCGACAATGGCAATAGCACCGCAAGCTGATTCGGCGGCCGATAACCATCGTTTTCGGCAGTTGGAAACGCATTGCTGCGATCATTTTCCTGCGTGGCGACAGCCATGGGCAAAGGCATGCCACGTTTCTTTAGTTCGCGTGCCGCGTAAACATACAGTGGTTCACTCGCCGACAAGCCTGCGCTTTTTTGCGAGAGTTCAGCGGCAGACACCAAGCCGAGCAAGCGTTCGATATTGCGCCCGGCCGCAGCGCGCTCTTTTGGCTTCAAGCCTTCCATTAACCAGACTTGCTCACTGGCAACATCGAACTTCATGCCTGCAGCATCAAACGCGCGATAACGCGCGCTATGCCAGCGCATGCGATCGGTGCTGGGCACGGAATCACGACGTTGATTTAAAAACATTATCGCTTCGTTACTGCGTTTATCGGCAACTAAAAACTCTGCATTTAAAAGGTCATGCAGAAAAGCGGCATCGCCGGAAAGTTTTTGTCTTTGACTTTCGAGTAATAATTGTCTTGCCTTGCCATCATCACCGGCAAGTTTCCAGGCATTGGCAGCGCGAGCTAATGCGGCGTCATGCGGCGTGCCTTTTGAGGCAGCGGCTTCTGATTCGTAGATAAGTGCAGCATCACGAAATTTTCCGTCACGCAAGAATGCTTCTGCAGTCGAATTGCTTGGTGAATTGGTTGGCGTTGTGCTAACCGTGGCGCAGGCAGAAATCAGGAGAATGACAAGAGCGGGGGCTAATAATCTAAAACGCATAAGGTAAATCCGAAGGTTGACGGTAAGATGATACCTGTAGAACAGGGAGAAGACGGCATGGCGGCAGTAAAATCCGGCACTTTGTACGTGGTGGCGACCCCGATTGGCAACCTGTCTGACCTTTCGGCGCGCGCGCGCGAAGTGTTGTCCGAAGTTTCGGCGATTTGCGCCGAAGACACCCGTCATACCAAGTCTTTATTGCAGGCGTTCAGTATTGATAAGCCGCTGATTGCGCTACATGAACACAACGAAGCCGATATTGCCTGGAAATTAGTTGAGCGCCTGAAAACCGGAGATAGCCTGGCATTGGTGTCTGATGCCGGCACACCCTTAGTGTCGGACCCCGGTTATCGACTTGTGCGCGAAGTGCGGGCCGCTGGGTTTCCGGTTAGCCCCATACCTGGTGCCTGCGCAGCCATTGCAGCCTTGTCGGTTGCCGGAATTCCAAGCGACCGATTTTGTTTTGAAGGATTTCTGCCAGCAAAATCGTCTGGCCGACGCGAGCGCTTGCAGAACTTGGCACGTGAACCGCGGACGCTAGTTTTTTATGAAAGCTCGCATCGCATTGAAGAATCTTTGATTGATCTGGTCGCTATTTTTGGTGCCGAGCGCGAAGCCGTCATCGGCCGCGAACTGACAAAATTATTTGAAACGGTAATGGGAGATTCGCTTGGTAGCTTGCTGGAAAAAGTGCAACAAGACGAGAATCAACGCAAAGGCGAGTTTGTGATCGTCGTGCGGGGTTGCGAAGACGATGCCTCGGTGGTGCTGGCCGAAGGTCAAAGGTTGTACGCAAAATTAGTCGAACATATGAAGCCCTCGCAAGCGGCCAAGTTGGCTGCGGAGCTCAGCGGGGCGCCAAGAAAGGCACTTTATGGTGGCGAAACGTAGGAGCGCTCACGAGCGCGATAAACCTGCCGCTATCTTGGTTGTGCCAGTGAGCACTCATAAGTAGATCGGGAATTGTCGCTAGCTGTGATCGCACTCGTGAGTGCTCCTACGGATCAGGCATTCGTAGCCTTACCCGCGATTGCTTTAACCCCGGCGGAACCTTTGATGCGTTCTCCAATCACACTTCTGACAAAACCCGAGGGCGCGCGATGAACTACAAATCATTCATGCTGGCTGCATTGTTTTTATCACTTCCTACGACAGTGCTCGCACAAGAAACTCAACCAATAGCGAACCCGGCCATCGACATGCCTACCTATCTTCGAGTCGCGCAGGAAGCCGCAGCGCACCGGGAAACTCATCGTCTGACTGAAGCGGAATTTATCGCGATGAGCAGTGAGCCGAACACGATAATCCTGGATGCACGCAGCGCTGAAAAGTATGCCGAGTTGCATATCAAGAAGGCGGTGAATCTGAGTTTTCCAGATATCACTGTCGATAGCCTAGAGAAATTATTTCCGGATAAGAATGTTCGCATTCTTATTTACTGCAATAATAATTTTGCCAATGCGCCTAAAGCTTTTCCGACCAAGCGCGCCGATGCTTCGCTAAACATTTCGACTTACATCAGTCTTTATAGTTACGGCTATAAAAATGTATATGAGCTTGGCCCATTGGTCGAAATTGAAAAATCCAAATTACAATTTGTGTCTGTCAAAAAATAAGCAACGTAGTCCGGGTTATGTTTCACTGACTCCAGTTTTTCATATGTGATCAACGCAAATTTGCCAGCCGCTCAGGGTAGGCACGGCCCACCGCTCTTCGTCATGATTATCGTCAATGATGGGCGGTGCCCACCCTACGTTTCAAGCGAGATTAAAATCGTCAATGAGTGTGCTCCGCGTACAACACAAGATTCTCGAAATTACAGATATTTGAAGCCGGAAAAATCGCGTTGATAACTGCTTGAGCGAGCATAGCCACTGCTGCGGCCATAACTGGTGCCAGGATTACGGGTTTGCGGTTGCGATACTGGACTTGGTTTATTGGTGGTTTTGTTCGGACTGGTGCTTGATTGGGTGGTCATAAGAATGTCTCTGTGAGTTGGTGTGCTGGTAATCTACCACACCAAAGCAGAAACAAAATAGGCCGTAAGTCATGGAAGCCCAAAATACTTCGCATTACACATGTAACCTACTGATTTTGAATGAAAGTGGCGGAGTCGATCATTAAGCCGGGTTCTGTCTAGGACAACCATTCCTCTAGGCTTTGCATCACTACAAAGCTCAAGCAGCGCACCCGTGTGCGAATCGAGCCAATTCATAGCACACCTATTTGGCCTTGCTCCAAGTGGGGTTTACCGTGCCCTGCGGCGTTAGCCCCG
>JAYUUM010000004.1:0-6558 GCA_043754555.1 Arenimonas sp. | reverse complement strand
TTTGGCGCGCCCGGAAGGATTCGAACCTCCGACCCCCAAGTTCGTAGCCTGGTGCTCTATCCAACTGAGCTACGGGCGCAGAGGCGGAATTATGAAGGCCAAGCAATTATTCGTCAACCATGCCGCTCTATTAAATGCGTATATCGGTATAAAACGATAATTTTTATCGCGCATGAATTAGGTGCTGCTGTTTTTCAGGTATCCAGAACTAGACGCCCCTGTCGGCGGAGTTATCTATCCCAGTTCAGGAGTTGAAGACACAGCCGTGGCAAAGCACTCACCTACACTGCAACGGACAACGCCGCATGCGCAACGGGCGCCATAAAAGCAGGCCAATTTTATTAGCTATCAGGAACACTTCAATCGCCTGG
The DNA here is from genome assembly GCA_043754555.1 of Arenimonas sp. Lineage (GTDB taxonomy): Bacteria > Pseudomonadota > Gammaproteobacteria > Xanthomonadales > Xanthomonadaceae > Arenimonas. The sequence continues at coordinate 6,187 of JAYUUM010000004.1, read as the reverse complement.
GTATGTCATTGCGACTTTGCCTGCAGGCAGCAACTTGAGTTTTCACTTAAGTGCGCTTCCGTAACAACGGGGTCTTAATTGCGACCACTTTTCAATTTGATCGGTGCAGTAACCTTCCCGATCGCATAACTTGGTATTTGACTGGCCTGCGGCAAATTCGTACTACGCGAGCCCGCCAATAGTTAGATCACTCTGTGCGCGTGACCGCACGGACATTTATTTTTTGAGCACTTAAGGTGGACCCAGTCATTGCATTGGGTAAATGACTCTAGCTGCGAGCAACATCACCACAGAGGTCAATATGCATACTAATAGCGCTGAAATAGTTTTGAATACTGCTTCCAATCAAAAGGACCCGGCATCTTTTACTGATAAAAGCGATGATCCAGATGAGGCACAACCGGGCAGCTCACAAGAGGCTGACAAAATGAATTTTGATGACGCCTTGGATGACGACAATGAAAATCCGGTCAGCCAAACATTGGTTAATGCCGCCGAAAATTCAGAGCCATCGGGTAAAAATGATACAGACGAATTAGATGGCGAAGCTGACGAAGATGGCGACAAGCGATAAAGCATTATTTGCAAGTCGCAAGTCGAGCATTAATTCGGTTTAGATGACGGCGCTAGTTTGGAGCGCGCCTAAGTGTCGAGAAGTTGGAAGAAGTTCCAACACCTCGACACTTCTGTGGTGCACTGCCAATATGGAAGCTCTGTTAGCTCTTTTTAGTACTACTTGTCTTTTCGACTTCAGCCTTTTTGCTTTCTTTAGGTCGTCCGGTCTTCAGACTGGGAACAGAGTCGAGCGCTGCCGAAAATCCAGCGTCTGACATTTTGCTCAGTGCTGCAATACCTGCGCGCAACACCTCACTCTTCTTCGCAGGCCGACCCATTCGGATACTGCGGAGTTTCAAATCGCTCAACACGATGTATTCATTTTTTGGAATAGTGAAACTGTCGCGGACCAGTTTTATTTTTTGTTTTGATGATGCCCCTGCAACGTTGATATTTTTCGCCGGCGACAAGACATCTAGCGATTCAACTGCCGGTTGTTTACTAACTGATTTTTCAGTTTTCACCGACTTCAGTACCGCAACTTTGGGTTTCAATACAGTCGATCTTGGTGTTTTTTGCTTGGATTTGGAACTGGATTTGCGAGTGGCCACATGATGCTCCTAAATAAACCGTATAAACAGTATATCTAGTTTCGGTACTGGCGCAACCTAGAGCATTATTTCAATTAGTTGACACATGCAACTGCGCCACTAAAAAATTCTGACCGCAGGCATGTTAAAACCCTGACTATATTTTTTCTCAGCAATGCTTTTGAATATTTTTACCCAGGGCAGCGCAGCCCTGCACTGAAGACATATCGGAACTACGCAATTCAATATTTTCCGGAGCCGCATAAACCGGCGCGAAGCCACCGCCCGGCGTGCGGAAATTCGTGGTTTGCCCCTGATACAAACGCGCAGCAAATATTTGTACTTCGCCGGCATAAACATACGCACGAACGTCCAGCTTCAATTCGGTATCACCCGATACCTGCCGCGTCATTCGCTCGCTGGGCGGCACCAAATGTTGTGCGACGTAATCACCTTGCTGCAGTTGCGCGAATACTTTTGTTGTCATCTTGTCACCACGATAAGCACCACGGCTGCCAAAGCCACCAGCCGGCTTAAAGAACCAGTTTTTACGGTCTTGCCAGAGGGCGGTCGCATTATCGGCAGTTACTGCTAGTGTCGTTGGCACATGATGTGAAAGCAGATCCATCGTCTTCTGCGCAACACCCCATTGTTTCAATCGTCCAGTATCGCTCAGCAAAATTAAATTTCGTTTGTCTGCGTAAAGCGCATGCGCATGCGGATGTGGCGAGAACACCGCAGCATCGGTTTCGTATGCCTTGCGCAGATGTGCGTGCTCAGGTAATTCAAAATAAAAATCGGTCAGCCGGTTATATACAAAATCAATAGCGCCCTGAGCATGTAACAAAGTGCTTTCTCGGAGCGTCAGCTCACTGGGATCGGCAATCACTACTTCAATTTTATGTTCTTCCATCAGGTTCTTGAATAACAAAAACTCTGGGTACAAGTATTGTGTTGCAGGCTGTATGTCAACGATTGCTATACGCGACAATGGAAGATCCGCGCGCGCCAGCGCCCATTCATTCTGGAACATTGCTACCAATCGGGATTCAATACCTTTCGCGTCCACTGGCGAGCCCAGAAAATCACTGACGCCTTCGCAGCAAGCTTGCTGTGCTTGCATCATCGCAACATTAAGAAATGCACCGCCGGCATTGGTATTGATTTCGATCAATCGCACGCCGCCAGCACCCACATGGAAATCGTAGCCCATAAAAACCCCAAGAGCCGACACCGGCCTTTTTGCAATCGAGGGTGCCGACTGCATCACTGCTTCGTGCCACTGCGGCATTGCAACGACTGACTCGATCGCCTGCACCACTTCGCGCATTTGCTTGATTTGCGTACTGGCAATAAACACTGGTGCAGATGAAAACAAGTGCGGATGCGATTCCAACATCGGTTGCTCTATCCCTCGCCCCGCTAAATCACCTTGAATGCGTTCATACAAACCGGGAACGTTAGTACCAATGCAAAAACATTGGCGATTCAATAGATCGGCATACTGGGTGGAAAAATCCGGAATTGCTGACATCTTTAATAATTTCCTTCAAAGCTTATTCTTATCAGATAGCCCATGGAGAGAAACGAAGCATTTGAAATAATATACAACAAGGTTTTGTATTTTCCGACGCATCAAGTCAGTGATGTAGTGTGCGCTTTCAATCGTAATCTGACTAATGCTATAGAGATTTGAATCAAGAAATCTAACTGAAACTTGCATTTTTAGAGATATTTTCCATATTGATTGGTTTGTGTCGCCGCAGATTCTGCAACATTTACCTCAATCGCTTAACATGTAAGCCAGTTCTCGATAATTTTCCCTATGAACGAATATTTAAGTACGACGCTTAAAGTGATCACCACATTTGGAATAGGCTTTACTGTCAACGTGCTGATGTCACAACTGGCCGCACCGGGTCACCACGTGGTTGCATTGGCAGTCGGCGTATTGCTTACTTTCTTTGGATTAATATTTGCTAGATACTTCATGGATGTCGTGCTGTTGCCATTTGCAGTTGCATCATTAGTACTGCGCTGGATCCGAGGGAATAAAATGAGGCCCCACTCGGATAAAAGAAAAGACCCTTTCGACTTTTTCTTCCGTGCATTATTTGTCTTGGCTTATGGGTTTACCTCAGCCGTAACCGGCATATTCATCGGCCTTATCGATCATGGCATGGGTTGGTTCGCTGCATCAGCACTATTTGGCACGGTAGGCACGTTACTGGCCGTACTAGTGCCCGAGGACGTAATATGGGAGTTGGATGATAACGATGTCGGCGGCGGGGAACCTACAGCAGCGGCTAAGGCGGATCTTGAACAAGCAAGAAAAGACGGCGTACCAGCCGTGTTGTTCGCTGACAAAGTAGCTAAAGGTGCCATAGAAGTCATTTTAGGAAAACCGAACACCGACGATAAGCCTTGATCTTAAATTATTTGATTGCTAATTATTTTCTATCGATGATCACGCCGAGATGCTGTTTCGAAACGCTCGGTGACAAAGTAAACATGATGTTTGCAAAAATCAAATAAGTAACAAGCGGAACTTGATTCACCCGTAAGGGAGAATGAACTGCTCACTGTGGCTTTAACAATGTAATTCCAATAACAAAAAGCCCCGAAACGCGGGTTGTTTTGGCCAGTATGCAGAAATCAAGAACCATGAAGTTCTTGATATTCTGCTTGCTGGCCGCTATCTGCTCAAGCATTACTTCGCAGCAGTGACACGGTCTTTGGAAACGGCATATTCAGTGTCGAACAAGCGTACTTTCGCAATGGCCTTGCCATCACAATTGAATTGCATATCAATTTTTAATTTTGCTTTCGCAGGCACGGTGAATTCATCCATAGTGCTATGCGTTGTGCAGGCAAAATCTTCTGCATCCAATGCAGTAACGTGATTATTTATAGATAGCTCTGTCACTCGCACCGGCGCGTCGCCTTTATTGGCGAACGCCATGCTTACGTCGATCAGTTCACCTGATTTAGCCTGCAATACTTCGCCAGTTAGAGCTGCGCTTAGTTCTTTGCCGTTGCTAACGATTACAGCTCCATCTGCACTCGTGCTTGCCTTGCGTCCCTCATCAACACCCTTACCGACGCCTGTTGCTGCACCTTTGGCCAGTTCAACTGCTTTGGAAACCGCACCACTAGCAGCTTTCTCGGCATTATCACCTGAGCAGGCAGATACCGAAACAATGATCGCAAATGCCGCCAAACCAAACTTTAAAGTTTTCATGATGTTTTTCTGTAGTTGGAATTCAAAACCGATAATATCAGGGTCGTGAGATAGACGCAGTGGTAATGCTTAAATTCTTCGAACTGTTAGTCAGAAGATAGTAGTCAGTAGACACCCATCGAACCCATAACAGCCTTAGTCAGCAACATGTAGTGAACAGACACTCACAAAACCCACGACGCCTTGCATGAAGTCACTGCCTGCTTTTCCATCGGCATCTAGTCTCGAACCATCGCTTTTGCTTGTAGGAAAATTCTGATAGCAGCGTCAGGCGACATGGGTTTGGTGGGTGTCCATATTTGTTTCGTCCACATTTGTTTCTATTAAATATTCCTGATCTCTTTTTTTATTTTGACCGCCGGTGGATCAAACCACGATGTTTCCATGCGAATGCTTCGAAGCTGCGCGGTCTCAAGATGTGAAGCATAAAGCGGCTCGGCGAAATAGCTGATTAATAGACTGCGCCGACGCGCGCCAGTCGCGTTAAGGCTGCCTGCATGCAATAGATCGGCATCGAACACCAAAATATCGCCAGCGCAACCAGATATTTGTACAGCCTGGGCAGCCTCATTTAAATCAAATGGCTGTTGCGCCTGAATCGATCGATGGCTGCCAGCCACAATGCGGGTCGCACCGTTCTCGGGGCCATAGTTATCCAGATAGGCAATCGCGACCACAGTGTCGCCGGGCCGCGTTGCCGACAAATCACGATGTAGCCCCTGATGGCCGCCGCCTGCCAATGGCTCGCGTCCCTCCACTTGCGAAAGAAAGAATCTTTCACCAATCAGTGCACCAACTGCAGCCAGCAACTTGGGCAAACGGCACACGGACTGCACCGTCGGCGATAAATCCAATAGTGCATGCCGCCAGTCTGCGCCACGCGGCACGGGCCATTGGTCACCGGGTTTAACGCCAGTATCAAATGCCATGCGAAGCTCGCTCAACCATTGCATCGGAATTGCGCCACGCAGCAACGCGCAGCCTTCGCGTTGAAGTTGTTCCGAGTTCGCAAAACAATTAACAGCAGTCTGTTTGTGTTCAATCATATTTTTTCAATTTACCTTGCTTGAAAAGCCGCCTCCACTTCAATAAAAAACTAAGCACCACAGTTCGGGCCCGACCTGACGCTTCATACAAATTGCGATTTTGTTCCCATCACCAAGGCCGCCAGCCTTTGTTTATTTATCCCCGTCCAGTTTGCCGAATAAAACAAGCCGTACATCGCGATAGAAACTTGAACACAGCCAATTAGTCACTTTCATAACATAGCCATGCATCAACACGTTGATGTAAGCATAATTAAGGTGTTCGGCTAAATGGTTTTCACCGGTTACAAGCTGCAACTCGACTTGTTAGCTTATTCGATTCGATGAAGCAGCGCAGTCTCAAATCATGGGTGTCCAGAATTGTGCTTCAAGCGTACCTTATGGTCTTTAATCAACATTTCCACAATTAAATGAACCCGCCCCCTTTTTCCCGCGACCCTTTGAAGTATCTCGCCGGTTACCCACAACACCTGCAGGCGCAGGTGTACGAGTTGATCGAGCACGGTCGGCTGGGCAAGATACTGGCCGACAAGTACGGCCAATCCCACGCCGTGCGAAGCGACAGCCAATTGCGCGACTACGTCCAAGCGCTCAAAGACCGGCACCTACGAAAATCGGTGCCGCTGGGCAAGGTGATCTACGACAGCAAGCTACAAGTGATGAAGCATGCGCTCGGCACCCACACCGCTATTTCCCGGGTGCAGGGCGACAAGCTCAAAGCCAGCCGCGAGATTCGCATCGCCACCGTGTTCCGC
>JAYUUM010000003.1:0-19856 GCA_043754555.1 Arenimonas sp. | reverse complement strand
ATCACCACAGACTTTCGCGATCAGAGTTTATTCCTGAATTTATTTTATAATTAAAATCAATAACTTAAACAATACTTTATAAACCATTGCATTAAGTTTAATTCAGCGCTAATCTGCCTTGGCGCCCGGAAAGCCGCTCCTCGGAGCAAGTACCTACAACCATGATCTATCCTCCGGTTTATCGGATTTTAAGGGAGACCCTGCGAGGTCTCCTCTTTTTTGATAGATTCCGCTCCCTATTAATGAGAGCAAGCCCTTGTTTTAACCAGCTGGCAGCAACGACCTAGGGCTTGTGCTCTGCAATCTGGTAAATTCGGCTTATACAAAAGGAATACCGAGCCGCATGTTGTTCGCTAGTTTTCGTTATCTTGGGCTTTCGTTCTTATTGCTGGGCCTAATGACAGGCTGCAGCCGCGAACCCGTGGCACCTGGTGATCCGGTGGCAGCGGTCGAAAGTTTGGCCGATGCAATCAAGGACAATGACCTGGTGCGCTATTCCAAACTTAGCCTGCCGCCCAAACTTCATAGCCAAACCGAACAGCGTTGGGCAGCCGAGCTCGCTCAAGCACCAGTTCTGACCGATACTCAAATTAAAGACCATGCTCGCTACATGAAACTGATGATGGAGCCGGGCGCGGAAGCCAAATTATTTCTCCGCTACGAAAGCAAGCTGAAAAAATTTCAAGCCGAAATTAATTCACAATGGCCGTTGATGCAGGGTGCGGCGCAAATTTTTGTGAGCGGTGCCATACAAGCTAATGAAGAACTGACCGCTGCCGAACGTGATCACGCCAAAGCCGTTGGTCAAGCGATATTGAAATGGCTAAAGCCTGCGGTGTTCAGCGATAAACAAAAAGCCCGCGAAGCAATCGCCGTTATTTGCCAAACAGCCCGTAAAGTGAACTTGCCGCAAGCAGAGCAAATGCATCAGCTCTCCATGATCGCCAGTCTTGAAAAAGCCAGTCTCGGCTTAAAAGCCTTGAAAGATATTGGCCGTATTTACGGCGCCAATCTCGATGAGTCACTCGATAATATGGAAGCGAAACTAGTGGACGCCGGCGCCTCCGGAAATGACGCCACGGTACAAGTTAATTATGTTTTGCTCGATCAAGAAATTAAATTTGAAATTGAAATGACGCGCATTGATGGCCGCTGGTACCCTGCCGACAGTGTTGAAGATGCCCAACAAACATTAAAACAAGCGCTGCCTGCCGCAGCCGTTTCTGCTCCCTAAATTATGACTACCGAACAACACTCGCTGCCATTGCCGCCACCGGACCTAGAGACGCCATCTCCTGCGCCGGTCGAACCGAAAAAAACATTTGCCAATACCATTGCGCCGCTTTGGGCGCGCTTGATGGAAAAGTTGCTGGCGCCGTGGATTGAAATAAAACGTGAACCCGCCATTTTGCCCTTCAGTGCCGATCGTCCCATTTGTTATGTGATCGAAAACTACGGTCTGTCGAATATGTTGATTCTCGATCGCGCCTGTCGCGAAGCGGGATTGCCTTCGCCATTGGCGGCATTGCCGGGTGACCCCCTCGGACGCAAGCGCTCTTACATTGCGTTGTCACGCCGCGGCGGCAGTATTTTTTCGCAACCAAAGAATAAAAATCATTCCGATGGTTTGTCGCGCTTATTGATGGCGCATCGTTTATATCCCGACCAGGACGTGCAACTGGTTCCGGTATCGATTTTTGTTGGCCGTGCCCCGGATAGACAATCAGGCTGGTTTTCGGTGTTGTTTTCGGAAAACTGGGCACTGGTTGGCCGTTTCCGGCGCTTGCTCGCGATTTTATTGAATGGCCGTGGCACCGTTGTGCAATTTTCGCAATCAGTCAGGGTCTGGGAAATTCTCGGCGAAGAATTACCGCACGAACGCAGTGTAAGAAAAACCTCACGCGTATTACGTGCCCACTTTCGTCGCATCCGTTCGGCCGTTATCGGCCCTGATTTATCGACCCGCCGTTTGCTGGTCGATCGTGTGCTGGACGCCGAACCGGTTCGCAAAGCCATTGCCGACCAGGCCCGTCGTGACAAAACCGAATATCTAGAAGCCTGGAAAAAAGCGCACGGCTTTGCCTGGGAAATAGCCGCCGATTATTCGCATCCGGTGGTGCGCTCATTATCGTTTGTGTTAACTGCATTCTGGAATCGTATTTACGACGGCGTACATGTGCATCATCTCGATTCGCTGAAAGACGTCGCTCCCGGACATGAAATAGTCTATGTGCCCTGCCATCGCAGCCATATGGATTATTTATTGCTCAGTTATTTGCTTTACTCGCACGGCGTGGTGCCGCCTCATATTGCCGCCGGCGTGAATCTGAATTTGCCAATCATTGGCTCGGTATTACGACGCGGTGGTGCATTTTTCATGCGTCGCAGTTTCAAAGCCAATGCCCTGTATTCATCGGTGTTTACCGAATATGTTTCACAATTGGTCGGCGAAGGGTTTTCGCTTGAATATTTCATCGAAGGTGGTCGCTCCCGAACTGGCCGTTTGATGGCGCCAAAAGCAGGCATGATTGTGATGACCTTGCGCGCGTATTTACGCGGGCCGCGCAAACCAGTGGTGTTTCAACCGGTTTATATTGGTTACGAAAAGTTGATCGAAGGTAAAAGCTATCTTGACGAATTAACCGGGCAGCAGAAAGAAAAAGAAACTATCTGGGCATTGATCCGCGCCGGCTTTCTGATCATGAAACAACACTACGGCAAAGTCGCCGTGAGTTTTGGCGAGCCCATTTTTCTGGATCAAGTTCTTGATAAACACTCGGCCGAGTGGCGCAAGAACCTTCCAAGCGCTGATGAAAAACCGTCGTGGCTCACCGACGTCGTTGAAGAAGTCGCGCAAACCATTCAGGTCAATATCAATCGCGCCGCCGATGTTAATCCAATCAATTTATTAGCGTTGGCTTTGCTTTCAACACCAAAACATGCGATGGCGGAAAGTGATTTATTAGCACAATTGGCATTGTCGAAAAAGATTCTGGCTGCACTACCGTACTCAGATCGTATTACCGTCACCGAGTTAAGCCCTGAAGACATCATGGCCTATGGCGAAAAAATTAACGTGGTAGTACGCACTAAACATCCACTTGGCGACGTGCTAAGCATGGAAGATGAGACTGCCGTTCTACAAAGTTATTTCCGGAATAATATTTTGCATTTATTCGCAGCGCCAGCCTGGATTGCATTGTGTTTCCAGAATAACCGTCGCATGAGCAGAAATGGATTAATGCGGCTGGGCAAAACCATTTACCCCTTCATGCAGGAAGAACTGTTCCTGCCATGGACTGAAGACGAATTTGCCGAACGTATCAATGCGACTATCGATTTATTTATCAGCGAGGGTTTGTTGACGTCGATCCCGGATGACGAACACGGCTATGTATCGCGTGGCCCCGGCCAAACCGATGAGGTCTATCGATTACGCGCTATTGCCCATAGCTTGCAGCAAGCGTTCGAACGATATTTCATTGCGATCACCATACTGGTAAAAAATGGCCCACGGACTATTTCGACCTCCGAATTGGAAACCTTATGCCAACTAACAGCGCAACGCTTGTCCCTGCTTTACGCACCGGCTGCACCGGAGTTTTTTGATAAATCTCTATTCCGTAGCTTTATCCAGAAAATGCGCGAACTAAAATTAATATGGTTATGCCCGGATGCAAAACTCGATTTTGACGAACGTCTGAACACCTGGGAAAAAGATGCGAAAGTCGTACTCAATCGCGAACTGCGTCATACCATCAGCAAGCTATCACCGGAAGTTGTTAGCGAGGTAACTGGCTTACCGCCGCGCAAACAAAAAACTCTGTAGGAGCGCCTTTAGGCGCGTATGTTCCTGCAAAATACTCTGGGGCGTAGGAGCGAGCTCGCGACCGCCAAGGATGGCGAGAGTGCTGGCTTTTAACAGACGAATGTCTGATCAAATGCTGGAGCATTTTCAGCAGTGCGAAATGCACGATCTGTAGGAGCGCCTTCAGGCGCGAATGTTTCTGCGAAATACTCTGGTGTAGGAGCGAGCCCTGCTCGCAAGATGCATGACAGGTTTAGTCGCGAGCTGAGCTCGCTCCTACGTTCTAGATATCGAGGGCCTGTCACGCCTAAAGGCACTCCTACAAAAAACCTCAGGCATCCAGATCCGGTATCAATTTATTTTCCAGATACGTCATCATGTCTTTTATGCGCAATTTGCGTTTTTTCAGACGTTTAATCGCGAGTTCATCGGTTTGTATGCTTTGCGCGAGACGGTCGATAGCTTCGTTCAGGTCGCGATGTTCGGTCCGCAATTCTATTAACTGTGCGGTCAACTGAGCAATGTCGGGCGGTTGTGACATGGTGCCTCGGTAAGAAAGACCTCAGCGCAGCTTACACGGCCTCGCCTCGGTGTAAAATGCTCGCTATGAATTTGACCTTGCTCGATCCTCCTATTCGCGCCACTTCGGTAAACCGACACAAACTCGCCAAGCGTCTTCGTCATCAAGTGGGCCAGGCGATTGCCGACTTTGGCATGATCGAAGACGGCGACAAAGTCATGGTATGCCTGTCTGGCGGCAAAGACAGTTACACCATGCTGGATATTTTGCTGCAGCTTCAGAGAAAAGCGCCGGTGCGTTTTGAATTAGTTGCGGTCAATCTCGACCAGAAGCAACCGGGATTTCCCGAGCATGTTTTGCCCGAGTATTTGGCCAGCATCGGTGTGGCTTACAAAATTATCGAACAAGACACCTATTCGGTCGTCAAGCGCGTCATTCCGGAAGGCAAAACCATGTGTTCGCTGTGTTCGCGACTGCGCCGAGGCGCTTTGTATAACTATGCCGAACAAGAAGGCTTCACCAAAATTGCACTGGGTCATCATCGCGATGACTTGGTCTCGACTTTTTTCCTGAATTTATTTTTTCACGCAAAAATATCTTCGATGCCGCCAAAATTATTAAACGATGATGGCAAACATGTGGTGATTCGTCCGTTAGCAATGTGTAGCGAAAAAGACATTACCGATTATGCCGATTGGAAGCAATATCCGATTATTCCCTGCACGCTTTGCGGCTCGCAGGAAAATCTGCAACGCAAAATTGTCAAACGCATGATGGCCGAATGGGAAAACCAAACGCCAGGTCGTATTGATAGCATCGCGAAAGCACTGGGGGATATTCGTGCTTCGCAAATGGCCGACCCACATTTGTTTGATTTTCTATCGCTTGGCAAACGTGGCGACGCCGCATTGCCCGACAGCCATGCCTGGCTTGCCGGTGACAACACTGACTAAACTGCTACAACCCGAATCGCGAGTAGAACTCGCTCCTACTCCTACCCATTTTCAACAAACTCAATCGCGAGCTAAGCTCGCTCCAACAAAAAGAAAATCATAATGTTCTTTCGCAATCTGACCTTATTCCGCTTTCCTACTAATGTTAATAAATCCCTTAAAGCTCTCGAAGAACGTCTGGCCGAGGTTATTCTGAAACCGGTCGGACCGCTGGACATGATGTCACGCGGTTTTGTTTCGCCATTCGGTCGCGATGAAGCCGTGCTATCGCATCAAGTGGGTGACTGCGTGTTATTTACGCTGGGCGGCGAAGATAAAATTCTGCCCTCATCGGTGGTCAACGATCTGGTCAATAAAAAAATTTCTGTCATCGAAGAAAAACAGGGCCGCAAACTGGGTGGCAAAGCCCGGCGCGCGCTGAAAGAAGATACCGTGCATGAATTACTGCCGCGTGCCTTTGTTCGCAGCTCGCGCACCAATGCCTATATTGATATGGAGCATGGCTTTGTGGCGATTGATTCTTCCTCGCGCAAGTCGGCTGAAAATCTAGTGTCTGAATTGCGTCATGCATTGGGTTCGTTTCCTGCCATTCCGCTCAATGCCGAGACCAGTCCACGCACGGTCATGACCGGCTGGATTAGCGGCGAAAAATTACCGAAAGGTCTGGAGCTGGGCGAAGAATGTGAACTCAAGGACGGTGATGAACGTGGCGCGATTGTTAAATGCCAACGCCAGGAATTGCAGACCGACGAAATCAAGAAACATCTGGAATCAGGCAAGCAAGTCAGCCGCCTGGGTTTAGTGCTTGATGCTCATGTCAGCTTTGTATTGGGCGAAGATTTGGTGATTCGCAAACTTAAATTTCTTGATGGCGCCGTCGAGTCTTTGGAAACTACCGATCAGGAAGATCAAGCTGCCGAACTCGACGCCCGCTTTGCATTAATGTCGGCCGAGATCAAACGCTTGTTCGAGGTAATGGAAAAAAATCTAAAGCTGAGTAAAGCTGAAGCTTGATCTTTGTAGGGTGGGCATGGTTCGAGACGCTTACTCGAACTTCGTTCTCGATGCACGCCTCACCACGAACGGTTTCTTTTTTTACATTTACAAAAACTAGCCCCGATTGTGGGGAGGAGGCATCGAGGCACGCGTAGCGTGATCGAGTGGCCGTCTCGAACCATGCCCACTTTATAAAATTTTCCCGCTAAACTAGATCCATGTTCGCTTTTCTAAAGCCTGACAAACCTGCCAGTAACGTTGCTTTCTGGCCAATAGCTTTGACTTCGGGTGAAGTGATTGAAGTACGTTGCGTGCACGACGCACGTGCGCGTCGCTTGCGACTTATCGTCACCGAAAAGGGCGTGCGACTCACCATTCCTGGCCGTTGTTCTGATCGACTGGCGAAACAGTTTCTTGCTGAACATCATGATTGGCTCGAGTCACATTGGCAGAAGCGGCCGCATGCCGCAATTAAAAGCCCATTAGAGCTATATCAAGACACTGAGATCTTGCTGCGTGGCATGCGTCTGCCTGTGCAGTGGAACGAAGCAAAATTCGCGCAAGTCATTTTGCAAGACACCGCTATTGTCATTGCATTGCCCTCCAAAGCGGGCTTGCCACAAGCAAAAAGAGCATTAAAAGAATTTTATTTGCAGGAAGCCCGTAAAGATATTGGTATCTGGCTACCCAAATATTTACCGGCATTTCCAAGCGCGCCATTGGCAATAAAAGTCCGTGCATTGTCGTCACTGTGGGGCTCGCTAAGCCCAAGCGATGGCCTATTAATGGATTTATCTCTCGTACTCGGTAAAGCTTCGGCCTTTGAGTACGTGCTGCTACATGAGCTTTGCCATTTGGTACATCGCAACCACTCGCGCAGCTTCTGGCGTGAAGTTGAAAAACATTTCCCGCATTGGCGCGATGAACGCCGTTATTTACATAGCGATGGCTTGATGCTCAAAGCGGAATTGCGAAGCTTGATTGGAACTTGAAGACAATATGAGACTGAAAGTAATTTAAGCCGTAGCCCGGGTCACGCTCCACCGACCCGGGTTGATCTACGATTGTGTCTGTCAAAAAAGAAAACACAAAGTACACAAAGAAATCACAAAGGCCACAAAGATAAAACCGTGGGAGCGTCCCCCGATTTTCATCGGGGCAGGCTTCAGGCGCGAAAGAGCTGCGGCAATTTTCAAAAAAATATCGTAACTACGAAACTCTGTTGTTATCAACGGGTAGTTGGAATTACCGATTCCGTCCAAGCTCGAGAAAGAAACTGCCTTCGCCGCTTTCGCGGGCGCCATAGCCGAATAGAAAACGTCCGAGCCAGGAATCAAAACCAAAATAGGCGCTCGCGTGCAATTGCTGTCGATGCCCCGACCCATCTTCCCACAAATCGGCGTATTCGATAGTGCCGCCAACAATAGCGGGGCGATTTAACAGGCGACCCAGTTCGTAGGTGTAGCCGATAAATCCGAGTGCGTAGTTGGACGTAAATAGTTCGTTCGGGCGATAGCCGGCCAAACGTGTTACACCACCTAGTCGATATTGATTTTGCAGTAGCGCGGAGCCTGAAACGGTGTCGTGATAGCGCAGTCCGCCATAGGCAGAATGTGCACCTAAAGCATGGGCATAAATAATATCGAAATTGATTTGGTTGTAATTATTGTCCGAGCCCAAACTCTTACGGCCCAGGGTTTGTCCAAGTGATGCGAAAGTACCACTACGTGGCAATTGGAAGCTATCGAGTCGGTCGTAGGTTAAATTCCAGTAGGCTTCGCCGATATCGAAATCATTATCAACAACACTTGCCGTGCCGATTAATAAATTAGCTTCCCCGCTGCGTTGCCGGTAGCCAATCGTGGCAGCACCGAAGTTGCCAAACTCGCGGCCAGTATATAAATCTAAACCCCAGTTAGGTAATTCGTATTGTGCGATGCGATTGCCATCGCTGCCAAAATAATTGAGTTGCGGGTTTTCGAAGCCACCTTTTACACCAAAAAAATAGCGGCCTTTGACATCCAGTGGCTGGAAATATTCGCCAAATATAGCCGGTTCGCTACCTAGCTGCGCTAACAATCTCACCTCACCGCCGAGTTGGTTAATGGGATTGCGTAAGATACCGGCGCGAATATTAAAAACGAAATCACCCCGAAAATCGGAATAAGTATTCAGGCCGGTTTCCAGATAATTGGGGCCGTAACCTTGCGGTTTGATATCAACGACTAAACCACTCTTTCCGTTTTCTTCGACCATATCGTAGGTCACACTATCGAGCGTGCCCAAACCATAAAGGCGGCGAATACCGGCTTCCACTTTATCGACGTCGAAGTATTGGTTGGTCGCAATATTCAGCCGCGCCAAAAGCACCTCGTCCGCGTAACGAGTTTTATTATTCAAGCGAACAAACTCCATCAAGGGTTTTTCGCGCTCGTATTTATTAGTGATGGCAATGCGCTTTTCGTCGTTATTATCCACGCCCGGTCGTACCAGTGCATTCAATTTCGGGCTAGCGTCTTTTACCGCTTGCTCGCCGATTTCAAGCGCTATTTTAACTTTGTCAAAATCTCCGGTACGCACTTTGTCGGCAAGTGAGGGTTGAATCAACACATCCCTCGGGCCTAAACTTTCTAGCGATTTTTTTGTGTTGCTGACCGTTAATAAACTACCAAGCTGGTCTGCAAAAGTCAGAATCGATGCATTCTCATCCAGCGTTGCCAATGGTGTCCCGACATCAACCACAATCACGATATCAGCACCCATGCCGCGTGCAACATCGACCGGCACTTGATTAACAATGCCACCATCGACTAATAAATGATTGTCGATTTTGACTGGCCGCAATATGCCTGGAATCGACATGCTGGCACGCATGGCAATGGAAAGATTGCCACTTTTCAAGATAACCGCTTCACCAGTATTAATATCGGTGGCGACCGCGCGAAACGGGATCACCAGTTGATCAAAATTTCCGCTGCGCGAGGCCTCATTCGACAAGCGCTCAAGCAACAACATGATAGTTTCACCCGCCAACAAACCCGAGGTGATTTTTATGCCGGACTTGTCTATGCCGGGCTTTGCGTTTAATAGGCTAAGGTCGTCATCGCGTTTCCGGCGGAAACTACGTTCGGGCCGATCCAACGAGTCATCAAAAGTGGCTGGCCAATCGAGAGTTGTCACCATTTTTTCGATGTCTTCAATCGACATGCCCGAGGCATACAAGCCGCCTATCAAGGCTCCCATGCTAGTGCCGGCGATACAATCAATCGGAATTTGCTTGCGCTCTAATTCCTTGATAACGCTGACATGTGCCAGACCGCGAGCACCACCGCCGCCGAGTACTAAACCTATACGCGGCCTTGTATTGCTGGGGTCTTGTTTGCGACAGGCTGGGCTATCGGCATGAGCGAGCGATGGCATTAATGTGACGGACGTTAATGCGGCAATAAGCAGCAACCAAAATTTCATTCAACTTTCCTTGTAACTTTATTTTTCTTTACGCCAGTTCAACGAAGCTGCCGTTTCTTTTCCAGATTCGATGCTGACATCAAATCCACGTTTGATTAAATATTTCAGCGTCATTACCTGGCCGGTGCCGAGTAATGAAATGCCGTAGCTGACAAATAAACGTGGTGATATTTTTTTTCCCACCGAAAATACCGCGCCGCCGAGTGCGCGCGATTCGGTGATGCCAGCTTCATCGAAGCCTAATTTAACACCCAGTTGTTGCGCCAGTATGTTACCTCCCGCACTTAAGGCAAGCGCGGCGGCATCCAATCTTTGAGTGTCACTGCCGCTGGCGGTGTTCAATGGCCGGCCTAACACCAGCCAGGACAAAGCTTCTGAGGCTTCCATTGCCGGCGATGAGGTAATCGTGGTTTGTGGTGAACGCGCATTGCCTTGCACCCGAATGCCGACAGTGACGTCTTCGAAATCTCTTTCCGCAACAATATCCAGCGCAGGATTATTGATCGATGATTTGGCGTAAGTCAGGCGGCTGCGTTTAATATTTAACGCTTGACCATAAGCGGTATAGCGACCACGCGCTTCAAGGGTTCCCGTTGCCAGCGCGACGCGACCGGGTTGATCACGCACTTGCAAGGTGCCACTGATAAATCCGTCAAGACCAAAACCTTTGAGCTTCACGTCACTGCCCAGTTGCAAAGAAACATTGGTATCGATCAAAAATCCCCCGGTTTCTGGTGCATCGCGCGGGTCAAGCACCACAACGTCAGATGACACTGAAACGCTTTGATCCAGACGTTCCAAATCAATCTTGGCAGTAGGCACAACCACAATGCCGGTCATTTTCAATAAGCCGTCTTGATAGATCAAGTTAAGATCCGGGCTCATCTCGGCCTGTAATTCCGGCGTGTCCGATACGGTGATATTTTCACCTTTCAACGTTAACTGCAGCGGACTGGTTTTGTCAGCAAGATTCAAGGAGCCGTCGAGTTGCAGCTGGCCTTTACCAGAACTTAAAACGCCTTTCAGACGCGCTTCACCGCTGGGCTCACCACGCAGCGTAATATCACCATCGATAATTTTAATGCCAAGCGCCGGGAGCTCGGCTGAAAACTGATTCAGGCGGGCATCGCCACTAATATTAGGTACCTTGCGATTACCGCTGAGCAGTAATTGACCCACCAATCGACCTTTGGGATCAGCAATGTCGGGCGAAGTTAATTCAAGCCATGTCAGTTGATAAACATTGAGCGATAATTTGCCACTGAGTGGTGAAAATTCGTTGAAGCCGGTTTTCAATTCGCCACTAATCGAACCTTGTTCGGGAAGCAAAGCACTTAGCTTGGCGTCAATCCGCTCACCCTGAAGTTTTACATCAAATTTCAAGTCGCTATAACTAACGACATCACGATCAATATTGGTATTGAGTCGCAAACCACCTGCGCTTGAACGCAGATTCACATCACCATTCCAGATGCCCGCTTTTGTGCGATTAAAGTCACCTACCAAATTTACCGAGCCGTAAGGACGATAATTTTGATCCGGCATACTTTCACTTATCCAGGGATCAAGCAAGGACAATGGCAACTCGCGACCTTCGATATGACCGGCATTACCATTGGCGTTCGCACAAAGTTGCGCGCTGCTGCCAGTTCGTAGGCAGGTTTTATCGAGTCTAATACTGCCGTTGGAAAATTGGTAATTGGCCGGCGCTTGTAATGTCCAGGCCTCACCTAAACGTGGCGCAAATTGCAGTGATTGCAGCACGCCTTTCCAGTTTTGTTTGGCGCCGGCAGCACTGATATCGAATTTTATTTTCCCATATTCAAAAGCCGCCGATGCCTGTGTTCGTATATTGCTAACGCTGCCGCTTAGTTGTGCGTCAAATTGTTCAAGCGCCTGACCACTGACATTAATTTCACTCGCACTCACATGCATCTGACCATTATTGCCACTGCCCGGTAGCTGGCCTTGTGCATCCAGTTTGCCGATACTGTTTTTGCCCCAACGCAATTGGCTGCCGCTTAAATTAGCCCGATAATTGGGTGCATTGCTCGGGCCAGTAATCGTTAGATTGCCTAGCAATTGTCCGCCACCGCTGGGTGAAATGTCAGCAAGGTTCAAGGGTGAAAAATCAGCGACAATATCGTAGCGCTCGCCAAAACGACCACTCGCTTTCACCCGGCTAACGCCAACACTCAGTGCTAGTTTTCCATCACCATTTTTGCCATCCCACTTGGCCTGAGCCTCGCCAGCCAAGGCTCGGTCACGCAAGCGCCCGGAAATATTTTTAATATTGGCTTCGCCAAGCCAAAGCCCATCGACATTTTGCCTGGCTTTGAAATCTAGCAGACCGTTTACCGCGCCTGGAAAATCCGGGAAAAAATAGGCCGGATTAAATTGATTCAAGCTTGCCTGCAGTTCAGCACCAAGATTGGGCTCCCAGAATACTTTTCCTTTACCTAGTAGTTTTCCGGTGGGCGTTGTTGCACTTAAATTATCGAGTAATACAAATTTTTCATTACCGCGGCCAGTGATTTTTATCACCGCTTTGTCTTTCGCTCGCAACAACACCGCATCACCATTAATCGTCCAGTCCGAAAATTTACCAAGGACTTTCATCTGGGCACTGCCATTGACGACAATGGTTTTGGTGTCTTTGCGATCATTGCTGGTGGGAACAAAATTCAACTGCTCCGAACTTAGCAATACATCGAAAACCGGATCTTTATCGACAAATTCTGCTTTACCCTGCAAGCGCACCAAGCCTGCATCAAGTCGCACCAGCACAGGCTTAAATTGCAACACACCTGCCGCAACCGAAATTTGTGATGGTTCAATTTGCAAGGCTTGTTCACCGCGTTTTATGTTTCCACTGAATTTTGCATCACCATCAACACCGGTACCGCTCAATGAAAACGCCCAAGGCTGATCTGGGGCAAGTCCGAAGTGTTCCAGTAATAGTTGGTCGCTTCTGGTATTAAACGACCAATGCGGCTGACTGCTACCGTCCCGCATACGCAAGTTCAGCAATATTGGCGCCGGAGCGGTGCCGTTGAGCACTAAAGAAAAATCATCAATGTCGCCCTTGGCAGTTAATGCAAGCTGCGCCGGTGCTATACCGTTTTCAGTAAGCGCGATGTAACGACCCTTTAGATTAGTGCGATATTTTTCTCGCGGTAAATATTCACCCTTCAAATCAAGGTTGCCGCTATCGCTTTTTAACACCAATTTCGGCAAATCCACTTTGCCATTGGCCAAGGTCAGTTCGGCGTCGGCCTGATAAACAAGTACTAGTTTTTCTTTGGCGTTTTGAATTTGCAAGTGCGTGATCTGTAATTGATCAATGGCGATGGTCATCGGCAAATCAATCGCCGGAAGAAACTCTGGCCAACGTGGCAATTCAAAAGGTTCGTCGTCGGTCGGCAGCGTCAAGACCGCATTGTCGATCAATAGCGTTTCAATATCCAGGCGCTTGGACAATAGCGGCCATAACCCATTTTTTAGTTTTACTTTCTGAGCCGTAAACACATATTTGCTATCGGCATAACGCAAATCAGTAACGGCCATACCGTCCCACATGGTGCCTTCTAGTTTGCCCCAGCTTAACGAACTGCCTTCCGGTAATTGTGCAGCAATACGCGCCATCAAAAAATCGCGGCCACCGTCACTACGCACTGCCCATAAGCCAAGTACGGCAAGCAATAAAATACCCAGCAATGTCGCAATCAAAAAATATCGTAAAAGACGGCGCGCCATTAGAGGTCCGGTCCCAGGCTAATATGCAAACGAAAGTTTTGATCGGGCTCATCGAGACCGCGTGCAATATCAACACGAATCGGGCCGACCGGTGAGCGCCAACGCAGGCCAAGGCCAACTCCTATCTTTGCATCGAGTTGATCATCATAGGCGTTACCGGCATCGACAAAAACCGCGCCGCCCCAAGTGGGATTAAACATATGTTCAAACTCGGCGCTGGCAATCGCCAAATTTTTTCCACCAAACACTATGCCACCCACACTTTGACCAAGCTCGCGATAGCCATAACCGCGAATACTGCGATCACCACCGGCATAAAATCGTTGCGAAGGTGGTAACAAGGCAAAATCGTCAGTGATGATGCTGCCTAATTCGCCGCGCAGCAATATTCGATTGTTCACGCCAAGCCCGCGGATATAACGCGCCTCGGCCCGCAATTGGACGAAATCAACATCCGATCCAATCGCCTGCGAACCGACGCGTGCTTCGAGAAAAAACCGATAGCCTTTACGCGGAGAGTTAATATCGTCAAAGCGTTTCCATTCTGCCGTGAGCACCGGCGCCACAATCGTGCTGAAACGACGGGTGCCGAGCAGAATATCGTCATAGCGTTCACGCTTGTATTCCAGCGCGCCCAGCAAGTTCCAATTATGCCAGCGGCCATTTCGACTCAAAGCCAATTCGGTGTATTGGGTGTCAATATCATTGATGCGCTCTTCCCGCAACGAAGTCCGCAACCCATACCAGCCTTCTATTTTTGAAAATGCCGGTACCCGATACTGGGCCGTAAAATCGCTTTTTTCCTGTGCGACATTGAGTTCGGCAAATAATTTATGGCCTTTACGATTTACCCACCGGCGTTCAAGGCTGCTGGCAAAGCCGGCGCCACTGTCAGTGCCATAACGCAGGCCCAGTGAATAGATACTGCGCTTGGCCGGCGTTAAACTGATTTGAATCGGCACCACGCCGTCTTTAGCTTCATCGGGTAATGGCTGCACGTTGATGGCGCCAAAATAATCAAGGTCGGCTAATGTTTTTTGCAATGAAAATAATTCATTTTGGTCGAATGCCTGGCCTGATTCCCAGGGCACCAGTTTTTCGAGCAGCTCGTCAGTAAATTGATGGCCTTCAAAACGCGCTTCGCCAAAACGGAAACGCTGGCCACTACTCCAATTTAGTGCAATATCGGCGGCGTGTTCAGCGCGCGTCACTTCCACTTTATGGGTATTTAAATTGGCTTCGAAATAGCCGCGCTCATTTAAAGCACGACTAATATTTATTTTGCTGGTTTCGTAATAGCCGTGATGAAAAACCTCGCCCTGCGTTGGTTCGAATGCAGCCACCTCGGCTTTAATTACCGGGTCTGAATCGGCGGCGCCCGAAACGCTTAATGCAAGTTTGCGAACTTCGACTGGCTGGCCCGGCACGATGGTGAAATAGATATTGACGTTTTCGCCATCGCGAACCACCTTGGATTCGACCTGAGCATCGTAATAGCCGAAAGCTTCAAGCCCGAGCCGCACTTCTCGCGGTGCCAGACGCATTAAATAATCCAGACGATTTTCACTGATGACCGCGTTGGGGTCCAACTGCGTTTGCGCAAGCGAAAGCTCGCTGCGTACATTCAGGATTTGCAGTTCATTCAAACCGGCAAACTCAATCGCCTTTACCTGCAAGGCCTCAGCCCGCGAAGCAAGCAAGAGTAAAACAAAGACAAGGGCCGTCAGGCCTAAAGGTCGGCGGGTCATAGGCCTACTATAACCAGCCGACTATGAATGTTCAGCTTACGCAACCAAGGCTGAGATTTCAGCAACGCTGGCGAAACGATCGGCGACCGCTTTCAGCAGTGCAAGACGATTGTCACGCACCGCTATGTCATCGACATTCACCATCACACTATCGAAGAAAGCATCAACCTGCGGACGCAGTTCCGCGAGGCGCGACAGCACCGTCACATAATCCCGTGATGCCAATGCCGCATCGGTTTCGCTGATGGCCGTTGTAACCACAGCATGCAAATCTTTTTCGCCTGTTTCCTGTAATAGCTCGACGTTAACGTGCATTGGAATTTCGCCTTCGACTTTACGAAGAATATTGCGAATGCGTTTATTGGCGGCGGCCAGTGCAGGCGCTTCCGGCAGTTTGGAAAATTCGCGAACGGCTTTGAGGCGCTTATCAAAATCCAATAGCGAAACCGCGACAACACTCGTAGGAGCGCTCACGAGCGCGATAGAATTATTATTGTCGCTTGAGGTTTTGGTCGCACTCATGCGTGCTCCTACAACAGCTTCTACGGCATCGAATTGCGCTGATGTAAAACCTTGGTCGGCGTAGTAGTTGCGCATGCGGTCGAAAATGAAGTCGCGCAGTTCGATTATCTGCTCAGTTTTAGCAAACTGCGGAAATTGACTGAATGCAGAAACAATCATGGCTTGCACATCAATATCAAGTTGAGCTTCTATCAGAAGTCTCGCCAAGCCCAATGCATTACGTCTCAACGCAAACGCATCCTTATTCCCGGTCGGCTTCAAGCCCGCCGCAAAACCACCTGCCAAAGTATCCAGTCGTTCCGCAATCGCGAGCACTTGCCCAAGCTTCGATGGCGCAATCGCATCGCCGGCAAAACGTGGTTGATACGCTTCATCGATAGCGTTCGCTACAGCGTCGGGCTCACCGGAAGCTTTAGCGTAATAGCGGCCTGCAATGCCTTGCAGTTCGGGGAATTCACCGACCATGCGACTTTGTAAATCGGCTTTGCAAAGTTCAGCGGCTCGACGTGCTTGAGCCAGATCAACACCAATCGCTTTCGCAATAATTTCAGCCAATGCGGCAATACGCTGGGTTTTGTCTGCATAGCTGCCGAGTTTTTGTTGATAGGTGACGGTTTTCAAACCCTCTGCCATCGAGCTCAGACCTTGCTTCAAATCTTCATCATAGAAAAATTTTGCATCGGCGAAACGCGGGCGAATGACGCGCTCATAACCTTTGCGAACTTGTTCGACATCGGTACTTTCGATATTGGCGATGCCGATAAAATTCTCGGAAAGCTTCCCATCTTTATCCAGCACGGGAAAGAACTTCTGGTTCGTTTCCATCGTGGTAATCAAGGCTTCTTGCGGCACCTCGAGAAATTCTTTTTCAAACGAACACAAAACCGCCGACGGCCATTCGACCAGGCAGTTCACTTCGTTCAACAGGTTTTCATCGATGCGCGCACTGCCGCCGGTTTGGCTTGCGGCTGCTTCAATTTGTTCGCGTATGCGGTCGCGGCGTTCTTCGGCATTAACCAACACATAAGCGTCGCGCAGGGCGGCGACATAATTATGCGGAGTGCTGACCCACACTGGTTTATTATGATGAAACCGATGGCCGCGACTCATGCGATCGGATGTCAAGCCCATGACTTCACCGTCGATCACATCGCCGCCCATCAACATCACCAACCAATGTACGGGACGAATAAATTTGGTTTCGCGATTGCCCCAACGCATCGGTTTTGGGATCGGCAACGCGGCCAAGGATTCACTGACGATTTCGGCGATGAGCGTGCTAGTAACTGCACCGGGTTTTTCACTACGGGCTACGAAACGCTCGCCTTTGTTGTCGGTGGTTTTTTCGAGCTGCTCGACACTTAAGCCATTTTTACCGGCAAAACCCAGCAAGGCCGGAGTCGGCTGGCCTTCGGCATTCAAACCGATATTCAAATAAGGGCCCAACACTTCGGACTTTTGCGACGCTTGCACGGTGCCGACTTCGGCAAACAACACCGCAAGACGGCGAGGCGAATAAAGTGCCTTCGCATTATTTTTATTGAACGCGATGCCGCGTTTTTCAAATCCAGCCGCAATGCCGTCAAAAAAAGCCTGCGCCAATTCCGGCAATGCCTTCGGTGGCAATTCTTCGGTGCCCAGTTCGATTAAAAGAGGAGCAAAGTTACTCATGCTGCGTTGCCTTGTTTCAAATCACTCTTCAAGCCATTTTTCAAATTTGGAAAACCCAATTTCTCGCGCTGTGCGTAATACGCCTCCGCCACTGCGCGTGACAA
The DNA here is from genome assembly GCA_043754555.1 of Arenimonas sp. Taxonomy (GTDB): domain Bacteria; phylum Pseudomonadota; class Gammaproteobacteria; order Xanthomonadales; family Xanthomonadaceae; genus Arenimonas. The sequence continues at coordinate 2,310 of JAYUUM010000003.1, read as the reverse complement.
AGTCCGCACTCGCAAAATATAACGCTGACGTTCGGTTACCGAAATGGCACGTCGTGCATCTAACAAATTAAAACAATGCGAGGCTTTTGCGACTTGCTCATAAGCAGGCAATGGCAAACCGAGCTCAACGCATTTGATAGCTTCTTTTTCGCAGGCATCAAAGCGGTGGAATAATTCTTCGACATTGGCATGTTCAAAGTTATAAGCACTTTGCTCGACTTCATTCTGGTGATAAACATCGCGATACAACACCGGACCTTGCGGGCCAACCGTCCAGACCAGATCAAACACATTATCGACGTTTTGCAGATACATGCATAAACGTTCAAGACCGTAAGTTATTTCGCCAGTGACTGGTTTGCATTCCAGGCCACCGGCCTGCTGGAAATAAGTGAACTGGGTAATCTCCATACCGTTCAACCACACTTCCCACCCCAGGCCCCAGGCACCGAGTGTTGGTGATTCCCAATTGTCTTCAACAAAGCGCAAATCGTGCACCAATGGATCGACACCCAGCGCTTTCAGCGATTCCAGATACAGATCAATAATATTGTCTGGATTGGGCTTCATCATTACCTGGTATTGGTAATAGCGCTGCAGGCGGTTCGGGTTTTCACCATAACGGCCATCGGTAGGCCGGCGGCAGGGTTGTACGTACGCAGCATTCCATGGCTCGGGACCAAGCGCGCGTAAAAATGTGGCTGGATGAAAAGTGCCCGCGCCCACTTCTAAATCGAGCGGTTGAATTAGCACGCAGCCTTGTTCAGCCCAAAAATGGTTGAGCTTGAGGATCAGTTCTTGAAATGTTGGGGCGGCCATAAAGCTAATAATCTACGGAAAGCCGGTATTATAGGCGCGGACGGGCCCCCTTTTGCGCATTGCGTTGTCACTTCGTCGCTTAGGTAGAGCCGCTACACCTCGCTCCTTGTTCCTAGCACTGCACAAAACGGCTTCCCGCCGTACGCGTTTATTTAAGGATAGTTGCAACTCATGAAACCTTTTTTGATTATTGAAACCGGCAAGCCGGTCCCCACACTAAAACGCCAAGGCGGTTTTCCCGACTGGATTCGGGTCGCGTCCGGCATTCACGTACGAGACGTGAAAGTTTGCAATGTAGCCGATGGCGAGAGCTTGCCCGATGCCAAAGGCTTTACCGGGGTATTGGTTACCGGCTCGGGCACGATGGTGACCGAGCGTCATGATTGGAGCGAGCGTAGTGCCGAATGGTTGAATGACGCGGCCCACAAAGGCCAACACATTTTTGGCATTTGCTATGGCCACCAATTGCTGGCGCAAACGCTGGGCGGCAAAGTGGATTTCAATCCGAAAGGCCGTGAAATGGGTACGATTGCAATCAACCTGCATGAGCATGCAAAAGCCGATGCACTATTTGCCGATATTCCTGCAGCCTTTGACGCGCATTCCACCCATATGCAAACCGTGCTGACCGCTCCGAGTGACGCTGTGGTGTTAGCGTATTCTAATAAAGATGATTGCCAGGCCTTTCGCTGGAAAGACAATGTCTGGGGCGTACAATTTCATCCGGAATTTTCGACCGAACATATGCGCGAATATATTCATGTGCGCCGTATGGCATTAATCCAGGAAGGCAGCGAACCTAAAGCGATGCGTAAAGCAGTATCGGCCGCGCCGCACGCTAGAAGATTACTAAGAAATTTTGTTCAGCACGCGCAATCGCGCGCTTAAGGGGAAAGCTATGTCGGCACAAAGCGTCAGTCTTGCGGCCATGTTTTCATGGGTGAACGACAGCTTGAAATTATTCAAGAAGAATTTTTCGAGCTTGTTGACAGCCAGCTTCATCACCCTACTTTTGGCCGTCTTGATGATGGTGCCACTGTTTGTATTCATGTTCTCCACTATGATGAAAGGCAACCCTAACGGTGCCATGCCGATGAACGCGGATATGACGCCATTCTTCATCATTTATGCCGCCACTATTGCAGTCAGCACATTATTGTTTCCGCCCATTTTGGTTGGCTGGTTCAGAATGTGCCAAAACATGGACCGGAATATTGCTGTCAGCGGCCTCGATATTCTCAAGCCATATAAGGATACTCGCGTCTGGCTGCGCAGCATGGTCTACGCCTTGCTGGCATTGATGATTTACCTGGCCATCATCGGGCTTTTCGTTCTGGCTTTCAGTGGCGTCATTGGCGATATGATCCAGCTGTCTCAGGCGCAACAAGCGGCCATTGCCGCAGGCTCCAACCCACCTGTGCCGAACTTTTCTCCGGCGGCTTTCATTGGCCTGTTTTTTGGCTATATTGTATTTATTTTGATCATGCTGTT
>JAYUUM010000002.1:0-6659 GCA_043754555.1 Arenimonas sp. | reverse complement strand
ACCAACGCTCAAAAAAACCTTGCTTATGGTCGTCGTGATGACCGTCGTGAGCAGCGGTGTCGTATGCCATGTCGCGTGCCTCTTAAAGAAAATTCAGTGAATTAGGGTTGTGTGCTGGCTGCTGGTGCGGTGGCTTTTTCAGCCTCGTCATCAAAAGGTACAGCATCGGCATCAATCGTGAGAGCTTCAGGCGCAGGAGCTGCAACGGGTGTTGGGGCTCTTGCCGCCTTTTGTTCCGCAAGCCAGGTTTTGTAATCGGCTTTAGAAACCACTTTCACCACGATCGGCATAAAGCCGTGATCTTTACCGCACAACTCGGCGCAGACGCCCCGATAGGTACCAATTTTCGCGGCCGGTACTTCGGTCCATGCCTCATTGATAACGCCTGGAATCGCATCTTGCTTCCAACCCAGTGCTGGCACCCACCATGCGTGAATCACATCGTCGGCGGTAATTACAAAACGCACACGAGTATCAGCAGGAATAACCAGGGCGTTATCGACATCGCGCAGATAATGTTTGTGGGCCTTGATTTGTGCATCGCTTGCATTTTTGTCCTGACGCAAACGATCCGACTCGCGGTCCAGACGTGAGGTAAATTCAACGCCTTCACCCTTGTAATCATAGCTCCAGAGCCATTGTGCCCCGGTGATCTTGATCGTCATTTCATAAGGCTTGGCCGAATGATTGGCATTGTAAAGATCAATCACCATGCCGGTAGCAGGAATGGCGGAACCCACCAGGATTACGATAGGAATGCCAGTCCATAAAATTTCAAGAAATGTACTGTGCGTGAAATTCGTGTCGGGCACGGCACCTTTGGATTTGCGGAATTTAAACATCGCGTACGCCATCGCCCCGAACACGATAATACCGATGATCACACAGACCCAAAACATCATCATGTGCGAGTCATAGGCATTTTGTGAGCTGGTAGTGACGCCATCGGTCATATTCAGCTGCCACAGTTGCGGCTCTTTGGTGTCGTCGGCGAATGCTGCCAATGAAGCAATACTAGCCAACAGGCCGGTCAACATTGCCGTAATGCGATTTGTTTTGATCATGTCCGCCTCAATCCCCGTGCATCAAACTTAAAATCCGTTATGCGCGATATGCCGCCTGCGCCAATAATATTTTCAACTTCGCCGCCAGATCTATACGCTCATCCGGCGCCAAAAACGATCCGACTTCACAACTTTTGCCCTTTGACGCCAGCACTACACGTAGTATTTCCGGCGATGCCTGCTGCGCTTTTTCAAGCTGCATGCGAACCCAATAAGGGTGTGCATCAAATGCCAACTCTTCCCGCCCCGAACGCGAGACTCTGCAATGTTCCGCATCTAGCTCGATCATTTCAAAGCAATTACTTTTCAACCAAACCCAACGCAACACTGCTGCTACAAATACACAATCAAGCAGTGCAAATAGCGGTGCAAACACATTTCCAATTAGATAACTCAGTAGTGCCACCGCCCAGGTGCTAAGCGTAATCACCACAAATACTCCGAAGAATTGGTTTTTTGTCATCGCACAACGCGGGCGTAGCACCAAGGCACACCGGCTGTTTTCAGACGAAAATTGCTCAATCATCGAAAATCCTTGGGTTAGGCAACACATGACCGCAGGAAATCTCGCTAATTTTACTCGCTAGACCACCTTACCGGCAACTAGAATACTCATCAGTATGGACAGCAAGGTGAAGAATCACGCTCTGCCCAGAGACCTCGCAAAGCCGTAGAATTGGACCCTCGCTGCCCTCTCTCACTCGCCAGGTCGTCCGTGAATCCCATTCTCATCTCTGAGTTGCCCAAACGCTTTCCCCCTTTGATGACACGCATCACAGCAGCTTATGCGCGTGATGAGGCTGAACATTTAAGCGAACTGCTCGAACAAGCGCGATTGACTGAAAACGATCAAGCCGACGTGCAGATTATGGCCGCAGGCCTGGTCAAGAAAGTGCGAATTCGAGCGGCCGACCCTGGGTTGGTTGAGGCGTTTATGCGCGAATATGATTTATCAAGTGAAGAAGGTGTCTTGTTGATGTGCGTGGCCGAGGCCTTATTGCGCATTCCGGATCAAGGTACCGCGGATAAATTGATTCGCGACAAACTCGGCGATGCCGACTGGGACTCGCATGTTGGCCAATCCAATTCATTATTGGTCAATGCCTCGACCTGGGGTTTGATGCTGACCGGAAAAATTGTCAGCCTTGCTGATGAAACCCAACGCAATTTCGGCGGCGCGTTCAAACGTTTAGTATCGCGTGCAGGCGAACCGGCGATTCGCTTGGCTGTGCGTCAGGCCATGCGCATCATGGGGCACCAATTTGTATTGGGCCGAACGATTTCGGAAGCCCTCGAACGATCACAAAAAGGCGAAGGTTCAAACTATCGTTATTCCTTCGATATGTTGGGCGAAGGTGCATTTACTACCGCCGACGCCGAGCGCTATTTTCAAGCCTACAAAAATGCCATTGCCGCGATCGGCGCCGGTGGTCCGTACCCGAATATTTTTGCAGCGCCTTCAATTTCAATTAAATTATCGGCACTTCATCCACGCCTTGAAATCGGCAAACGCGAACGCGTGATGAATGAACTGGCGCCGCGTGTTTTAGAGCTGGCGCAACAGGCAAAAGCAGTGGGCATTGGCTTTACCATCGACGCGGAAGAATCCGAGCGTTTAGAATTGACTCTGGAATTGATTGCCAAAGTATTTACTGATAAATCACTCGATGGCTGGGAAGGCTACGGGCTTGCGGTTCAGGCTTATCAGAAGCGCGCACCGTTCGTGCTGGATTATTTGATTGATCTGGCAAAAACCACCGGCCGTCGCATGCCAATCCGTCTGGTCAAAGGCGCGTACTGGGATTCCGAAATTAAGAAAGCACAAATGGAAGGCTATGCCAACTATCCAGTGTTTACCCGCAAGCCCAATACCGACGTGAGCTATATCGCCTGCGCAAAAAAAATGTTGCAGGCTAGCGACATTATTTATCCGATGTTTGCTACCCATAATGCACATACGATTGCCGCGATTTATCAAATTGCAAAAAATGTCGGCCTGCCAGAATACGAATATCAACGTCTGCATGGTATGGGCCATGATTTGTATGCAGAAGTGATTGGTAAAAATGATTTGGCCGTTCCTTGCCGGGTATATGCACCGGTCGGTTCGCACGAAGACCTCTTGCCTTATCTGGTACGTCGTCTTTTGGAAAATGGTGCCAATTCCAGCTTCGTAAATCGCATTACCGATGAAAATGTAAAACCCGAAGACCTGGTCGCCGATCCAGTGGCTGCCGTCATAGCTTTCACCAGCAAAGCACACCCCCGCATTCCTGCACCTGGCCATTTGTTTGGCGATGAGAGAAAAAATTCTATGGGCATCAACTTAGCCAATGATTCCGCGTTAGCCGAACTCGCCGCGAACGTGAATTCCGCTATCAAAAACTGGCAGGCAACACCCTTAGTGCCTGGCAGCAAAAATACCGGTGCGATCAATGCGGTGACCAACCCTGCCAATCGCAAAGAAAGTGTTGGCCAATGGCAATCGACCGATAGCGCGCAAGTTCAAATCGCTTTGGATAATGCACATTCGGCATTCAATAGTTGGGATCACACGCCGGCGGCATCGCGTGCAAAAATCCTCGAGCACGCAGCGGACTTGATGGAACAACGCATGCCCGAATTGATTGCACTCTGTGTAAAAGAAGCTGGCAAATCAATGTCGGCCTCGGTCGCCGAAGTTCGCGAAGCGGTAGATTTTTGTCGCTATTACGCCGTGCAGTCCCGCAAATTGTTTGCCCATCCGGAAAAACTACCTGGCCCGACCGGTGAATCGAACGAGTTACAACTGCATGGTCGTGGCGTTTTTGTTTGCATCAGCCCGTGGAATTTTCCGCTTGCGATTTTTATCGGGCAAGTGGCTGCGGCACTGGCTGCCGGAAATACGGTTATTGCAAAACCAGCCGAGCAAACTAGTTTGATGGCTTTCTTCGCGGTGAAGTTGATGCATGAAGCCGGCGTGCCGGAAAAAGTATTGCAATTCCTTCCCGGTGATGGCGCTACCGTCGGCGCGGCACTGACTAAAGATCCACGCGTGGCTGGCGTCTGCTTCACTGGTTCCACCGAAACTGCCTGGGCGATTAATCGCAGCCTGGCGGCACGCAATGCACAGATCGCTACACTCATTGCCGAAACCGGCGGTCAAAATGCGCTAATCGCCGACTCATCGGCACTGCCGGAACAGCTGGTGAAAGATGCCATTACCGCAGCATTTGATTCGGCAGGACAACGCTGTTCTGCTGCGCGTATTTTATTCGTGCAAAGCGATATCGCCGATAAAGTGATTCATATGCTGAGCGGTGCAATGGATGAATTAGTGGTCGGCGACCCGGGGTTACTATCAACCGATGTTGGTCCGGTGATTGATGAAGATGCCAAAGCCATTCTGGTCGCGCATGCCGAGCGCATGGACAAAGAAGCAAAACTAATTAAAGCCGTTGAACTACCCGCCGCTTGTGCCAATGGTAGTTTTTTTGCACCACGCGCCTATGAATTAAATTCACTATCGCAATTGAATCGCGAAATTTTTGGACCGGTATTGCATGTGATTCGTTACGAGGCTTCGCAACTCGATGATGTGCTCAACCAAATCAATGCTAGCGGTTATGGATTAACACTCGGCATTCACTCGCGCATTGATTCCACTATTAATCACATTGCAAAATCCGTGCGTGTGGGGAATTGCTACGTTAATCGCAATCAGATTGGCGCTGTTGTGGGTGTACAACCGTTTGGTGGTGAAGGCCTGAGTGGCACCGGACCGAAAGCCGGTGGCCCACATTATCTTTTGAAGTTTGCGAGCGAACGTACTTTGACCGTGAACACTACCGCTGCTGGTGGTAATGCCAGTTTGTTGACGCTGGCGGATTGAGTCTGCCTCGCTCGGGCCCAAGGGCCCTCCTACGTATGCAAATATTTCCCGTAGGAGGCCGCTTGCGGGCGACGATTGTCATGGAAAATCGTCGCAGATTTTTCGCACCTGACGGACGCAGCCACATGTAAGATTTTCGTAGGCTTTTCGCGAGCAGAACTCGCTCCTACAAAACATTACTATGCGCAGTTTCGTAGGGTGGGCATTGCCCACCTTCGTTTCAGATGACGAAAATGGTGGGCGGTGCCCACCCTACGAGAAATATGGCCGCAGATTTTGGGCGCGGCAAGCATGCGCCCCTGCAAAATAACTACCGAAAAAACTACGGTGCGATTAAATCTGCCAGTCGAAATGCATGTGGGTCGCGGAAAAACAGCGAATGAAATGCCGTCGCCTTTTTATCGAAAGGTTTCCACTGTCCTTCCTTTTGTGCGAGCCGGTCTGCCATTACCCAGAGCACCGCAGCATTAGCGCCCATACCTAAATGGGTGGCACTGACTTCGATGTTTTCCGCCATCGTGTGTTCGGGTGCGAGACTCATGCGCCAGTTCACAATGCCGTCAGTCTTACTCATGATCGATGTGGTTGGCACGCTCGGTTGTCCGGCGACTAATTCCATCAAGCGCGGGTCATCATGACGAAAGCCGCTGACCAATTCAAAAATCCGCCAGACATTGGTGCCTTTAGGGTGCCCTGTGAGTGGCGAACCCATCGTGATTACCGAGCGAATGCGCTCCGGCATGCGCAATGCCAAAGCATTCGCCATCGCGCCACCGAGTGACCAACCAACAATACTTATTTTTTTCTGATCATGTTCTAGTTGCATCTGCCTAACTTTTTCAACGAGTCCCTTGATCACGTGCTCGCGCGGACCGAAATTCAGACCCTGATCCCATTTGTAGGCGGCGTAACCTAGACGATCAAGAGTGCGACGAATCGGATACGTGCTGCGATCACCCGCTCCCAATCCAGGCAATACCAACACTGGATGGCCATCACCACGCGGAGCATTTTTCAACAAAGGCCAGGCCGCTAGATACGAACCCCATTCAAATACTGCGCGTCCTTCCAAAGCCATGCATAGCCATGACGGTGACTTGAGTGCTTGATGTGTTTTCGGGCGCATGACGGGTGGTTTCATTCGGGCAAGATCTCATTGAGTTCGTGTAGGGAGCGCGACAAGGCCGCAGCAAGTGCTTCTGGTTTTCGTACGATATCGCCACAGGCGGTAATGCCAAATTCCAGCGAGCCTGCGTAACTTTGTACAGTAATATTCAAAGCCAAACCGTGCGTCACTATCGATACTGGATAGTAATGCCTCAGCTTCGCTCCTGCTAGGTATAGCGGTATCGGTGGGCCAGGAACGTTGGAAATAGCGACATTCGCCAACGGTGGTAATTTTTCAGCGATGCGCCCGCTAGCCCAAAGCCGCGACAAGCCCGACGCCCAAATCGGTGCGGCCAAACCCGGAAAATCGGTGGGAATCATATTCTTGAAAGTCACGACGCGCTTCTTGATTTGTGCGGTCGATGCACGAATGGCCTGCAAGCGTTCTACCGGATCTGCGATATCGGTCGCCAATGAGCATTGCACCATTGACACCTGATTATTGGAATCGGTATTGCCAGTTTCGCGCAATGACACCGGCATGGCGGCAATTAAACTTTGCGTGGGTAACTGCCGGGTTTTTTTTAGCATTTCTCGCAAGGCATCGCTGCACATCG
>JAYUUM010000001.1:0-20088 GCA_043754555.1 Arenimonas sp. | reverse complement strand
TTTCGACAATGACTGGGCGCAGCAAGCATGCGCCCCTACTGTTTTGAATTGCGGATCGAGTTTTCATACCAGCATATTGTCGCATTACAAGCGCCCGTCTATGTGTTCGCTACCGTACAAAGATTTAGTGTCGAATAGCACACAAGTGTTCTTGCCAAAGGCACGGACGGCCTGGGCACCCATTTCGATAAAATGTGCGTGCCCTACAGCCAGTACGATTGCGTCATAACTATTGAATGCAGGAGCGGAAATTAAATCGATCTTCAGTAATTTTTTTGCCTCTTCACTATTGGCATGCGGATCATAAATATCCACTTGCGCGTGCGCTGCCTTCAGTTCATTGATGATGTCAATGACGCGGGTATTGCGCAGATCGGAACAATTTTCCTTGAACGTCAAACCCATCACCAGAATTTTAGAATCAACAACATGCAGGCGTTTATTCGCCATAAGACGCATGACCTGATGTGCAACGTGTAAGCCCATACGACTATTGATTCGGCGGGCCGCTAAAATTAGTTCTGGATGGTAGCCCAGCACAGTCGCTTTATGAGTCAAATAGTAGGGGTCAACGCCAATACAATGGCCGCCTACTAAGCCCGGCTTAAATGGCAAAAAATTCCATTTGGTGCCAGCGGCTTCGAGTACATCATGCGTGTCGATGCCCATTTTATTGAAAATCATTGCCAGCTCGTTGACTAAAGCAATGTTCACGTCACGCTGGGTATTTTCGATCACTTTGGCCGCTTCGGCCACTTTCATTGACGGCGCGCGGTGAGTACCGGCAACTATAATTTTTTGATATAACGCATCGACAAAATCGGCAGCCGCAGGCGTTGAGCCCGAAGTAATTTTTTTAATATTGATCAAGCGCCGTTGTTTGTCGCCTGGATTAATTCGTTCGGGGCTATAGCCGCAAAAAAAATCCTGGTTGAAAATCAGACCCGAGGCTTTTTCCAGTATCGGCACACAAACTTCTTCGGTGGTACCGGGATACACTGTTGACTCATATATGACCACATCGTCTTTTTTCAAATATTGACCAATCGTTTTACTGGCAGATATCAATGGCTCAACATCCGGCCGATTTGCATCATCTACCGGTGTTGGCACGGTGACGATGTACACATTGCACGGCTGCAAATCATGATTGGTATTGCTGAATTTCAAGCGCTTGGCTTGTTGCATTTCAGCCGAGGTAATTTCTTGGGTACTGTCTTGACCCGCCTGCAGGGCTTGAATGCGATCAAGGTCAATATCAAACCCAATGGTATCGAACTGTTTGCCAAATTCAATCGCCAAAGGCAAGCCTACATAGCCAAGACCCAGAATTCCTATTCGACTATTTTCTACCAACTGCATTATCTGTCCTCGCCGAACTGCCATTTCATCGTGGTTAAATTACCCGTGCCACTTTAGCCTAATGCTACTATTTGCGCACCTCGCGGATGCTTTTTTTGCGGCCTTTCGGCTTACACTTGATACCGCATATGGATTGAACGATATTGAAAAGGCCGTATTGACATGATTCGCGAATGGCTCGGCGCAATGCTGCGTGGCGACGCCCCACCGTGGGGGTTTTCCGATGGCATGGCGCATGAAGACATCACCGATGCAGCCAATGCTGAAGGGGTTCTTTCACTGCTTCACGAGCGCATAAGTATTGCTGATGCAGCATGCTGTATTCCATTGCAGTTTCAAGAGCATATTGCGCATCTTGCTCGAAAAAAATCGCAGCAAAGCTTGATGCGTGAAGCAGAATGTCGCCGAATACTATCGCGCCTTAAAGAAGCCGGAATTGACGTTTTGTTATTGAAAGGATCGGCGCTGGCCTATTGGCTATATCCGTCCGCGCATTTGCGGGATTGCAGCGACATTGATTTGCTGTTTTCTTCTTATGAACAAGTGCAGAAAGCGATTGCTCTGCTGCAATCCATGCAATACAGCTTGCGTGACAATGCATTAGCAGGTGACTTGGTTAGTTTTGAACAAACCTGCATACGCGATTCCACTGTCGGTGCAGGTCTTGAGATTGATTTGCATTGGAAACTTTCTAGTTCACCTTTATTTGCCTATCAATTTAATTTTGATGAATTGAATTTCAACGCTATAGCGCTGCCCAAGCTGGGTGAACACGCTCGCGGCTTATCGCCAATACACGCCTTTTTGAATGCCTGCATGCACCGCGTGCAAAATATGGCCGATGGTACCGAAAATGTTTTGAAATGGCTGTATGACCTGCACTTGTTGAGTTCACAATTCGCACCGGCGGATTGGCAAGCCTTGAGTGACTTGGCGATTGAGCGAAAGCTTGCCGGTATTTGTTGGGATGGCCTGCAAGCGGTAAGCGGTGAATTCAATACGCCAACACCCGACGCTATTTTGGATACGCTGCTGAACGCTGCAAAACATGAGCACATGCAAGTGCCTAAAATGCACGGCTGGTTTTACATTCAGCGCATGAGCTTTATCGCGTTTCCAACAATTCCGCTTCGCATTCGCTGGTTAAGACAGCGCTGTTTACCAAACATGGCTTATTTGCAAACAAGATATAGCGGAAAGAATATGGCTGAACTATTGTTTCGGCGGATAAAAGCCGGACTACAGCGCTTGTTTTGATTGGCTTTCGTAGGAGCGCCTTTAGGCGCGACCGATCTGCGCAAGATTCGTTCGCGCCTAAAGGCGCTCCTACGAAATGGCTTTGGATGTTCGACTATTGCTACACGCAATTGCAAACGCAAGCAGCAATGCAAAAACGCTGACATTAGCGGTCGTGCGTAACGGGTAGTCACCATAAGAGTGTAGCAACGCGAGCAGCGCACTTATCCATGCTACGCGTGATAGCAAAACATCGAATGTGTCTGTTTGTTTTTGCTGCCACCAAACGCGAAATCCCAACAATATAAACAAACACCAGAAAACACCCATTGCAAACAAGGCGGGATAACCGGCTTCAAGCCAAAGCTCGGCATAATCATTATGTGCATGGTTGACCAAGGTATGATCTACGCTTGTTTCATGTTTGGCTTCGAAGGGCGCATAGGCTTGCCGAAACGTACCTAGTCCAGCCCCCATAGGAGCATAAGCTTTCCCTGCTTCAATACTAATTTGGGTCATCTGCGTGCGGGTGTTATCGACAACACCATGGTCGAAGCGCTGGAGTATTCCCACTAAGCCAAATTGAACAATTACGATAAGACCCAGCACAGCGACTACGCTTAGTAGCCGCTTCATACCTGGCCGTCGCGGCAATGCAAACACGGCCGGCAAGCTAAACAAAACACCAAGCATGCCTAGCAACAACCCTGCTCTCGAACGTGCAACGCCAATTGCCAAAATAAGTAGAATACAAAATAGACCGCCGCCAATAATTAATACCGGCGATGATGATATTTTTGACGCGCGTTGATGTGCCCACCACGCGGTAGCGGCGACTACCAAAGGCAAACACATCATCAATAAGCTTGCATAATGGTTACGGTTAGCAAAAAAACCGACGGCTTCGGTGATATTGGTGACTTCGTACAAGCGCAATGCGCTGCTTATACCTTGCGCCAGTTGGGCGAAGCCTAACAAAATGTTCAGCACCACAATAATGGCCAATACAACAAGCAGCCGGTACCGCTGATAATTGGATAACTGCAAGCAAGCAATGAAAATGGCGAAAGCAGGCAGTAAGCTAAATAACGCGCGTTCTGCACCATAAGTTTTATTCAAACTCATAGGGGAAAGCTGCACGCCTACTTGTTGTAAATCGCTTTGCATGGAGAGTGCGAATTGATTTGAACTTGGCCACGGATAAAGCTGCAGCAATGGCACAGCCAATACAATCATGATGAACGAGAACGATAAAATTCTGGTTGAGGTTGTAGCAATTTTTAATTCGGATTGCGAATTGAACAAGCAGGCTATTAGTAGGGCAATAGAAGCTAATTGAGCCAGCACATCACCAAAAAAGCCTTGCCCACCACCCAAAAAACTCGCGAGCAACAAGACGATTACCGTGAGATAAAAAATAATTCTCTGATTCAGCATGAAATTTTTCCAAAAAGAAGACCGCTATTAAGCGGCCTTCGTATTTAACTATTTTTTATTCCATGCTCGTTTTGAGCACCAAAATCAGGGGCTTCTGCTGATTTCATAAGCTGCAATGGCAAGAGCCACGCCAGCCAGAGTGTAGATGCCTGCATTGCCTGTTCCTGTGGCGCCTACGCCAGAACTAGAAGCCTTCGCGCCTGGAGCTGCGCCTGCACCTGGTTCCAAGGTTTGCGTGACGAGTTGGCCGCCATCGCAAATGGACCGTTCTGGAATGGTTACCATCGTGCCGGCTTTAATTTCGGAAGTGCAATCCTTACCAAAGACTATGGTTGCATTACCTGTTTTGGTAACCATCAAGCGATCGCCAGCGTTAAGCGATTGACCTTCGGTGGCCGCAACAAATTTTTCGCCCTGATTGACAAGAACGGAGCCATTAACTTCGTCCAGAATCGCAACATTCATACCGTCCTGAGCAGAGACTAAGGAAGCAAAACTGAGGCTGGCTGCACAAGCTGCGAGTAAGATAGATTTTTTCATTTTGGACTCCGAGTGGCGGAAAGCTACTTGTCAACATGATAACGGCGTTTAACACATGGATGCAAGGTTTTAATCGCTAGATTTAGGGCTTTATAGGGCTTTGTTCAGCATTCCTTTGAGTTTTTTGAATTCTCAAGGCGTCGAACCAAATTACTCCACCTATAAACTGTTCAGATTGAGTTCGTGCCGGTAACTGCAAGAATACCCGCTGAGCCGGACATTGGTTGGCAGGAACTTCGAAATCCATCGAAAACTCTGCCCACTTCGAGCTACGGCCTTTTAGTGGTTTACTTGTGGCAAGGGAAATATCATTAACCGTGCACTCTATGGACCAAACCAAACCGATCTCGGTGCGTAAATCTTCTGCAAAGCCTAAGCCTGACATACGATAATGCCCCGCTGGCAGCACTAAAGTTTGCCTTACGCTTTTAAATGGCACTCTTTGATCATTAAAACGGACGATGAGCGCCTTTTCGCCTTCGGCGCCTTCACGAAAGGCGCGTTCAATACTGGCACCGGGTACACGATCAAATTGCCAATCAAACTCGGTTCCGAGCGGCTCATATTCAAAACCCCCATTGAAAACATTACCCAATTGCAATTGTCTCTCGCTCGGCAATTGATTGGCCCAACTTAAGTAGGCAAGTGACCATTCTTTGTTGCCGCTGAGCGCAAGTAGCCATGTCTCTTGTTCTGATTCGGATAGTCCACCCTCGGCCTTAGCCAGGCGATTAAAGAACACGCCGTACTTGGATGCTCCCTGCTGTTCTGACATCAGCATCTTGACTGCTGGTGCGCGCCAACTTGGATTTTTTGTCAGGCTCTCGATTAAAGCCGTTTGCGACACTGGCTGCACTGCCAAACCACCGACAGTGATCATTAGCGGCGGCAGCAAATCAATTTGCATGCGCAACAGCTTGTCTAGATGGTGCACAGCCGCCACACCGTTTTCAGTACGCAAGGAATAATTTAATAACCATAGATGCGATTCAAGATCACGCGGGCTGTAGCGCACCGCTTTTTGAAAAAGACTTAAAGCTAGTTCGGATTTTTTTTCAGCATCTGCTAATTGTGCGAGAACTCGGTAGGCCCGGCCCTCAAATGGATAGGCTTGCAAAGCAGCTAGTGCATTTTTTTTAGCTGCCTCGAATGAAGCCGGATTTTTTACTTGCTGTTCGGCCAACAAAAATAGTGCCGATGAATGCTTTGGTCGCCATTGCAATGCTTGTTCTGGGGCAGAACGGCTTTTTGCATCAGCCATGCCTAAACTCAATACTCGCCAAGCCAGCGCAATCAGTAAAAAAACCAGCAGCAAGCGTAAAGAAAGTGCCGCGCCTGACTTTACATGCTTAGCCATTTTTAGAATCCGAGCGCAAGCGAATAATACGTAACTGGCCATTTTCCACTCGCAGATCAAGTCGAATATCGCCCCGGCTTGATTGCAGCTCTGCTTTGCCCAGAGGCACAATTTGCGCTTCGTAACTGGCTATCACCACAATATTTTCGTCGTTGGTAAGCCATGTGACATGATCCAAAGCAATTTCGCGGCTTTGACTGTTTTCAAATAACTGCCGATAGCTGCGCAGAACCGTGCGCTGGGGCGCAGCCCCGAGAATACTTAAATCTTTAGTAAATAAATTATGCAGCGCGAAATAATCGCCCTCGGAATACACCCGGGAGAACCGCTGTAAAAATTGTTTTACTGAAGCGTCGCTCGCAATGTCTTTTTGAGCTGCAGGCAAATTTACTGCAGCAGTACTATTAGACAATTTTGCGGCTGTGACTGCTTTTACTGCCGATTCTTCCCGATTGGCTTTGGCCAAGGCGGCTTTATTTTGACGGCTTAATCTGTTTTTTGCTTTTTCTTCGCTAGCTATTGTCGTCACAGACATTGGCACTGACGACATAATCGGTTTTTCAACTGGCTTTGCTGTTGGCTTTTGTTTTTCCTGTGCAATAGCAAGTAACTCAGGTTTTTTCAGTGGTGCTTGGGGCGCAGCTGCCGGTGGCGGATTAGATTTCAAAGCGATGATGATTGGCGCTGGCTCAGGCGCAACTGCACGTAACGAGGCATTTTTATTTTCTTCGGATAATGGCTTCGTTACTGGCTCAGGAATACTATTATCTCGACTGCTAATGATAGCCACTTGCTTGGGTGTTGTTTGCATCACCGATTCACTTGCGGGCGCTTCCACCAACGGTGCACTGGTTGAAACCAATGCTGGAGGCATGGAATCATTACTTGCAATTACAGAAGGCTCCAAATTGGGTTGCATCTGACTAAATAAAACCAGCGCCAATAATGCACCGATTCCGAGCAAGCTTAATACTGCCATCGGCAGCCGCTTGATAGTACGCGCGCTCAAAAAGCGTGCATCGGTTCTACTATCACGCCACTGGGCCGGCTTTATTTCACGACTCGGCAAACTGTTTTCATTTAACGGTCGTGCGCCAGCGAGCTGTTCGTCATATTGCCGACGACGTTCAGGCGTTCGCAATGCATGCCAGGCACGATTAATACGTTCCGAGAAAACGACTTCCCAGTCACTGGAGTTTTTGTCCGGATGTAACCAACGCACCAGCAAACGGTAATGCAGTTTTATTTTAGCTTCGACATCATCGGGATCAACCCCGAGCACACGATAGTGGTCACTGTCGGGTGAAAATAATATTTGTTGTACATAGAACTCGGCCGCATGACGAATATCTTCCTGCGAATGCCGTGAACTTTCCTGTGCTGCGAGCAAGGTTTCATTGTCACCTGAACTTATTTTGAGAAGTTCTGTAATGCCACTTGGCAATGTCTGCTGACGTGCAGCAGCTATCAAGTCGGTGCGACTCAGGAAGCTTAATGCCTGCTCGAGCGCTGCAATAGTCATTGCTTGGTCAAGCGTTCCTTCGGCTGAGCACTGCCACCATAGGAGTAATAGTCGTAGTCGCCAGCGCCGTAACCATATCCCGAATGCAACTTGGCGTTGTATTTCGTCATTACCGCTCCGATGAGATGTCCACGCGCAGCGAATATCCGTTTGATGGCATTTTTGGCGACCGCGACACGCGTCTCGCCAGCCTCGATAACTAGCAAGGTTGCCGTCGCACGATTGGCAAGAATGGGCGCATCGGCCAAACCTAAAATGGGCGGACCATCAATAATAATTTGATCGAATTTTTCGACGGCTACCGTCAAGAACGATACCAATTTAGACCCCATCAACAGTTCAGCAGGATTGGGTGGTAATGGCCCGGTCGATAAGTACGACAAATTGGGCATGTCGGTTTTTTGAATCAAATCCATCGGCTTCATGGCGCCTGCGAGAAAGTTCGTCAGTCCGGTGGAATTGTCGGCATTGAAATGACGATGCAAGGAAGGATTTCTTAAATCACAATCCACAATTAAAACCCGACGCCCTAACTCGGCAATGTTTTGTGCAAGCGCACGTGCAGTCGTCGATTTACCCTCGCCCGGCGAAGCGCTGGTAATCAGCAACACGCGTGGCACACCTTTGTCGGTAGAAAATTGCAGCGCTGTACGCACCGAGCGGTATGCTTCGGTGAAGGCGCCGCGCAAGTCTTGCAATGCAACGGTTGGCGTTTGTGGGTCTTTGAGTTTCGGGATAACGCCCAGAATCGACAGGCCTAATTGTTTTTCGATATCTTCTGGCGCTTTTAAAGAATCGTCCAGATATTCAAAACCCAATGCCAGCAGGCAACCCAACAACAAGCCCACCAGGGTGGCGAGCATTAAATTGCGCATCAGATCAGGCTTGAATTGACCACCCATTTGCGCGCGATCGACAATAGAAACATTGTTGGTACTTAATCCACCGGCAAGGCCGACTTCCTTATAACGCTGCAGTAAACCGTCATAAAGCTGACGATTGGTATCGACTTCCCGTTTAAAAATATTGTATTGAATACTGCGCCCATCTTGATCCAGTACATCGGCTTTAAGACCGTTGATTTTCGCCGCCAGCATGCTTTCTTGTTTAGCAGCTGCCAAATATTGCGCTTGAATGGCATTACGAATATTGCCGCCCTCGCTCGCAATTTGTTTATCCATTTCATCAATCTGGCCTTTCAATTGCACCATGATTGGATACGCCGGTTTGTAGAGTTTTAATTTATCCTGATATTCGGCCATCAACTTGCCACGGCTTTCTTGTAGCGAAGTGATGAAGCTGCTATTACCCGATTCCATCGCCAAACTAATGCCACTACTTGTTTGTGCCTGCGCCCAACGCGACTCGGCACGAATACGGTCTTCCTGTGCTTTGCCGTAAGCCGCATTTAAAGATTGCAGGCTTTGCTGGGTAAGCGTACCGGCGTTCTCGCCGCCGCTGGTGCCGATGATTTGTTCTTTCTGGGCAAACTCTACTAATTTGCGTTCGGAATCTTCCAGCTTGAGTTTTAATTCTTTCAAGCGATCTTCCAGATAACTCTTGGCGTACGCAGAGGAATCAAATTTGCGTTCGAGATTACTTGCGATAAAACTTTCTGCAATCGCATTGGCTGCTTTTTGTGCAAACGCCGGATCGGGGCTGTCATAGTTAATTCGCACCAAACGCGAATTTCTAACTGGCTCAATTCCTACACCGCTGGCAAAGCTGCCGGCTAATTGATTTTCTTTTTGGGCTTTGTCGGTATCTGATGGCTTACCGGTTTGCTGCTGCGAGTTTTCCTGGCTTTTATCTCCACGACCAAATAGACCCATCAGTTTTTGCCAAGGCGAACCTGGCTGCATACGCTGCAACTCACCGGACTCCACCAAGCCCAACTGACCGACTACGCGCTGCGCCAAAGCGCGGCTCTTCAATAGTTCATATTGGGTTTGATAAAAATCGTCGGCGTAAATGTCTTCGGTGGGCATCACGCCCTGTGTTTCTAGCACTTGAACACTTTGACGCTCGATTTGCAGAACCGTAGTAGCGCGATAAATCGGTGTGGTCAATAAAGTACCGACCAAGCTAGTGACAAAAATGATGGCGAGTACACCCAACACCATCCAGCGCCGCTTTAAAATAATATGCCAGTAACTTAGTAAATCGATATTGTCTTCGGTTTCTGCAACAGGATCGCCCAAGCGGGTGTCCACGCTGATTGCGTTATTACGTGCAATCGTCAGGTGTCTGCTGTCCTGCCCTTGCTGGATCGGGAACAAATCTTGACGCGGGTCATGATGTGGGTCGTGAGGGTGATTAGACACGCGTTAACTTTCCCGTTAAAGAGGTGAAAAAATACTGAAGATTGGCAAACTTTCCATCAAGCGGCGGAAAGCAGTTTTCGAACCCGACTGGTCAATCACAATAATATCATCACCATAAACCTGAGGATCGGCAGCGTTACCGGAACGAATCGCTTTAATATCAAAACGAGCTCCCATTTTTTTTCCTTCAACCATCCGGAAAATTACGATGCCTTTCAAATCCGCCAGCGGGTCCAGCCCCTCGGCCATGGCAATGGCTTGCAATAAAGTGGTGCGCCCTGTCAGTGGATAAATACCGGGTTTTTTTACCGAGCCCTCTAAGGTCACACGCTGACTGGTGAATTCTTTGACGAAAACGGTGACTTGCGGATTTTGCAAAAATTTAGCATCCAGATTTTTAGCGATGTCGGCTTCCAATTCCTGCACAGTACGGCCACCCGCGCGCATCACGCCGACCAAAGGCAGTGAAATATCGCCAGAAGTATTCACCCGAACAATGCGGTTAAGTTCAGTGACTTGAAAAACACTGATTTCCAGCAAGTCTTGCGCACCAATACGGTATTCCGATACCCCTTTGTAGGCGCCAACAGCAGTAGTGCTGTCGGGCGGCGGGAGTTCGTCACTCCCTGCGGCCACCACCGCAATTTGTCCCGTTTTTCTGTCATCAGCTGCATGGGCCTGATTAAACAGGCATGCGCAAAGAAAAAAAACACTACATAGCCAAAGTCGGTTCATGCCATCTCACCTAAACATCTAATTTTCAGAATGCGCATTATGCCAAGCCTAGCCAGCGACGCCAGTTGGGCGACCCTTTTGATACGGGCTGCCGTTCAGGTAAGCCCGGAATTTGAGCCTGCGGCAAGTTCGCTAAAATCGCACGCGGCCGGACATCCACCATATTGAATGCCTCGGCCTCGCCACAACGCTGGGCGGCTGCATCTCGTCCCTCAGCCAGGAAGGGCGGTCGTTTTTTAATATGGTGCGAATCGGTGGCAAGAATATGGACCAGGCGCTCGTCCACCATTCTTTCCGCCCAATATTTAGGACGACGCCCAAAACGACCAGTCAAACTACCCGAAGTAATCTGCATCCAGGCACCCGCATCCACCAACGCCGACATTTTCGGATAATGGGTTTCTATCCAGGTCAAGCGCTCGGGATGGGTAATTACCGGCACAATTCCGGCGGTTAACAGTTGAAATACTGACTCTTCAAAACGCGGCGGCGCAACATGGTGCGGTGGCTCCAGTAATAAAAAACGGGAATGTCCCAAGGTTGGAATATGCCCTTTTTGTATCCCTTGTAATAAGTCCGGCGCCAAATGGGTGTCGGCGCCTATCGTCAGGGCCAAGGGAATATCGTGCCGCTTTAATTCTAGTTCAAACTCGGCAATGGCCTGGGCAATGATGGTTTGTGAATTCTCATACAAGCCCGGATAAATATGCGGGGTGCAGGCAGTGATTTGAATGCCGTCATTCACCGCCGCACGCGCCATCGCCAACGCCACCTCCAGGCTCGGTGCGCCGTCATCAATACCAGGCAAAATATGGCAATGCAAATCTATCATTTACGAGTTGATTTCCTTCACTTCTTTATTGTTGAAACTGGACACCACATATTTGTTGCCGGTCCGTGAAAAACGCAGCCATGCCACCGCACGATGACGATTAAAACTGAATGCCCAATACAGTCCGATCAAGCCCAGATAGGCAAGCACCAGCCAGGTGCGCGTCGCTCCATATTTAACGGCGATTGCGGCAATACAGCCAATCAGAATCGACAGCACCATCATGCCAATCGCTATTTTTGTCGGCGTAAAACCGGCATCAAGTAATAAGTGATGCATATGATTTCGATCAGCGCTAAAAGGCGAGCGACCTTGACGCATTCTATCGAGCATCAACACCACGCAATCAAGCACGGGCAATGCAATCATCCAGGGCGCCAGTACCGGAGTAACGGGATGCTGGAGGTTTTGAGTCAACTGCAATGCAAACCACACCACTGCAAAACCTAGGAAGGTGCTACCGGCATCACCTAAAAAAACTTTTGCGCGCTGCTGCCAGGGAAAACGCATGTTCCAAAACCAGAACCCGAGTACGGCGGCGGTAAATAAAGCACATTGCATGGCCAGCCCCGTGTTGCCGGCATATAAAGCCAACCCGGAAAACAATCCCAATGCGGCGATTACCTGACCCGCCAGATAGCCGTCACTACCGTCGGCCATATTTAAGGCATTTATCAGACCAAGGGTAATGAAGATCGTAAATACCGGCGTCAATATTCCAAGATGAAATCCGGCAATACCGACTACATCGGACAACTTATCTGCTTGTAAACCTGCAAAAACAATCATCACAATGGCCGCAACAGCTTGCACCAACAAGCGAATCATCGAACTTAAATCAAAACGATCATCCAGAATTCCCACAAACAAAAGCCAGATGCTCGCAATAAAGAAAATATCCAGATGGTGTTCAAACCGGCCGAATATGACGCTTGTCACAAGTAAGGCCAAAAAAATACCGATACCGCCCGTTGCGGGCGTTGGCTCCGCATGGTCTTTGCGTCCACCTGGTTGATCAAGCAAGCCAAGTGGACCGGCACACAGTGTGGAAAGCCTCACTAGAATTAAGCTCAAGCTGAAGCTAACGAGCAACTGCAGACCATAAGATTGAAAAAATGCCTGAGTCATCAAGCCAACATCCTATTCTGCAGGATCGCAGTTGTATGTGCGGTAACGTACGATGTTATTTTACTCGTTTACACGACCATAAACGTCGTCGAATCGAACAATATCATCCTCACCCAGATAACTACCCGATTGCACTTCGATCAATTCAAGCGGCAATTTTCCAACATTTTCCAGACGGTGTTTGCTACCTAATGGAATATAAGTACTCTGATTTTCTGTCAAAGTCATTACCGTCTCGTCACAGGTAACGCGGGCTGTGCCACAAACGACTATCCAATGTTCGGCACGATGATGATGCATTTGCAGCGATAGCGCTGCTCCGGGTTTAACGATAATGCGCTTGACCTGAAAGCGTTCGCCGCAATCCACCGAGGTATAACTACCCCATGGCCGATAAACCTGCCGATGGTGTACTGCTTGCGAACGCGAGTCAGTTTTCAGCCGCGCAACGATTTTTTTTACGTCTTGTACATGATCTTGATGAGCGACCAGTAATGCGTCATCGGTATCAACCACAATCATATTTTCCAGACCTAAAGTGCTTACCAGGCGACTTTCGGACCAGACAAAAGTGTTTCGGCAATTTTCTGCCATTACGTCGCCACGATGCACATTTCCGTCAATGTCCTGCTCTGCAACTTGCCATAATGCCGACCAAGAGCCGACATCGCTCCAGCCCACATCAATCGGCAACACCATGGCGTGCCGGGTTTTCTCCATCACAGCATAGTCGATCGAATCGGCCGGGCACGCTGCAAAGGCATTTTTATCAAGCCGCAAAAAATCAGCATCGGGTTTTGCATCGGCAATCGCGGCTTTGCATTGCAGTAATATTTCAGGCGAAAATTTTTCCAATTCTTCGATAAATCGCGATGCCCGGAACATAAACATGCCGCTATTCCAAAAATACTCACCACTGGCGAGATATTTTTCAGCAGTGGCCTGATCAGGCTTTTCAACAAATTGTTCGACCACCCGAACATTTTTGCCAGGCGCAGCTTTGATATAACCAAAACCGGTTTCAGCTGATGTAGGCAAAATACCGAAGGTAATTAATGCGCCCGCTTCTGCCGCCGGCAATGCTTCAAGTACTGCATCACGAAATCCGGCCTCATCACGTAATAAATGATCCGATGGCAATACCAGCAAGACGGGATCTTGTTGCGATTCCACCGCATGCAAGGCCGCCACTGCAATGGCGGGCGCGGTATTGCGACCGATCGGCTCAAGAATAATCGTCTGTGGGGCGATAGCAATTTGTCGACATTGTTCGGCGACCAAAAAGCGGTGTTCTTCATTGCTTATTAATAGTGGCGCCGATGCGCCCGGCAAACCTTGTAAGCGCAGACAGGTGGCTTGCAATAGACTTTGCTTTCCGGCCAAGGGCAAGAATTGTTTCGGATACGCCTCGCGCGACAAAGGCCAGAGTCGGGTGCCGGAGCCGCCACACAAAAGCACTGGTAACACATTGGACATGATGGGTTTTCCGCTCGTATAGCTCAGCATCTTAACGAAAGCGCTTACAGTCGCGCCAGCGTAGCGCCTCTGTCACAATGGGCCTTGTTCATATTTATATAGAAACATGACCGTATTAAATCGAGAAACCGAGCGGCTGCTCTGGGCCCAACAAGCACTCAATGACCCGCAAGCGAATCTGGAACGCGCATCAGCTGATGCCAGTTTTCGCAGTTACTGGCGTAGTTTTTCCGGTGGCCGGACCTGGATCGTGATGGATGCGCCGCAGTATAAAGAAGATATTCGCCCCTGGCTGGATATTGCCCAACGCTTAAGCGCCGCAGGGTTGCATGCGCCGGAAATTCGCGCTTCCGATGCCGAACTCGGTTTTATTTTGATGGCCGATCTCGGCAATCGTTTGTATTTGCCGGAATTGAACGAACAAAGTGTTGATGCCCTTTACGGCGATGCCATGCAGGCATTGTTGAAAATGCAGCTGCATATTACCTGTGATGATTTGCCCGCCTATGACGAAAATCGTTTAGTCGCCGAAATGGAATTGATGCCAGAATGGTTTTTACAAAAACATCTGGCCTACACACCGACCTGCGGCGAATGGGACGTGATTGAACCGGCGTTTCGTTGCTTGATCAATAACGCAAACATGCAAATGCAAACTTTTGTGCATCGGGATTATCACTCGCGTAATTTATTGATCCTCGATGACAATAATCCGGGCATTCTTGATTTTCAGGACGCCGTCAAGGGCCCTATTACCTACGATTTGGTTTCTCTATTGCGCGACTGCTATATCGCTTGGTCCGAAGAACGGATTGATACTTGGGTAGAAAATTACCGACTCGAATGCGTGAAAGCCGGACTGACCAATGTCGATACCGCTACCTTTAAGCGCGGCTTTGATTTGATGGGCCTGCAAAGACATCTGAAAGTGCTCGGCATTTTTTGCAGACTCTGGTATCGCGATGGCAAAGCCGGTTACTTGAATGATCTGCCACTTGTTTGGCAATATGCCCGTGATGTGGGTCTGCGTTATCCGGAAACAAAACCGTTAATTCAATTGCTTGAACGCGTAATGGGCGAGCGCGATATTCGTCTGCCGCTCGCATGAAGGCGCTGATTTTCGCGGCCGGAAAAGGCGAGCGCATGCGCCCGCTGACAAATCAAACACCCAAACCCTTATTGACCGTGGGTGGCAAACGATTGATTGAGTGGCATATAGAAAAACTGGCAGCCTGCGGCGTGCGAGACATCGTGATCAATACTTCCTGGCTCGCAGAATGTTTTGAGCCCGCGCTCGGCGATGGCTCGCGCTGGAATGTGTCATTGCATTATTCGTACGAAGGATCCGAACCACTGGAAACCGGTGGTGGTATGTTGCAGGCACTGAAAATTATTGGCGATGAACCCTTTATCGCGGTGAATGGTGATATTTGGAGTGATGTTGATTACTCGTTATTACCAAAACAAATTTCCGGCTGTACACATTTAGTTTTGGTTGATAATCCTTTGCACAACAGTAAAGGTGATTTTGCGTTGGATAAATCCGGCTGCGTGCAAAGCCATGGCGAAACTAAACTGACGTTTTCCGGCATTGGTATTTACCAACCCAAATTATTCGCGAACTGGCGTGACATTATCGGTGACGCTAAAGGCGCAACCGAAAAGCCACCACGATTCAAACTAGCACCCTTACTCCGACATGCGATGAATGCAGGGCAAGTTAGCGGAGAACACCACATCGGCCGATGGACCGATGTTGGAACGCCAGAGCGGCTGGATGAATTGAATCGGCAAATGTAGGGTGGAACCACCAACAGGTGGCACACCGTTGGTGATTCCACCGAAGGTTGCGATTGTGTTTAGTGGATACCGCATAGAGCACGGGATCCACCCTACAAAAAAGCCCCGAATAATCGGGGCTTTTTAATTTCACATTCAACACAATTATCGCTGAGCAATCGGCATGTAATTCCGAGTGTCTGAGCCTGTGTAAATTTGCCGCGGGCGGCCAATTTTATTTTCCGGATCGGTTTGCTGTTCAAGCCAATGCGATACCCAGCCAGCTGTGCGAGCAATCGCGAACATGACCGTGAACATTTCAGTTGGAATGCCAAGCGCTTTGTAAATAATGCCGGAATAAAAATCGACATTCGGGTACAACTTGCGTTGAATGAAGTACTCGTCTTTCAGTGCAGCTTCTTCCAGACGCATGGCGACTTCGAGCATCGGATCATTGACGCCCAATTCAGCAAGTACTTCATGACACATTTCACGAATGATTTTCGCGCGTGGGTCAAAGTTTTTATAAACACGATGACCAAAACCCATTAAACGGAAACCGGACTCTTTGTCTTTGGCTTTATCAATCGCACTGTTTACATTTTCCGGACGACCAATTTCGGTCAGCATTTGCAGCACCGCTTCGTTGGCACCACCGTGAGCAGGGCCCCACAAAGCAGCTACACCGGCGGCCACGCAAGCATACGGGTTGGCACCGGTCGAACCCACCAGACGCACGGTGGAAGTCGAGGCATTTTGTTCGTGATCGGCATGCAAGATAAACAACAGATCCAGCGCCTTGGCCGCAACCGGTTTCATCACTAATGGTTCACTTGGCACTTCAAACATCATGTGCAAGAAGCGATCAACATATTCAAGATTATTACGCGGGTAGCGAATCGGCCAGCCGATGGAATAGCGATGGCAGGCAGCGGCAATGGTGGGCACTTTCGCCAACAAGCGAATGGCGGCCAAGCGGCGTTCTTCGGGGTTTTCTAAATCAAGATCGCTGTGATAGAACGCAGCCAACGAACCCAACATGCCACACATCATTGCCATGGGATGCGCGTCATGACGGAAGCCGTACAGGAAGGTGCGGAAGGCTTCATGCATCATGGTGTGATGCGTTACTTCGTGTTCGAACGCCGCAAATTGCTGCGCGTTTGGCAAATGACCGTGCATCAACAAATAAGACACTTCGGAAAAGTTTGAATGTTTCGCCAGCTGTTCGATCGGATAGCCGCGATACATCAAGATACCGGCATCACCATCGATATAAGTGATTGCACTACGGCAACTCGCCGTGGACATGAAACCCGGATCGTAGGTGAAATTACCGGTTTCTTTGTAGAGTTTGCCGATATCGATGCAGTCCGGACCCAGAGTGCCGGAGTGAACGGGAAGCTCGACGTTTTTATCGCCGGCATTAAGGATGACGCTCTTGTAATCGGACACGGCAGGCTCCTGGAATTCTATGCGGTTGTTGTGAATGACAGCGCATTACACCCGTAAGCGCCAAGACGTGAAGTATCTCATAGCGACAAGACATTCGTTAGTCATGGACTTGTGAACTTATGCAATATTCCAATGCGGTAAACGCAAATGTCCACGGCCAAATACAAATGGCTACCTCATATACGCAAACGGCCACCCGAAGGTAGCCGTTGTAGCAAACTGCGAATAAAAATTATTCGGCGGCAGGTGCTGCTTCTGCTTCTGTCTTGGCATAGCGCTTGCGGAATTTATCCACGCGGCCGCCGGTGTCGACAGTCTTTTGCTTGCCGGTATAAAACGGGTGCGATGCCGAAGAGATTTCCACTTTGATCAGTGGGTATTCCTGGCCGTCTTCCCATTTAACGGTTTCTTTGCTGCCCAAAGTCGATTTGGTCAGAAATGAAAAGCCAGCGGCTGTGTCTTGAAACACAACGGCGCGGTAATTTGGATGGATATCTGCTTTCATGGGTAGTCCGTCGGCGAACGCATTACGCGTAAGAAAAAGAGGACTATATTAGCCGACTATCCAGCCTTTCCGCAAGCCGTCCCCGCTTAAAGTCAGCCAAGCCCTAATGCGGCACGTATCCTGGACTGAAACAGCGCCTGTGGATAAGTCATCAATATGCGAGCATTAGCTGGATTTCCGGTTCGCATGGCCCAATCGACCGGGGTGGCTCCACGACTATGCTGCCCTGCGGTTTCCACTGTTATAAAGCGCGTTTCGGCATGTTCGATTGACTCCGGATACAGCGCCACGGCCATCGCCAATGCATCGGCGGAATGCCAGTGCAGGCCACGTTTGCCTTCTGACCAGGCCCGGGTTTTCCGCGAAATCGCATCATAAAAGCTGGCCCGATGGTCACCGTTCGCAAGCCAGGTTTCAAAATCCGTATGCAGGAAGCCATGTCGCAAGACTGCTTCCCAATCGATGATATCCATCATTGGGAAAGCATTAAAAACAATTTTTGCTGCTTCCGGGTCGAAAGCGATGTTGAACTCTGCCGAAATTGAGGTATTCCCCAAACCAGTCACTGCACCGCCCATCACCACGACGCGTTTTATACGTTTCGGCAACTCCGGATCCAGACGCAGGGCCAGCGCGATATTAGTTAATGGCCCTAAAGTAATTAACACCAACTCGTTTTCGTATTGTTTTGATAAGCGAATAATCGCCTGGACTGCGTGTTCGTCTGCTACTTTTTGGTTCGATGGCGTGTAGCCGATGTCACCGAAACCATCCAGCCCATGCACGTAGGCGGCATCTTCGGCGGCGTGCACCAGTGGCACCGGACAACCGGCATAAATTGGAATATTGACTTGCGCCACTTCACAAAGCTTCAGAGCGTTGGCGACGGTGTGTTGTAAACCGACATTGCCAGCCGCTATCGTCAGCGCTTTGATTTCATGATCGGGAGAATTGAAAGCCATCAATAAGGCGAGCGCATCATCAACGCCAGGGTCGGTATCGATCAGGATGGGAATTTTTTTAGTCATGATTTAAGTATATCGAAGAAATTCCCGTCTTCCCGGCGAAAGCCGGGACCCAGAAGTATAAATAATATTGAATTCTCAGCCGTATTACCGGAAGGTTCTATTATCAGAATTCACAACATTTCCAGTTCGCTTCGATAGGGACTTCTGGATCCCGGCTTTCGCCGGGAAGACGAAGTTTTTTGGCTTTCAAAGGAGTATTTCATAGGGCCTGACAGCCTCTCGCCTTACACCTCTCGTCTCTTGCCCATCAAGCACCGGCAAATTTCGCCGCACTACCTACCCAACGCTCAACGATTTTGTCGGCAAGCCCGGAGCTGTCGCGCAATAGAATTTCTGCCACGCGGTGAACCGTGGGTAATAAGGCGGCATCACGACTGAGATCGGCGATCCGAAATCCGGCAATACCGGTTTGGCGGGTTCCCAGTAACTCCCCCGGCCCTCGCAACTCTAAATCTTTTTCTGCGATAACAAATCCATCGGTGGTTCTGCGCATTACATCCAGACGCTCGCGCGCCATCTGTGACAATGGTGTTTTGTACAGCAACACACAACTCGATGCCTGGGCACCTCGCCCTACCCGGCCACGTAATTGATGTAATTGTGCAAGTCCAAGGCGCTCGGCGTTTTCAATCACCATTAAACTGGCGTTGGGTACATCAACGCCAACTTCAATGACCGTGGTGGCCACTAATAAATCCAGTTCACCGGCTTTGAATTTTGCCATTACGCTTTGTTTATCGACCGGTTTCATGCGTCCATGTAATAAAGCAACACGAATACCCAATAGATTGAGTTGCAATTGCTCGAAAGTCGATTGCGCCGATTGCGCCTGCACTTCTTCGCTTTCATCAATCAGCGTGCAGACCCAATAAACTTGACGACCCTCTTTGCAAGCCGAGCGAATTCTTTCGGTGACTTCATCGCGACGTTCACCACTTATTGCGACCGTTTGTACCGGAGTACGGCCCGGCGGCATTTCATCGATGACCGATACATCCAGATCGGCATAAGCCGACATTGCTAATGTGCGCGGGATGGGGGTGGCCGTCATGATCAGTTGATGCGGAACTTTTGTGCCATCGGTACCTTTATCCCGTAATGCGAGTCGTTGATGCACACCAAAACGATGTTGCTCATCGACAACTACCAATGCAAGCGAATGAAAAATAACTTTTTCCTGCATCAGCGCATGAGTACCGACAATCATCTGCGCTTCACCAGAGGCAAGTTGCGCCAAAGCCGCAACACGGGCTTTACCGGTCACTTTTCCTGCCAACCACATGACGTTGATGCCGAGGGGTTCAAACCAGGCCCGAAAATTATTCAAGTGTTGCTCAGCCAATAATTCTGTTGGCGCCATCAAGGCCACCTG